>CAZORS010000324.1:0-4042 GCA_964582025.1 uncultured Pirellulaceae bacterium | reverse complement strand
ACAAATGTCTCGCCACGACGAGGCGATTCGTGGTTGAACAGAATGCCGTTCACCGCATACATGTCGTACGCATTGCGATAGTTCACCGTTTGGTGGAACGCGAAAACCTTCGCACAAGCGTACGGTGACTGCGGGCAGAAAGGAGTCTTTTCAGTCTGAGGCGTTTCAAATACATCGCCATACATCTCCGAAGACGATGCCTGATAGACTCGCGTTTCCTTTTTCTTCTTCAACTGGCGTGCGGCCTCCAAAACATTCAAAGCTCCGATGCCCGTTACCCCAACGGTGTAAGCCGGTGCATCAAACGAAACACGCACGTGACTCTGAGCACCAAGGTTGTAAATTTCATCTGGTTCAATATCCAAAACCAGATTCGTGATGCCCTGTCCGTCAGTCAGGTCTCCGTAGTGCAGAACAAGCTTCGGTTGATCCTCGTGCGGATCCTGATAGATGTGATCGATTCGCTGAGTGTTGAAAGAGCTACTTCGACGGACGATGCCGTGGACTTCGTAGCCTTTTTCAAGCAATAATTCTGCGAGATAGGAGCCGTCCTGGCCAGTGATTCCGGTGATAAGTGCTTTTTTCATAGTCGTTGTCGTAAAGTTATAGTATTCGAAAAATCAGTTAACATGCTTGTCAAACAATCGCTGTAGCTGCTTGACGGTCTCGGGTTCTTCTTTCAGGTCAGCCAATGGCTGGAGTTCTTTCATGATCAATTCGCGATCCAATTTATTGTCTTGGCGAATGATGACTTTTTCGACATCGATCCAGTCTTGAGGGCGGCTGGCAACGGTCTTCAAAACAATCAGATCGTCAGCTGAGCAGGTCTTGATCCTACCGTGCGAAGGCACATCCCAATCAGTTGATCTCGAAATCATTCGCTCTTCATAAGGCAATCCTCCAAGCGACAGATCAATACCGACGCCGGATGAACTTTCTAAAAGCAAGATTCGATTCTGAATTGCAAATTGAACAGGATCATCGATTCGAGATTTGAAATCTGAAGTAAGTGCTTCCGCGAACTTTTGCTCATCACCAAAACCAGAAAACAACACGCCATCTACATCGACCGTCTGCCGTGGCTCTCCCCATCGTTGATAGGCAACACCACCGATGAAACAGTAAGGCCAACCGCACTGATCCAAATAGAGCCCCGTTTCGACGGCAACCATCAAAATATTGTTTATTGCTTTATTCAACTCGGTCAATTCAGCTCTTACGATTCTCGCCTTACACTTTGCTTTGTTTTGAGAGTAATTCGCTGAGTTTGCCGATTGCCGACTCTCGCGGCACGAGTAATTCGGGTGCGACTCCCAACAACATGGCCTGCCTTGTGCCTGCGTCTTCACCTAAGTTCTGAAGCTCGTCATGGCGAATCCGTTCCAACGCCGGTCCGGCACTACGCCAGGCAGCGATCCATTGTTTTTCCTGTTCCGTTGGCATGTGCTTAATTCCAACAACGTTCAGTGAACGCTGATTGAGGTAGCGGATGTCGTCAAGACTTCCGATGTTTTCGCTTCGGTTTCGGAACTCTTGACGAGTTCAGCTACGGCCACTGCGATTGTTATTCTGATTTGCCGATACTTTCGATTTCGAAACCAATCCCTGAAAGCTTTTCTGCATCCAGGACATTGCGGCCATCGAAAACAAATGCCGGCTTCATCATCGTTTTGTAGATCGACTCGAAATCCTGATCCCGGAACTCGTCCCATTCTGTCATCACGGCGATCGCGTGAGCTCCATCAGCCGCCGCTTCTGCGCTCGGAGCGACCGATACGTTCTTGTAGATCAGTTCTTTTTGAGCCTCGGTAAGTACGCCGCCTGGACCAGCCATTAGGTATTCAAGGTCCTTGCGAATCTGCTCAAGACTTACTTGCGGATCGTAAATCGTCAGACGAGCTCGCTCCTCCAACAGATCACGACAAACGTAGATCGCTGCTGACTCACGCGTGTCGTTGGTGTCTTTCTTGAAAGCAAAACCCCAGATCCCGATCTTCTTGTCGGACACGGTGTTGAACATCTTCTTGACGATGCGGGTTGAGAAACGACGTTTCTGATAGTCGTTCATCACGACGACCTGCTCCCAATACTTGGCGACTTCTGGCAAACCGAAGTGTTCGCACAAGTAGACCAAGTTAAGAATATCTTTTTGGAAACAAGAACCGCCGAAACCAACCGACGCTTTGAGGAAACGCGGTCCGATACGTGAGTCCGTTCCAATCGCTCCAGCGACTTCATCCACGTCGGCTCCGGTTGCTTCGCAAAGAGCTGAAATCGCGTTGATCGAACTGACGCGTTGAGCAAGGAACGCGTTGGCGGTTAGCTTGGATAGTTCACTACTCCACAGGTTCGTGCGAATGATTTTTTCATTCGGAACCCATTGCTTGTAGACGTCAGCAAGTTTTTCGATCGCACCAGCGTTGTCACCGCCGATCAAGATGCGATCTGGTTTGAGCAAATCGTCGATCGCCGTTCCTTCTGCCAGAAATTCTGGGTTGCTAAGAACGTCGAATTTCACTCCCGAGCTGGAAGATGTCAAAATCCTCTTCACCGATTCCGCTGTCCGAACGGGCAACGTTGACTTTTCGACAACGACTTTGTCGCTATCGGAATGCTCTGCAATCGTACGAGCACACTTTTCGACGAATTCAAGATTGGCGGCTCGTCCGGCACCGATACCGAACGTCTTCGTCGGCGTGTTCACGGAAATGAAACACATGTTGGCTTCACGAATTGCTCCGGGAACATCGGTTGTGAATCGCAAGTTGCGTCCGCGAGCCTGTTTGACGACGTCGTAGAGGCCCGGTTCGTAGATCGGAAGTTCTTCCGAGTTCCAAGCCGCGATTCGATCCGGGTTCAGATCGACGACATGCACGTCGATGTCGGGACATTGATGGGCGATCATGGCCATGGTAGGTCCGCCCACATAACCAGCGCCTAGGCAGCAAATTTTTGTTTTTTCAGTCGTTGTCGTTTGAGTCATTTTGTGAGTTCTTTAATTGAATGCCGTGAGCACAATTTGAAATTACGATTCCCGCAAAACACCCTTTTGTGTTTCGGCGAGAAATTCCGCGTAGGCACTTCGCAATCCTTGCTCGAGGTCAATCGCAGCTTTCCAGCCAGTTGACTCCATTAGTTCCATATTAGTTCGTTTGACCATCGTTCCATCAGGTTTCGACGGATCCGTCAGAATTTCACCTGTAAACCCTACGACTTCGGCAATCTTCTGAGCCAGCTCCAGAATGGAAATGTCGCTTCCGGTTCCGACGTTCACTAAATCAGGCGGATCGCTAAGATTGCAAAGGTGCACAAGGGCTTTTGCCAAATCGTCAACATGCAGGAATTCGCGTCGCGGAGTTCCCGTACCCCAAATGGTCACCGATGGAGAACCGGCCTCCATGGCTTCATGGAATCGTCGAATCAACGCGGGAAGCACATGTGAATTCTCCGGATGATAATTGTCCCCGGGACCGTATAAGTTAGTAGGCATCGCAGAGTGAAACATGACTCCGTACTGGCGTCTGTAAAACTCGCACATCTTCAACCCGGCAATTTTCGCCAACGCGTAAGCTTCATTCGTTTTTTCAAGCGGACTTGTGAGAAGGCAATCTTCTGGCATCGGCTGCGGAGCATTCCGCGGATAGATACACGTACTACCAAGATACAAAAACCTGCCGACATCGTTGCGATAGGCAGCATCGATCGAGTTAACCGCCATGGCCAGATTCCGATGCATGAACTCTGCGGGATAAGTATTGTTGGCGTGGATACCACCAACTTTTCCTGCACAAAAGATGACAACATCGATCTTCGAAGACTCAAAGAACGATTTGACGGCGGCTTGATCGCACAAATCGAGTTCTAGACGCGTTCGTGTGACCACATGCTGACAGCCGATGTCGTTCAGAGCCCGAACCACTGCAGCACCAACCATCCCTCGGTGGCCCGTTACGAATACTTTCTTGGTTGTCCAATCGTCCATTTTTTTACCGGTTAGATGACTATGGACTCCGTCCCTTTGGGTGACATGTCCAATGTCCCT
>CAZORS010000323.1:0-4124 GCA_964582025.1 uncultured Pirellulaceae bacterium | reverse complement strand
CATCCGCGGAACTTTCGAAGCTGGAAACCGCATACGCAATAACACCCTTGTCTTTGGCGATCACCTTGTTCAAATCAACGACGCCGGTTTCTTCGGTCGTGGTAGTTTCCTTCCAAGGAACATTTTTATCGCCGACGGTGTACGTGCTTGAAAGATCGAGTGAAGAAATGTCTTTCTCCGGTTCATAGATGACATCGAATCCGGATTCTTCCTTGTTGTCGAAGCCGGAAACGAGATTCCATGTTTCAATGAATCCAAGATGAGTCCTCAAGTTGACTTCTTGGCCGAGCGGAGCCAGTGATTTGGCGATCGATTTAACTTGATCGACATCGCGTGCGTTCTCCAGAGCGTTTTGCAGTAACGCTTTCTTCTTGTCTTTGGCGACATCGTCCATTTTTTCAACGTCCGTGCCAATCTCTTTGGCATCTGAAATCAACTTAGCAATCCCGATCTCACGGAGCGGCATGCTCGCGTCGGTAGCCAATGCAGCGATCGTGGAAGCTCGAAATTCAGGCTCCTTTTTCGCAAGAAGTTGCCACGCGAGCCAACGACCTTTCGGATTCCTAGTTTGATCATCAAAGTAAGCCCGGATCGGTTCCGCAGGAAAAGTTTCACTACGAGAAATCGACTTTTGAATGGCTCCTCGGATCCAATTGGCAGAAACTTCATTGCTGCCATCCATTGCGTCGAACAACATCGGAATCTGGTCCGTCGCAACCACATTGAGCGTTTTCATGGCCTCAACAGCCTCAGCATGCCCAACTCCGTGGAGTTCGATCTGCTGAACTGCTGCAACAGCGTTCGAGATCGCAGCACTGTTAGGCGCGGATTGGGCACAGGCGAAACTGGAAAGAACACAGGTGAAAACGACAGAAAAAAATACGGGCTTCATTGGATCGTCCGAAGAAAAACCAGAATAAACATTTATCGTCATCAGTATATCGCTTTGACCCAAAACTTGCATTGGACGATGGAATCTATCTTGAGAATTCAAGGTTAACCCAGTGTCACAATTTGCCGATGTAGCGGAAAGTAGGCGGTTCGTCAAAAAGTTAGCTTGCGATTGCAGGGACGTGTTTTTTCAGCCGAAACGGATTATATTCTCTGATTGCACTAATTCATTCCCGCCGCGGCCCTGTTAAAGACAATGCGAACGATTGCCGTAACATCCCGCAAACATTGGCGAGACTTTTATAGTCTGCGGCGGAAGATCTATCGCAATGACCCCGCCGTTGTCTTTCCTCTGAAGATCATGGAGCGTCAGTTGCTCGACACGGATGCTCATCCGTTCTACGAAACGGCCTCCCGTGAAGTCTTCATCTGCTACGACGACAAGAACAAACCGGTTGGACGAATCGTGGCCATCAAGGATGACTTGCACAACGATTTTACCAAAGACAAACTTGGCTTCTTCGGGTTCTATGAAGTCATCGAAAACGCGGACTCAAGTGCGATTCACGAATCACTCATGACGACGGCGATTGCGTGGCTGAAAGAAAGAGGCTGCGACAGCATTCGTGGGCCGGTGAATCCATCGATGAAGTCCGAGTTTGGGATTGTCGTGGAAGGAAATCATGTCCCGCCGTCGATCATGCTGGCTCACACGCCCGCCCGCTACGACGAACTGATGCAGAACAACGGTTTCGAAGTCGCCAAATCATTCCATGCGTTCCATAGCACCAAAACCGAACACCATTATCGATCAGAAGAAGAGTGGGCGAAACTCGCGTCGTCGCGGGAGAAGATTGAAAAACGTTTTCCGCAACTAAAAATGCGGACCGTTGATAAAAACAACTTTGAGCAAACATTTCGCGAGATCAATACCCTTGCCAACGAAGTCCGTACCGACGATTGGGGATACGTTCCGTTCACCGATTCTGAATTGCAATTCATGGTGAAGAGCCTGCGTCAAATCGTACGATTCGACATGATTCACGTCGCATATTGGGATGAGGAACTGGTTGGCTACATTGTCAACATTCCGGACGTAAATTGGGCGTTACGAAAAACGATCGGCACGTGGGATTGGATTCGGCTTCCGCAACTCTTGTTCTGGCTGAAACGAACTCCACGAACGCGAGTGTTTTTGCTTGGCGTGAAAAAGGAGTATCGCAATCGCGGTGTTTCGACGAGCCTTATCAAACGTTTGGTCGACAAGCGTTTGGAGTATGATGAGTGGGAGTTTTCGTGGGTCGAGGAAGATAATCTTCGATCGATGCGAGCGATTGCACGTGCCGCGAAAGTTGAAAAATTCAAGACGTTCCGCATTTACGAAAAGCCAATCACTTGAATCGGTTGTCATGCCTTCGAACGATCCGGATATCAGAAACGAGCCCCATTTGCTTCCCGGTCACGGGAAAGATCCGGCAAACGATCCAGCGATTGATGCTCCTTTGGGCCTTAATTCTCAGCCTACTCAATTTTCGCCTGACTCCGAAGAGGACATTGACCACAGCGTATGGGATGAGCCATCGCTTCATCCGGACGTCGCAGACTCAACGCCTGAGTCAGCTTTGACCTATGCAAATTGGATAGCGCAGCGGCGAGAAAATTGGAGCCAGTGGCAAGCGTGGACGGTGACGATCGGCGTGGTATTGCTGTCGCTTCCGTGTGCCGCAATTGCGGCGATTATTTCGTGGGTTTCCGGGAATCATTTCTTTGTGACGGACATCTTTGTCGCTTGTATTGCCGGTCCGATCTTACAAGAGATTTGCAAAATCGTGGTTCCGCTTTGGATCGTTGAAAAGCGACCGTACTTGTTTACCACATGGTTTCAGTTTTTCATTTTCGCATTGGCAACGGCGACCGTATTCGCCGTTGTGACGAACTTTTTCCAATCGTTGATGGTAAAGGAAGTGAGCCGACAGTTCTTTCTGTTTCAGTGGGTTGGGATTTTGGGTCTGAACCTGATCACCGCCGCGATCGCAACCTATGGACTCGAGGCGATCTGGCGCAAATCGATCAATTCTGGAAAACCGCCAAAGCTGGAACATGGGTATCCGTATTTCGCGACCGCCATTGGATTGCACATTGCTTTTGCGATCGGTTCGACGATCTGGTTTGTTGCGAACGACATCAATCGGACGTTTTTTCTGTAGTTGCGGCATTGTCGCCCAGATCTCCGAGCTGGTAGTGGGCTTGTGACAAGTTTTCCAATCGGGACCACAACGCCGAGGGTTACGCTTTCAAACCGGCCCGCTTTCGGTTCGGAGAACCGAGCGACAATACCCTTTCCCAATACAAGCCAAAATCGGCTACAATGCCATTTCAACAATTGCGACACGTCGCCACCGACTTCGATAGAGGATAATAATAATATGCCAGCCAATGAAATTTTGACGGACGCCGAAGAGCGAATGGGAAAAGCGATTGAGATTCTAAAAAAGAACCTCAGCGGTATTCGAACCGGACGCGCCAATCCCGGCTTGGTAGATTCGGTGCGGGTGGATGTGTATGGATCTCCTACGCCGCTAAAGCAGATTGCTCAAGTTGGTGCCCCGGAACCATCACAGATCGTGATTCGCCCGTACGACACGTCGATCATCAAGGAAATTGAAAAAGCCATCGTTGGAAGTGACCTCGGCTACAATCCACAAAGCGACGGACGTGTAGTTAGAATCAACATTCCAGCCCTTTCGACAGACGTTCGAAAGAAGATGGTTGGACGCATTAAGGATCTGACCGAAGATGCAAAGATCTCGATTCGCAACGTCCGCCGAGACGGCAATAAAGCTGCCGATCAGGAGCAGAAAGACAAAATTCTGACTGAAGATGATCGCGATTCAGTCAAGAGCGACGTTCAGGATCTGACTAAGAAGTACGAAGACCAAGCCAACGAGATGGCGAAGGCTCGCGAAGCCGAAGTGATGGACGAAGGAGAGTGATTTGAATGCGGAAGTCGGAATGCGGAATGCGGAGTATGCAGCTGCTCGAGTTCCCCATTTCCCATTCGAAAACCCGAACCTTTCGGACGACAAACCCCTCTAACACTCGTTCCCGATTTTTAACTATACTAGGAATGTTGGATCGTACGACGCAGTACGATGGACTGTCGACCTGTGTGAAACCAATTCTTACGGCATTCGGTTTCAGCAGGATGATTTATAGAAAAGGAGGTGACTAAG
>CAZORS010000322.1:0-4192 GCA_964582025.1 uncultured Pirellulaceae bacterium | reverse complement strand
CGAAACGCAATCGTGCGAATGTTGCGAGGAAAATTATTCACTCGCTTGCGCTTCGGGCTTGTATTGGTTTTCGAGCAGTGCGATTGCCATTTTGGTGAAGGACTGAATTGCAGAAAAAGTGCCATTCGCGCGAAATTTGCAACGTCTCAAACGACAATCGACACGTCGCAAATCCAGACAACGGCCACTAAATTCGCATTGCCCTTCGTTCGCAACCGTTAACGCGACAAGACGGTTGCCTCACCCCCGCAAACCAACTCGAGATAACGATTGTGGCAGTTTCCAAGCCGCTGTGCAGTCACCCGATAAAGTTTACAAACGGTCTCCTTCGTTTGTCATTCACCCGCAAGCTGCCGTTTTGTTACGCACGAACGCTAACCATTTAAGCAACTTGCTAGCTTCAGATTGCAGCTCGAAACCACAAGATGATGCTTAAGGGCGATGAGGCAACATTGGCGTTTGGTATGGCTGTTGCTTTGTTTTGCGTGGACTCAGTTCCCCGTATTTATGATTTGGAGCCACCTTGAAGACAACTATTTCCGCGTGATTCTCTGCTCAGCGCATCGCGACCTTCCTGCTCATCGCGGCATCTGCATTCGCAACTTGTATCCACACCAACGCCGCTTTTTCTCACGCTGCAGCTTTCCCGGACGAACTTGAGTTAGAGAAAGACGAACTTAAATTTGGCTTCATTAAGTTAACCGACTGTGCCCCGATTGTTATCGCGAAGGAGAAAGGATTCTTCGAAGCAGAAGGCCTGCAAGTCGAAGTAACTGCTCAGCCAAACTGGAAGCAGCTGCTCGACAACGTCATCAATGGAGAACTCGACGGAGCCCATATGCTGTCCGGCCAACCGATCGCAGCAACGATTGGCTTCGGCACAAAAGCACACATCGTCACCGCCTACACGCTCGACTAAACGGCAACGGCATCACGGTCTCAAACGACGTTTGGGATCAAATGGTCGAGAACGATCCAGCACTCGATACTCCGACTCCGAAACATCCGATCTCTGCCGCACCGCTCAAGCCTGTTGTTCAAGACATTCTCGACAGTGGCAAGAAATTGCAGATGGGCATGGTATTCCCCGTCTCTACGCACAACTATGAAATCCGCTACTGGTTGGCATCGTCGGGAATTCATCCGGGAATGTACACGGCGGAAGACATCAAAGGCTTCACCGATGCGGAAGTTGAACTGTCGGTAACGCCTCCGCCACAGATGCCTGCAACGATGGAAGCCGGAACGATTTCTGGCTATTGCGTTGGCGAACCGTGGAATCAGCAGGCTGTTGAAAAAGCGATCGGCGTTCCGGTAACAACCAATTATGACATCTGGAAGAACAACCCTGAAAAAGTCTTCGGTGTCACCAAAGCTTGGGCCGACGAAAATCCAAACACGCACATCGCAGTAGTCAAAGCTCTGATCCGTGCAGGAAAATGGCTCGATGAAACGAATGCTTCTGGCAAGCTGGTCAATCGCGAGGAAGCTTGCCGCTTACTTTCGCAGCCAAACTACGTTGGAGCTGACTTCAATGTGATCAAAAACTCAATGACGGGTTTCTTCTACTTTCAAAAATCAGACAAACGTGACATGCCTGACTTCAATGTCTTTTTCAAGTATCACGCTTCTTACCCATGGTACAGCGATGGTGTTTGGTTCCTGACGCAGATGCGTCGTTGGGGTCAGATCACCAGTCCCCAGTCTGCTGAGTGGTATGCGGAAACGGCGAAAAAAGTTTACTTGCCGGATGTTTACCTCGATGCGGCGAAACGTTTGCTCGACGATGGCTTGATCGCGAAAGAAGACATCCCATGGGACACCGACGGCTATAAGCCTCCGACCGCGGACTTCATCGACAAGATCGAGTACGACGGCAAGAAGCCGCTTGAGTATCTCAAGAAGCATAAGATCGGAAACAAAGACTAAAAGATTTCATTATTCAGGGCTCGGCGCGATTTGCGTCGGGTCCTTTTCGCTTACCACCACCATTGAACCATGTCTGAACAAACTCCTCTTGAGAAGGTCAAGTATGGCCTGCTCAAAATCATCGATGTATCGGGTTTCCGCGTTTTTGATCCCGTTGTCCGCCTCTTCTTCGGCGAAGAACCCAAAAAGCAACTAGGTGACATTACACGATTCATGCTGATGCCGATCGTGTTCGTGTGCTGCTGCTTGTTGTTGTGGAACTTCATCGCGCCGCGACACAAAACAAAATCTGGTGAGGTTCCAACGCCTTCGCAGGTTTGGGGCGCTCTTGTCGTCAACAACACGATTCACAACCGGGAGAAAGAAAAACAGTCTGACTTTCTGCTTTCCAGCGAGCAAACAGAAACTCGCGTCACCGAAATCGAGACGCTGATTAAGGAAAAGGAAGCGAAGCTCGTCGAGCTAAAAGAATCTTACGCGAAAATCAAAACAGACTCTGAAGCGGAAATCGCGAAATCGATCGCGCCAATGCAGCTCGAGTACGACGAGCTAAGAACGACCCACAAAGCGGCACGCAAGACCCGCAAAGAAGAAGCCATCAAGCTTTCAGAAGCGATCGCGAAGAAAACCGCGAACCCTGAGGAACTACTGGCTCACTTGCGAGTCGACGCTGCACTTACGAAGCAAGAAAAAGCCGCTGAAAAAGCGTTGAAGACCCCAATCAGTGAGCTTAGAAGCAACAAGCCGAAGAATGTCAAAACCGCCGAACTTGCGGTCGACAGCGCTGCGACTGAAATACAACATCTCAGGAAACGGCTTGAATTTCTTGGCATTTCGAACCGCGGCAACAAAGTTGCTGAAGCAAAACTTGCCGCGACTGACGCGGTCGACCAGCTCAAGTCTGCCGATGAATCGGCAGCGATCCTCGCGGCTGCAAAGACGGTCGTCAAAGGAGAAGAGAAGGCTGCCAACATTGCAGAACAGAAGTACGCGAAAGCTTCCACGATTTGGTATTTGACGTGGCGAAGTCTGTTCACGGTGTGCATAGGCTTCTTTCTTGCCGCAGCCGTTGCGATTCCGTTCGGAATTATGTGTGGGCTCAATCGAGTCGTCATGGCATGCTTGACACCGATCATTTCAGTTTTCAAACCAGTCTCGCCAGTCGTCTGGTTGGTAATTTTCCAGATCATCATCGGAGCATTTTTCCCGGACCCAAAAACACATCCTTTCTTTGTCTTCCTGAACGAACTTCCGTTCCTGGAAGAATTGAAAGTGAATCCAGCCATGATCTTTTCCGCGTGCACGGTTGCCATGTGTGCACTTTGGCCGGCACTGGTGAACACGGCATTGGGTGTATCGTCGGTCGAGCAAGATCACATTAACGTAGCCAAGGTTCTGAAGCTTGGACTGTGGGCCCGTTTGACAAAAATCATTATTCCATCTTCACTGCCGTTGGTTTTCGCTGGCTTGCGAATTTCGCTCGGCGTCGGCTGGATGGTTTTGATCGCCGCAGAAGCTCTATCTGGATCGAAAGGCCTTGGAACTTTCGTTTGGGACGAATACCAGAATGGATCTTCCTACACGTTCTCGAATATTTTGCTGGCTTGCTTTTTGATCGGCATCATCGGATTCTTCTTGGACCGACTGATGATCGTACTGCAACGTAGCGTCTCCTTTGAAGACGGAGCGGCGGTAGTCTAATGAGCGATCTCGCAATGCAAATCAATTCGGTTGACGTTGGATTCGGACCAGTCAGCCAGCGAACGGAAGTTCTCACGGACATCAATCTAGAAATTAAGCGGAATGAGTTCGTTGCGATCATCGGATTCTCCGGCAGCGGAAAATCAACGCTGATGAATCTGCTTGCCGGAATCCAACCAGCCAGCAACGGCGAAGTCCTCATGAACGGAGAAGTCGTCACGTCACCCGGCCCGGAACGTGGGATTTTGTTTCAAAACTATTCGCTGCTGCCGTGGCTAAGCGTCTACGGAAACATTGAGCTGGCAGTCAAACAGGTCTTTCCACAGAAGTCAAAAGCTGAGCGTAAAGAATACATCCAACACTACATCGACATGGTGTCCCTGACCGGATCGGAATGGAAAGAGCCATCAGAACTTTCTGGTGGAATGCGGCAGCGATTGTCGCTGGCTCGGACGCTTTCGATGCAGCCTGAAGTTCTACTGCTAGATGAACCGCTGAGTGCACTCGACGCGCTTACGCGTGCAAACTTGCAAGACGAAATCATTCGCATCTGGGAAGAGGA
>CAZORS010000321.1:0-4239 GCA_964582025.1 uncultured Pirellulaceae bacterium | reverse complement strand
GCTTGGTCCCGCAACTCGTGGAATAGTAATCTTGAAATCTTGGCGGCGAACCATGCAGACGCCGTCTTCTGAACAGACGTTGTACAGTGCAAAGCCTTCGATGTGATTCTCGTCGTCGTTTCCGATTACTAAGTCGAACTCGAAAGAACGATTCTCTTTCGAATCCGGTCGGTCTGGGTTGTCGAACGTCATTAGCTGATCCGAAAGCTTCGCACTCTTGGACTCGATCCAAACCGTCAGCGGAGTTGATTCGTTGTTCCATTTCGCGCCGCTTGGTACGAACCGTAAGTGAACCGTCGCTGGTTTTCCGGGCTTGACGAAGCCCGGAACGATCGTTGATTCAATTGAGACGAATTCACCAAGGTCACGTTTGATCTTCTCTGTCGATTCGGGTTTCTTTTCCGAGTTGGAGTAGTCCGGCTTGGAGCGACCTGCCAATTCGGATTGAGTCAACTTAACCGTTAGTTCAACGGGAACTTCTCCACGCTGTTTGATGTCTGCAATCGCAGTGTCGACCCAATCGTAAAATGGATACGGTTTTTGAAGTCGTGGTCCATATTGCTCAATACGTCGTCGCCAAATGTATTGACGCGGATTGGACTCTAGAGCCATCGTCCAATACTTTGAGGCCATGTCGAAATCAGCGTCGTCGTGTGAATACTCGTCGTAACGTTGACGATAAGCTGCACCCAATCGAAACATGATCGTGCCGTTGTCGGGATCTTTTTTCAGTGCTGACTGATAAGCCGCAATCGCGTTTTCATAGCTCTTTGCGTCGCTATCGCGAAACAGCATTTCTTGATCGCCAAACATACACAGGTTCTCAACCGTTGAATCCTCTTCGGCAAGCTTGGCGTAGTTTGTTTCTTTTCCCATGACAGGCGCCGCGTTTTCTGGTGCATCGAACTTCGTCTCAAGGAACTTCGCGAGACCGTTGGGCCGAAGTTTCGTGCTTCGAACAATTCCGTACTCATCGATCCCAATGAAGATCGGCACCACGGCTGCGCCCAACTTCGTGACCGAATCCTGAGCGATTGGGAAATCGTATTGCTTCCATTGCTTGTATAGTTTGGTTCGTTCGGAATGCTGTTCCTGAACGACGCCCAAAACGGCCAAGTTTTCAGGAGCAAGTTTCTTGATCGTGGCGTGCCACACGGGCACAATCTTTCGGCAACCAGCTCACCAACTAGCAAAATGCATCAGCAAGACTTTTTTGCCTCGATAGTCCGACAGCTGAATGGGACTGCCGTCATCGATCGAAGGCAGGATGAAATCGGCGTGAGGCTGTCCAACCTGTGGCGAGTAATTGGCAATCTGAGAATATGACTCATCTGCAAACAGAGTAAATGCAGCGATTGCAAAGAAGATTGCTGGCAGGGCTGCGTGAGTTCGAATCATGGATCTATCCCGTAGAAATGTTACGACAGGATTATCACCACCAATGGAGCTAATTTGCAATCATAGGGAACGGTTCTTGTATCTCAACCAACGAAGTGAGACAAATGCGGCCTTACAACTTCCTAATCCAATGGAAAATACTCAACCGGAATCCGCTCACGAACGGATTCCAAGTGTTTCTCAAACGCAGCGTTAATCTTGTCGTTCTTAAGTCGCTTTTTGATTTCAAGCTGAGCTTCGGTGAACGGCGTGTGAGACGCTTCGTTGCGATCGAGCACTCGTACGATGTGATACCCATCACGGCTCTCGATGATGTCGCTCAGTTTTCCGATCGGCAATGTGAAAATCGCCGAATCGATTTCTTTTAGAACCAACGCACCCTTGCCAGTCCAGTCGTGCTGTCCGCCTTGCGTGGCGCGGAATCCGTCGGAGTGCTTCTTTGCAACCGCTGCAAGGTTGGCCCCATGGATGACCTTGTTTCCAATTTCAGCGATCTTCTTTTTCGCCGCACTTCGCGATTCGGATTTATCAAATCGGACCATGATCTGTTCCCATTTTGACTTGGCTCGAATCGCGTACTTTTCTTTGTTGGCTAGGTAGTCATCGAGCATTTCCTGATGCGTCACAGTTTGATCGATGTTCAAACTCTGCTGCACGAATTGACGAGCCAACTGATCTTTGGCCCACGCTGTTCGAACTTGCCGTAGTGACGATCCTTGAACCCGAAGGTTGCCATCGAACTCAGTGATGTTTTTAACTCCAGAGCTCTTCATCATGTCCGGCAAGACCTGCTCGTTAAAGATCCCTGTGGCTTGCTTGATAAGGTCGTCAACATTTGCTCCCTCTGGAAGCTTTCCCATTGCGTCGACATAGAGCAACTTTTGATCGACGAACTTTTTGGTCATCGCCTTCATGATTCGTTTCCGCTGAATCTGTTTCGCGGATTCGGGCGCTTGAGGAATTTTAGCCTCGATGATTTGATTGGCTTCGAACAGCATATCGCCAACAAAGATCGGCTCGCCGCCTACAAGTGCGACGACTCGGCCGGGTTCAAAATGTTTTAGCGACTCAATTTTGGTTGTCGTTGTGCCCGGAGGCAAAGAAGCAACACGCGCGCCTTCCTGTTGGTCGGCGACGGGTTCGATTGCCGTGGCCAACTGAATCTTGTCCGGTGAATCAACAATGCCTGTCTTTGGTTTAAAGTAATTCTGATCTGAAGGTCGGTCGCGAACGATCGATCGCTGATGATTCCAAGAAACGGAACGGTTTGATTTGTTGGATCCAGATTTTGGAATTCGATCGCCAATCGAACCGGGGGAGAAAGTCGGCGGAACATAAGATTCGCTAAAGTCCGGCTTCTTCGGCGCAGGCTTGAAGTAAGGATCTGGAGTTGCTTCTGAAGCACCAGATTGAGCTTCGACGTGTGACGCGGTCAGCAGACAAACGCCAGCGCAGATCGAAATGCGAAAGATTGATTGATAGACTTTTGCCGAAGCCATGGATTCGCCCTGATAGCAAAAAACTGGAGGAAATACCGCGCGACCGTACAGATCTGCGGCACGTTACGCAATAGAATCTTGTGGGTTCGCGCTTCGAGGCAGTGAATAAATATCGACACACGAAATCAAAGTGAGCCGTTTTGGCGTTTGGGGACAACCCCGGCAATGGCTATGTCGGCCTCCGGCCTTGCAATTTGGCTGAACTGTTTGGAGTAAGTGCTATTGGACTAGCGTTAAAACGGCTCAATAAATCACATTCTCTTTGGGCTTGTGTTGTCGCAAGCAAGCTCGCCAACTACACGTTTTCGAGCAACGACTTCACGAGTGATAGCAGTTTCCCTGGCGCGATCTTTCCAGACTTCAGCGTCACCATCGCCGTGTGGTCATCGATGATCCGAATCATTGGACGTCCTTTCGAAAGCCGTTCCATCCGAGGGCGGACGGCGTAGTTCAGAACCAGATATTTGTCTCGCAGTTGAATCGCATCGATCTGCCACGATGCCGCCAGCAGTTTAATCTCGGAAGCCGACAGTAAACGTTCCACCGATTTCGGTAACGGTCCAAAGCGATCGGCCAGCTCTTCACGAACTTCACCAATGTCGTCGAAACTTTCCAGACGTGTAAGGCGACGATAGAGATCCAGTTTCTGTCGTCGATCCGGAACATACTCGTCCGGGATGAAAGCGGAAATCGGTAGATCGATATCGACTTGAATCGAAAGCTTCGCCGGCATCTCCTTGAGCTGTCGTACTGCTTTCTCCAACAGCTGGCAGTACATCTCGTAGCCGACCGTTGCGATGTGGCCCGACTGCTGTGTTCCCAGCAAGTTTCCTGCTCCACGAATTTCAAGGTCTCGCATCGAGATTTGAAAGCCGGCACCCATTTGTGAAAACGTTTCGATCGCTTGCAGTCGTTTCGCCGCCGTCGGATTCAAGTGCTTATGCGGCTGCAGTAACAAATAGCAGTACGCTTGATGATGATATCGCCCGACACGACCGCGAAGCTGATGCAGATCCGAAAGGCCATACCGATCCGCTTCGTCAATGAAGATCGTGTTCGCGTTGGGAATGTCCAAGCCGCTTTCAACGATCGTTGTCGCCAGCAGCACATCGAACTTGCCGGCGATAAAGTCGCTCATCACCTTTTCAAGTTCCAGTTCGTCCATCTGCCCGTGACCGACTTCGATCGAAGCCTCAGGGACTAGCTCTCGAAGTTTCTCTTTCAAAATGTGAATGTCTTTGACTCGATTGTGAACAAAGAAAACCTGTCCACCTCTGGCCAGTTCGCGCAAGATTGCCGATCGTACAACCTCGTCACTGAACCGCAGCACTTTCGTCTCAAC
>CAZORS010000320.1:1788-4269 GCA_964582025.1 uncultured Pirellulaceae bacterium | reverse complement strand
GGCAGTCGAAAACCGATCGCCTCGAACAACACGTTCGGAGCCCCTTCAGATCGCGAAGTATTGACCAACAAGTCGCTTTCTCGCATCAGCTTCTGAACCGTCGCGTGCTCAACGCTTCCCAGCCAATTCCAATTAGCGTTTCGCCTTGACTCATGAGAGGCTCGGTTTTGAAATGATTCAGAAAGTGCTCCACCGACATGCGTAACTTTGATGCGAATGTCACCGGGAAGATTCCGAACCGCCATCGCCGCACGCAGCGGATCTTTTTCATGCCGCAGATGGCCAACCACGCAAACGTTCAGTGAACTGCCGACGGCTCGTTTTCGGACGGCTTTTGGTTTCGCAGCGTCCATCATCACAACGGTCGATTTAGATCGCCATTTTGGTTTGAGTCGCCCGGCCATTAAAGGCTGCAGCAGAATAATCTGATCACAAGAGTCAAGTGACTTGATCGCCGCTATCGGATGGCGTGCCCGCGTCGGCGAAAGGTCACGATAGATATCAGTTCCTGAAAGCGCGACGATTGTCTTTCGCTGCGGATAAAGCTTCTTGAATTCCAGTAGCGCCGCTCCACTTCGGCGAGCGTGCAGACCGATCAATACGTCCGCATCGCAATCTTCAATTTCACTTTTGTCGTGCAGAATCGCCACACGATTACCTGTCGAACGCAACAAACGCTGCCAGCGGCTGGCGGTGACCCAGTTTCCGGACCGCGTTTCGCGATTCGCAGCCGAGAAGATAGCGATCTTCAAGATTAGGTTCCCGGCGCTAGGATTCCGTCCAGTCGATCATCATTGATGACGCCGGGCTCTGATCGATCGCGCGATGTAGAACGTTTCTGCTTTCCCTTTTTCTTACTAAGAGACTCAGTCGCCTTGATCCAAAAATCATTCGTTTCACCATCGGCAAACCGCAAATCGCGAATTCCCTCGTCCCACGCTTTGATAATCCATTCTCGAGCGCCGCGGTCGTCTTTTTCATAAAGCACTTGATGTTCGACGATGCGACGATAGAGCGTATCGCGATCGTTTTGCAACCAACGCATGCCGGGTTCGATTGGATTGTCTTTCTGCAAAAGTTCTTTGTACTTCGTAATCGCAGAAATCTGACGAGTCGTCACGCCGGAATCCCAATCCGCATGTGCCTGCTCGAGTTTGCTCTGCGGCGAATTCATACTAGTGAAAAGAAACCAGCCACCAGCGACCAGTGCCACCAATAGCACCAGAGGAAGCACCATTGAAAGCCCCCGTCGCGAACCAAACAGAATCTGGAGGCTAACAAACAAGTGAAACATGCGTTCAATGCCGTGCATGTTGCGTCCGCCAATATTTCTGAATCTCGGGTCACGTCCCCCGATTCTAATACGCATGGTGTTACCGAAAATTTGCTTTTGGTTTACAGTCGCTTTGCCCCGACGTACAATTATACTGGCGTCGAGACCGCCAAATCATATCATGCAAATCCCTGCTGGCCAGTTTCGCGATGCAGCCGAATCGTTTTGCAGCTGTCCAACTCCCTGATTTTCGGAAAACTAACATGGCGACTCTCTTAACTCGCAAAGACGGCGACATTCTGGTGGTTTACTTCCAAGACGTCAGCATCATCGACGAAGCTCGAATTGTTGGCTTGGGTGAAGAACTGCTTGATTTGATCAAAAACGAGAATAACAAAATCGTCGTCAACTTCGAAAACGTGAGCTTCATGTCGTCTGCAATGATCGGAAAGCTGATTCACTTCTCGACCCGTTGCAAAGAAGAAAAAGTTAAACTGCGGCTCTGCAACATCAACGAAAACGTGATGAAAGTATTCACATTGATGAACTTGCAGAAAGTCTTCGAACTCGATGTCGACGAGAGCGATTCGGTGGCCAAACTGAAAAAATCCGGATGGTTCGGGTGATTTCCCGCCCAACGGAGTCTTAGGTTGTTTGCGGGCCTATGCGGCTGTGATTCGAGTGAACTCTCGATAAGAACGGCTTCTTGGGCCTTTTTTTTGGGATGATTGCTGCTTTTTCGACGCGGAGCCAGCTGTACTTGTTGACAGGTGACTAAAATCGCATAGCCTCATCGTCCTGATTTACCTGCTTTAACAACCTGTATCACCTTCGAGGAAGACCCATGAATCGAAATTCGGGATGGATTGCGGCACTCACGTTTGCAATCGTATTTTCACTGTCTAGTTTCAGTTCACTTGAAACTTCAAACGCTCAGCTTTTCAAGAAGTGCTGCGCCAAAAAACCAAGCTGTGGCTTGCTCACAAAGCTTCGCGCCGGTCGGTCTTGTGCACCTAAGTGCTGTCCTGCTCCAGCGCCTACTTGTTGTCCTGCTCCAGCACCTACTTGTTGCCCTGCTCCAGCACCGACTTGCTGTCCTGCTCCGGCTCCAGCACCTGTTTGCTGTCCTGCACCAGCGCCTGTTTGTGCTCCAGCTCCAGCACCTGTTTGCTGTCCTGCACCGGCGCCTGTTTGTGCTCCAGCTCCAG
>CAZORS010000320.1:0-1688 GCA_964582025.1 uncultured Pirellulaceae bacterium | reverse complement strand
GCTCCAGCTCCAGTTTGCTGTCCTGCACCGGCGCCTGTTTGTGCTCCAGCTCCAGTAGTCTGTGCACCAGCACCCGTTTGTGCTCCGGCGCCAGTTGCTTGTGCTCCAGCTTGCCCTGCACCAGCTCCAACTTGCTGCCCAGCTCCAGCGCCTCGTCGTTGTTGCAAGCCTGCTTGCCCTCCACGCCCACGTTTGTGTCAGCGTTCAAAGTGCGGCAATCGCGGTGGACTCCTCGCGAAGCTTCGCAATCGCAATCGTTGCCGTTAAAAGCACGTTGCATTGAAACGGCATTTGCGTGAAAACGCATTGCTGGACATACTGAACAGGGCGGGAGCATTTGCTTCCGCCTTTTTTCGTGCCTGCCGCTTCCAATACCATGACCCACATTCCAACAACTCGCGATGAACTATGGATGCAACAAGCGATCGATCTCGCACGCAAAGGGCAGGGCAGTGTCGAGCCAAATCCGATGGTCGGATGCATCCTCGTTAAAGACGGAAAGTGCATCGCTCAAGGGTGGCACGCAAAATTTGGCGGCAACCACGCGGAAATCAACGCAATGGAATCCGCTACCGAATCAGTCGCCGGCAGCACCGTCTACGTTTCACTGGAACCTTGTTCGCACTCCGGTAAAACTGGTCCTTGCGTTGAAGCTCTGATCGAAGCAAAAGTTGCCCGAGTCATGATCGCCGCGACGGATCCGAACCCGAAAGTCTCCGGGCAGGGCATCGAACAACTGAAAGCCGCTGGCATTGAAGTCATCACGGGCTTGCTTGAAAAGGAATCTCGTGAAGTGCTCGCACCGTATTTGAAGGGTGTCGAAAGGGATAAGCCGTGGGTGATCGCGAAATGGGCGATGACGATTGATGGAAAGATCGCGACAGCTTCCGGCGACAGCGAATGGATCTCGAACCCGCAGTCTCGCAATCTCGTCCATCGCTTACGGGCACGCGTCGACGCGATCATGGTCGGATCCGCCACCGCCAAAGCCGACAATCCGAAACTCAACGTTCGTTTGCCTGGTTCCGATGAAGTGCTCGACTTCGAACCGCGGACGCCATTACGAATCGTTGTCGATTCCCTAGCCTCAACGGCTGTCGTTTCGAATCTCGTCCAAACGGCGAAAGAAATTCCAACGTTGATCGCAGTCGGTCCACAGCATGACACGAAACAGGTTGCTCGTTTCGTTGAACATGGCGTCGAAATTTGGATCGGCAATTCGCTTAGCCATCACGACCGAATGATCGAACTACTGATGCATCTTTCGCAACGAGGGATCACAAACCTGATGGTCGAAGGTGGCGGAAAGTTGCTGGGACTGCTGCACGATTTAGGTGAAATCGACGAAGTGCATTCCTTCGTCGCCCCTAAGCTGCTTGGCGGTTTTCATTCGGTCACACCGGTCATGGGTTTGGACCGCAATCGAATTGCTGACAGCGCCGAAATGAAGCTGCAAACTGCTCAGCGGATCGGTGATGATGTGTATATGGTTCTGCAAAAGCAGTCGAAGTAGTACGGCTTCTTCGACATCACCCTCTCTCTGGGGGCATTGGTGTCTACACAAGTTTGAACGACGAAAAATTGGCACCCCTCTCCCCGTAAATTCGGACCCACAAGCCAGGCTTCGAGATCAAATGTTGACCGAATTCGCGGGGAGAGGGGCTGGGGGGTGAGGGGCAATAGTTTTG
>CAZORS010000319.1:0-4298 GCA_964582025.1 uncultured Pirellulaceae bacterium | reverse complement strand
TCCGCCGTGGTTGAACGACGTTTGCTATGCAAAAACTCGGTCTCTTTTCCAAGTGGAAAGCCAGACGAGTCGTATGTTTCTGAAGGCAAGTACCTCAGGCAGGGTGGGTTTCATTATTTACAATCGCGTTCGTGACCCGAGTCCACTTTGTTGAAGGCAGCTTTTTTGCGGCGTTCCGCCGTGGTTGAAATCTGCTCGCTATGCAAAAGCTCGCCATATTTTTCAAGTGAAGAATATGGGAGTCGCATGTTTCTGAAGGCAAGTACCTACAGGCAAGGTGGGCTCAGGTTCTCGATTGCAAGGCGTTGTAAAACGCTTTGTTGTTCTGGTAGACCGAGTTTCCAATTTTCTGCCAAGCCTCAATTTCGGCCGTCGTCAAAACGGGAGCATCCATGGCTGATAAGTTCTCGGCCAATTGTTCTGCAGTGGACGGAGCAGTCAAAATCAAATCAATCTCTTCCTGGTGCAACGAGTAACGAATGCAATCTCTGGCAGAGATTCCGGCTTTGAGCAGTCTGCCGTAACAAGTCGTGTTGAAGCTGAAGATTCGAGTGTCGTGCGACGCTGCTTTTGGAAAGACGATCGTTTCAGCAGAACGATGCGCCAGATTGTGACGCACCATGACGGGGCTCCAGCCAAGTTCAATTTGGTCTTGAGCGAGTTGCCATTGGTGCGTCGAGAGTCCGAAGCTTCGAATCTTTCCCGAAGTTTTCAATGAGTCCAGTAACGAGAGCACTTCCTCGCTGAAGCGACGCGTCGATCGTGACCAGAACAACAGAAACACGTCCAGGCAATCCAGCTTCAAAATTCGCAATGCGTTGTCTATGTCTTTGGCGATCTTTTTGGGCTCGGCCTCAAACGTTCCGCAGATCATTCGCAGCCGAAGCCGATCCGAAGGACACAACCGATTGATGAATCGGTTGAAGGTGCCGTAGTTGTGCTCCCAGAAAAAGTGATCAATCCCTCGCTCAAACGCTACCGCGAACTGGTCGGTCGGCAACAAGTAGTGCCCCGAAACAGCAATGCGTTTGGCGTCTGGTGCTCGATCCGCCAATCGAATCGTTGGCTCAGCAACTGACGGGCTGGCAACGACGGGCGCCGGCAAAATCTGCTCGATCAAGATTCGATTTTCATTCAGGAATTTTCTCAACACCAACCAGCAAGTTTCCTTTGCCGGGTCTTCGCACACGCGATTGACTGGATGGTTAGCAGACCATGAAGCAATCAGCTGTTGAACTGGTTTCCAGTCTGGTCGACGGTCGGCTTCAAGACGGTTGACGACTTGCTCGACAGCCTGCCACCCCAAGTGCCGCGGATCATCAGCCATTTCTGCTGCCTTGTGACACAATTCGGGAGTTCCAAACTCGAGCAACTGCTGAACTGCCCAATCCGTCACTTTCGTTCCGCCGTGGTGAACCAAAAACGGTAGCTGTTCAAGCCACTGTTCACGCGGCTGTTGTTTTAGCTCGGCAAGCAATACAGCAGGGTCGTCGTCCCAGTTGAATGGATTTTCTTTTTGAACAGGCGGTGGAAGTTCGCCTGGCTTTTTTCTCCAACGCAAGAATTCGGCAAATCCAATTTCCCGATCCGTCGTTTTCCATTGTGTCGCTTCCTCGACGTGATCGTTTTTCTCAATCCATTCAATCAACGCCATCCGAACGCGCCAGTGTGGATCACTTGCGGCAATGCGAATCGAAGCCAACGGAAAGTCATGGGGCAGCGCGGCGAGTGATTTGCGACGAACGATGTAAGAAGGATCAAGCTCCACTCTTCGCTGCAGCAGCTTGGCAGAAATCTTGGGCGAAATTGCTGCCTGTCGTACCAGCGAAGAGCGAGAAGTTTCCAGCAAGTACTCGCAAGTCTCGTGGCATGCCGGATCATCCGATGCAGAGAGAATGGCAGTAGCTTTAGCGCGGCGACGAGCAGGCAACGTTTCGTCCAAGACCAGAGAAATCGCCGTGTCAATTTTGACCTGCGGCCATTGCTCGAGCGCATCAAACGACACCTTGCCTTTGAGCACGGTGTGAGCGATCGCCAGAGGATCCGAAGGAAGTAGTCGTTTCATTGAACTCGTGGCATGTGTTAGAGTAGTCTCATGGATTTGCCGGAAAACGAACAACTCATTCTGGAAAAAATGCCACTGTGGCTAAAGCTTACGGTGCCGCCCAATGCTGTCCGGGATGAAGCGCTTATCGCCGAAGCTTTGTCGCTTGTCAACCAACCGGACAAACTTCAACGCTGCCTCGATTCGGCTTCTTCTACCAACGCTTATCCGCATCTGATCAATCTGGTGAACGCTCACGTTTGGCCTCAGTGGACATCGTGGGTTCAGGATTCTCCCTTCGATTTGCTCAATCATGCCAGGATTCACTTTCCTCGGCACGCCAGATTGCGTGTGCTGAGACGCCTGGCCAAACATCCGCAACTGTCTGTACGGAGCCATGTTAAATCACATTTGGAATTCTTGCAGACGGCAGAAGTTTCGCTGCCGACGAAAACGAACAACGACTGGAACGCACAGGGATGGTTTGCGGGAATCCAGGAACGTGGCGACGCGTTCAAGGTTTCTGCGCCTGAGAAGTTGAAGAATCTGTTACCGAAAATTTCAACCGTTGGCGATCTTCGCGAATTGTTGCAGATCAAATCGTCCAAACAGTTGGGTTGGCTGCTGCTGGCCACCGATGGCGAAACGATGCCTTATCACAAGTTCGAGATCCCCAAACGCAACGGGCAACCAAGAGAAATCTGCGCTCCCAACTGGCAGCTTCGAGAAGTCCAACGTCGGATTCTACAATCCGTACTCCAGCCTGTTCCAGTCCACGACTGTGCTCATGGATTTGTGCCGGGGCGATCCATTTTGACCAACGCGTCACCACACGTCGGCAATGCCCTGATCCTGAAGTTCGACCTACAACAGTTCTTTCCAACGATCACCTACGCTCGCGTGACCGGTTTGTTTACAAGGCTCGGCTACTTCAGCAACAAAGCGTACTACTCGAAGGACGATGATTCACATCGTGTCGCCGCGACGTTGGCTCGGCTTTGTGTCTATGCTGCCAAGATTCCGATTTTCATGAAAGCGTACTGCCCGCAAGGAGCGCCGACCTCACCCGCGATTTCAAATTTAATCTGCCGCCGTCTGGACGCACGATGCTTTGGCCTGGCTGAAAAGTTCGGCGGCAAGTACACGCGATACGCAGACGACCTGACGTTCTCATTCCCGGATACAAGTTTGAAAGTTGGCCGGTTCCGCTGGTGGGTTGATCAGATTTGTCATCAGGAAGGGTTTTACGTAAACCATAAGAAATTCCGCATCATGCGAAGTTCACGACGGCAGTCAGTAACTGGAATCGTCGTCAACGATTGCTTGAGAGTGCCGCGCGAAAAACGAAGGAAGTTCAGGGCAATCATT
This sequence comes from uncultured Pirellulaceae bacterium, assembly GCA_964582025.1. Classification (GTDB taxonomy): domain Bacteria; phylum Planctomycetota; class Planctomycetia; order Pirellulales; family Pirellulaceae; genus Mariniblastus. Next base: position 886 of record CAZORS010000319.1, on the reverse strand, counting down.
CACGATGCTCAAAAAAATGGATTGAAAGCTGCCGCTCGTGGGCGACCCGGTTTTGCAAATTGGATGTTGGGCTTTGCAGCATACCTAAACATGGTTCATCCGCACGAAGAAGGCCGCTCACTGGAACTCGTTCGCGAACTGTTGAGTTCGGAGGGGCAGGTTTGAGCCACGAACTTCTACAACAAAAGGCGGCCGACGCGAACGAGTATTGGATTTGCCCGAAGACCGAAATCGAAATGGCGGTCATCCCGGCTGGATCCTTCTATTTCGGAGAAGGTGGAGGGGTTCCGCTACAGTCCGGCATGTTTTCACTTGGCAGATATCCAGTAACCAACGCCCAGTGGTTGGAATTCGTTCATGACACCCAGTACGCGCCGACCTCAGATCATCCTGAACCGGATAGCTACTTGAAACATTGGGCCAATGAATCGTCCCCACCTAAATCGGAGCTGAATCATCCCGTTGTTTGGATCTCGTTCATCGACGCGCTGCACTATGTTCAATGGGCGGGGCTGAGCATCCCGTCCGAATGGTGTTGGGAAAAAGCGGCTCGCGGAACCGAAGGCCAGCCTCGCCCTTGGGGAGCCAGTTCGTACTTGGGCACGTTTCAGGAATACGTTCACGTTGCGCGAGAAAAAACCGCGAGTGTAGATGCCTATCCGAATACGAGAACAGCATTCGGATGTGAGCAGATGATCGGCAATGTTTCTGAGTTTTGCCTTTCCACAGAAGGCCTCGACGAACAGGCTCAGTTGGCTGGTCTCTGTCTCCCGACACCATCGCCGAAGCATGTGTCTGCCGATGACCTCGTAGCGCTGCGAGGAAGCTGCTTTCTGCGCACCGATTCCGCTCGAATGATCTGCAGTCACCGCAGACGCTTGTCGGC
>CAZORS010000318.1:0-4324 GCA_964582025.1 uncultured Pirellulaceae bacterium | reverse complement strand
GCAGAAGCATCCTTGCCCATCAAGTCATTGATGACGCGATCGGTTTCCAGCTGGTCATCGACTTCGACTTTCAACATTCGTCGCGTGTCAGGATTGAGGGTCGTTTGCCAGAGGACTTTCGGCATCATCTCACCTAGGCCTTTGAAGCGAGTGATCTCTGGATTGGCTCGTCCTTGGTGCTCAGAAAGGATTCGAATTTTGTCGTCTTCGTCGGCAGCCCAAAACGTCTCCTTGCCGATGTCGACGCGGAACAGTGGCGGCACAGCGATGTAGAGATTGCCGTTGGTGATCAACTGCGGCATGTGTCGGAAGAAGAACGTCAGCAACAGTGTCGTGATGTGATGACCATCCGAATCGGCATCGGCAAGCAAAATGATTTTCTGGTATCGCAGTCCGGCAATGTTGAACGATTTGCCGAAGCCACATCCGATCGCGGCGATCAAGTCCTGGATCTCTTTGTTGTCCATGATCTTTTTCAGATTCGCACTTTCGGTGTTGAGTACCTTTCCGCGGAGAGGCAAGATCGCCTGATAGTTTCGGTCGCGACCTTGCTTGGCACTGCCGCCCGCCGAGTCACCTTCTACGATGAAAAGTTCGCTGCGACCTCGGCCGCTGGCCATGCAGTCACTTAGTTTGCCGGGCAGCATGGAACGCTTGCCGCTAACTTTGCGGGAAACGGCAGCCGAAGCCGCACGTGAGGCTGCACGGGCACGAGAAGCTGCGACGATTCTCGCTACGATGCCATCGGCGACCGTTCGGTTGTTGTTCATCCACTGTTCCAAGGCCGGACGTAGCTCGCTGTCGATCATGCCGGCGACGGCAGGATTGTTGAGCTTGTCTTTGGTTTGGCCCTGGAATTGTGGTTCCTTGATGAACACCGAAATAATGGCGATGACGCCTTCGCGGATGTCTTCGTGCGAAATTTTAACGCCGCGCGGAGTCAGATTGTGCATGTCAATGTAGTTGCGAACGGCTTTCACCATGCCGCTGCGAAAACCGTTTTCATGCGTTCCGCCTGATCCAGTAGGAATGCCGTTGACGTAAGATCGGACGTGCTCGTCAGTTGAGTCCGTCCAATGCAGCACTAATTCGAATCTTTCGTCCGAAGATTTGCTGTTGAGAGAAAACGGAGCTTCATGAATCGGGCTGGCTGAGCGATCTTTGGATACTTTGCCAAGGAAATCAACGATTCCATTCTCGTGATGGAAGGATTCTTTCTTTCCGTTGACTTCATCATTGAAGTTTACTTTGACGCCGCGGTGCAGAAAGCTGACGATTTCGATGCGACTGCGAATCGTGTTGGGGTTGAATTCCGTTTTTGGAAAGATGGTTGGGTCTGGGGTGAATGTAATTGTGGTCCCCGTTCCGCGGACAGCACCTTTGAGCTTTTGCAATTTTGTTTTCGGATGTCCTTTGGCAAATTCCATCCGATATTGAGAGCCGCCACGCTTGACGACGGCGATCAGCGATTTCGAAAGCGCGTTGACGACGGAGGCACCAACGCCGTGAAGTCCGCCTGCGGTTTTGTAGTTGTCGCCTTCGAATTTTCCTCCCGCGTGGAGTACGGTCAGCACGGTTTCGAGTGCACTCTTTTTTGTTTTCTTGTGGATGTCGATCGGAATGCCGCGACCGTTGTCAGAGACCGTAACCGTCATGCCGGATTTGAGTAAGTGAACGTTTATCTCCGACGCGTGACCATTCATGGCTTCGTCGACGGAGTTGTCCATGATCTCCCAGACCAGGTGATGCAGTCCCGCCGAGCTCACGCCACCGATGTACATGCCCGGTCGCTTGCGGACCGGATCAAGTCCTTCGAGGACGGTGATGTTTTCTGATTTGTATGATTTTGCTTTTTTGGATGCGGCTGCCATGTTTGTCTTGTTGTTGTGGGAGCCGCGACAAGGGCAGCTTCCGTGTGGGCATTGGTGTCTACAAGAGTTTCGTCGACATATTTTACAGGCTTTGGCGTGAATTCGTAATCGCGATTTAATCAGGCAGAAAAGCGACAAGTCCAGCTATTCCGCGATCTCATCTGACTCTTTAATCACGGTTTGCATAAGTTCGGCCAAGCCCAGACTGCCTGCCATCTGTTCCACCGCCAACAAGTTCTCTTCGTCCAGATTTTTTACTATCTGGCGGAAATCACGGCGGCTTTTTTGGCTGCCTTTGCTGATCCAAACAAGCTTCGATGCTGCGGCGTCGGTCCGAGAAACGATCGGTAGCGAAACCTGTTCAAAAATCTCTGCACTCTCCGAGCGATCGAGTTCGCCGGGAATCATTTCTCGAGGATACATGTCCAACTTCAAGGACTCGGCCAAGTCGAAGAGTTGAAACATTTTCTTGTCCCTGACGGCAGATGTGATGGCAGACGAATTGAACATGAAGTCGGACTTTTCCAACTCGGAAAGTAACTGATTCAATTGTCTTTCTGTCGCTTCGTTCTGCAAAACAATGTCAATGTCTTGAGTCAACCGAGGTTCACCGTAGGCGACGGAAGTTACACCGCCGGTCAAGTGAAATGGGATCTCGAGTTGCCGAAGAATTTTTACGATCTTAAGAAGAGTTTTGCGAAACGATTCAATTGGGAACATCAGCGAGCATCTCTTCGAGAAGTAGCTTCATTCCAGGGTCGCTACTGTACATTCGCAGAGCAACTAGGAGCTTCAAACGTTCTTCGCTGGCCGTCGGGTTTTCAGTTCGAAGTTGCCGGCCAATAAATTCGCGGCTCCAGTTGAAGAGTTCAACTGATCTGGCCACTTTCTCTTTGACAGACATTTCGTCAATCGCAGATTGATAGCGTTGTTCGATTGAGGGCATTTGGCTGGTAACCGTTTGTATCGAAATTCGTTAGCCCTTTATCGTCTCTTATACACGATGTCGGGTCAAACGATCGTCTAGCACTTCGATCGGTTTCGACAACTAACAAACCTCAATGATTTTTTGCATCCTGAGCAAGAGAATTGAGCTGATCCGAATCAAAACCATCGTGACTTTTCAGCATATCCTTTAAGTGTTCGATGCCTTCGAAACTCGATGGGTGTCCGATGTTGCCCAGCGGGCCTTCGCTATCGATGACCAAATTTCCGTCGCCATCGAGAATTTGGTGGTAGGGAATTCCAAAGTGTTTGTCACCAAGCAACTTTTTAGTGACTGCTACCCCGTTTGTATCCAGCAGATCATCAATCTTGACGAACACAAATCCTTGTTCCAGCTCAGAACGGTTCTTGTCGATCCAGCGTGAGAAATGAAAGCAGGGAGCACAGCGTGTTTGGCTGAGCCGAATCCAAACTTTCTTGCCGGTACGCTTGGCTTCGGCGAGCGCGTCGTCGTACTTTTTCAACGCGTCCTGTTTGGGACCAATGTTTTTGGAAACAAATGCGGTGGCTTCTTTGGTGGCCGATGCAGAAGTCGTATCAACTTCAGTACGGTCGACTTCCGAACCATCGCCATCAATCGCGACGATCAGAATTTTGCCTTCTTCAGGAACGTTCCAGTCCATTGATTCAAAAAGTGCTTTCCGTGCGGGTTCCGTTTTTGCGTTTTTGGCACCGACTCTCAACACGACATAGCCAAGCAAATCGCGTGTCTCTTCAGTGTCGTAAAACGTCGAGCGAACGAATTCACGAACGGGTTCTTCGTCGTTTTCGATGATACCCAACAATCGAATTCCTGTCGCACGACAGTCAGCAATTTTGTCGGCTAGAACTTCCTTTACCGAAGCGACAGCGTTGGGTGAACCCGGAGACGCCGTGCGAATGATCTCGGGTGGTCGGTTTTGGCCGCGAGTAAGGTAGCGATTGCCGAGGCGTATTCCTCGCTCGCTATCCGGATCGCCGATACTTTGGCGGCGAAGAGTTAGTCGCATTTCATATGGCACGCCGGAGAGAGCGAACTTTCCTTCCGCGTCCGTCGTTGTTTCAATGGGTTCTAGGGACTCGCCGGAGTAATCGTAAGGAGAATTAGTTTTGAGCTCTGCGTTTTCAAAGTAAGGTTCAAGTCGAACCCATTTGCCTTCCCGCGGTTTCCCATTGGAATCGGTTAGTTGGCCCACAAAAGTTGTCGTTGCTTCGAGTTTGATTTCCAATCCGTCATCCGGCGAGTCAGAAATTAACTTTCCAATAAACTGATTGTCAGAAGTTTTCACAATGACACCGACTGTGGCGGCAGAAATTGGGGCGCTAAAGCGTCCGTCCGCCGACGCGATTGCGGATGCTTTGTCACGAGATTCGCCGTCCATCGGATAGAGCTTTACTTCCAGTCCATTGAGTTGGACGATTTTCCCGTCAGGCGAAAGGACTTGACCGGAAACGGTTCGTTTTCCGGG
>CAZORS010000317.1:0-4327 GCA_964582025.1 uncultured Pirellulaceae bacterium | reverse complement strand
TATCGTTATCGCAGTCATTGTGCTGCTTGCCGTCGTAGCACTGGCCATTTACGACCTGATGCAAACTGCTGACCCAATTTGTCGAAACTATCCTGTCGTCGGACACGGTCGCCATGTTCTCAAAGAGCTCGGTCCAAAGCTGCGGCAATACATCGTCGCCAACAACAACGAAGAACGGCCATTCAATCGGGACGAACGCGAATGGGTTTATCACTCCGCGGCCAAAGGCAACAACTATTTTGGGTTTGGAACTGACAACAACATCGAAAGCACACCCAGCTATCTGATTATCAAGCAAAGTACGTTTCCACTTTTTGATCCGCAGCCGGAAGACAAAGGCTACGATCCCGACTATCGGATCGAGTCAAAGAAAACGATTGGCGAAGCACGAGGTCGTAAAGGTGCCTTCCAACCGAAATCGATCATCAACATTTCCGCTATGAGCTACGGTTCCCTGAGTGCTCCAGCCGTCGAAGCGATGAGCCGCGGATCGGCACTTTGTGGCTGCTTGCAAAACACGGGCGAAGGCGGCGTCTCACCGCATCACGACCATGGTTCGGATCTCGTATGGCAATTGGGAACTGGCTACTACGGCGCCCGCGCAAGCGATGGCACATTCGATGAAAAACGATTTGTTGACACGTGTGAACAGTACAACGTCAAAGCCATCGAAGTGAAATTAAGCCAGGGCGCCAAACCGGGTCGCGGAGGTGTTTTGCCTGGCAGCAAAGTAACACCAGAGATTGCAGCGATTCGAGGAATCCCGGTTGGCAAAAGCTGTCTAAGCCCCAACGCACATCGCGAATTTTCGAACGCCGATGAGATGTTGGATTTCGTTGAACGGATTGCAGATCTTTCTGGCATCCCGGTTGGTATCAAGTCCGCGGTCGGTCAGTTGGATTTTTGGCAGGATCTGGTGAGGCTAATGGAGAGCGGCGATCGCGGAATTGATTTTCTGGCGATTGATGGTGGCGAAGGTGGAACGGGTGCGGCTCCGTTAGTTTTTTCGGATCATGTTGCCCTTCCGTTTCGAGTTGGCTTTCATCGCGTGCATGAAATTTTCGCCAATGCCGGTTTGCAGGATCGCGTTACTTTCATCGGCTCTGGCAAACTCGGATTCCCGGAAGAAACGTTGCTCTCAATGGCGATGGGCTGCGACATCATTAACGTCGCGCGAACAGCGATGTTGGCGATTGGCTGCATCCAAGCACAAATATGCCACACAGGAAAATGTCCAACTGGCGTCGCGACTCAAGACAAGTGGCTGATGCGAGGACTCGATCCGACGGATAAATCAGCTCGTTTGGCGAACTACATTACAACGCTGCGTAAAGAAGTTCTGCAACTGTGTCGCGCTTGTGGGGTTGCTCATCCGGGAGATATGACGCTGGACTACTTCGAAGTTCTCGAAGACCGATTTCAAGCACGGGCGATCGAAGAGAGTTTCGGTTAGGATTGGAAACGCGGAGTCGCGGAGTCGCGGAGAGGAAGTGGAATTATGGATGATCACTCGGAAATCAACGCGTTAACGCAAGCAATCATTGGGGCAGCGATTGAAGTTCATCGAGAGCTTGGGCCCGGACTCTTAGAGTCAGTGTATCGAAAATGTCTTGCGTACGAGCTTCGGAAGCAAGGATATGATGTTGTTGAAGAACGGCCCATTCCAGTTGTATATGATGGGCAAACGCACGAGTGCGGTTTCCGCGCAGACATTTTGGTAAATGAATCGGTGGTTGTTGAATTAAAAGCAAAAGCCACGATTCATCCGGTCGACAAAGCCCAGACATTGTCCCATCTTCGGTTGATGGATCTGTCGGTTGGCCTTTTAATCAATTTCCATGAGGTCAGACTTGTTGATGGCCTGCACCGAATCGTAAACGGTTATCAAGGTCCCAGACCCAACGCACCATGACTCATACTCTCTCAAATCCTCCGCGTGCTCAGCGGCTCCGCGTTTCAAAATCCGTGCTTTCCAGATCCAACTCAGGCCAAGTTTTCATGATCAACAACTTTAGACCACTAACTCTGTTCTTCGCCGCACTTTTAATACCTTTCGCAGCCAGCGTCGCATGGGCTCAACAGCTTCCTGGCGCTGACCGAATTATGGCGGCGTATCAGAAAACAGAGGTCGACATTCCGATGCGTGACGGAGTCAAACTTCACACCACGATTTACTCGCCGCGGGACACGTCGAAAAAGTATCCGATCATGATGAACCGGACGCCGTACAGCACGGCTCCTTATGGTCCTGGCCAATTTCGTTCACGCATCGGCCCTTCCGCGATCATGGAAGACGAAGGCTACATCTTCGTGCATCAAGACGTTCGTGGGCGATTCATGTCCGAAGGAAACTTCACCAATATGCGTCCCAACGAAGACGATGAAAAAGTCATCGATGAAAGCTCTGACACTTACGACACGATCGATTGGCTGACCAAACGTGTCATCAACAACAATGGCAAAGTCGGCATGTGGGGAATCTCGTATCCGGGTTTCTACTGTGCGGCTGCTTTGCCGAATCACCACCCTGCCCTTGTTGCGTCGACTCCGCAGGCACCGATTTCAGATTTCTTCTTCGATGATTTCCACCATCACGGAGCGTATTTGCTCAGCTATCTTTCAGCTACCAACACGTTTGGCTATCAGCACGCTGGACCGACTCCGCAGAAATGGTATCCCGAAGTTCAAACAGGTTCACGGGACGCCTGGCAGTTTTTCATGAACTTGGGATCGTTGAAAAATGCAGACCGACTCTTTGAAGAACAAAATGAGTTCTGGCAACAGCTTTCAAACCATCCGAACTACGATACGTTTTGGCAGAAACGATCGATCTTGCCTCATCTGAAAAACATTAAGACAAACGTGTTGGTCGTCGGCGGATTCTACGATGCCGAAGACCTCTACGGGCCGCTGAACATTTATCGCAGCATCGAAAAAAACAGCGATACGTTCAACGCGATCATCATGGGCCCGTGGGAGCACGGTGAGTGGTCGCAGCGTGGTGTTGGTGACCAAATCTATACCGTTGGTAAGCTCGGGATCGACAAAGGTTTGCAAGATTTTTATCAACGTCAAGTCGAAGCTCCATTCTTCGCACACTTCCTTAAAGGCAAAGGCGCCGCACCGCAGTTCGAAGCCCTGATGTACGATACGGGCGTCCGCCAGTGGAAGAAGTTCACGAAGTGGCCACCGGAAGAATCAAGCGTCGTAAAAAGTTACTTTGGTGCTGGTGGAAAACTAGTCGCCAAAGCACCCGAGTCCGCTGCCGAAGCGGAAGGCGCGTACACCGAATTCGTCAGCGATCCGATGAACCCTGTTCCGTATCGGCAGATGTCCGACATCAAATTCGGATTCACGCCACGCGAATTCATGACCGACGACCAGCGATTCGCGACGGCTCGTCCGGATGTACTTACGTTCCAGTCAGAGCCATTGGAGCAATCGGTGACGTTGACGGGCGACATGCTGGCCCATTTGAAAGTCTCGACATCGCAGAGTGCTGCCGACTGGATCGTGAAGCTGATCGACGTCTATCCGGACAACCATCCATTCGTATCTGGTTCAAATGGGGAACTCCAGTTCGGTGGTTTTCAGGGGCTTGTTCGTAGTGAAACGATTCGCGGCCGGTTCAGAAATAGCTACTCGGAACCAGAGCCGTTCGTGCCGAATGAAGTTACGACAGTTGATCTGCCGCTGCAGGATGTTTGTTACACCTTCAAACGTGGGCATCGCATCATGATCCACGTTCAGAGCACGTTCTTCCCTTATATCGATCGCAATCCGCAGAAGTACGTGCCGAATATTTTCGACGCCGAAGACACGGATTTCGTTCCGGCAACGCATCGCGTCTATCACAACGCGAAGGACGCCAGTTGGATCGAGATGAAAGTGATGAAGTGATGTTCATTGCAATCGCAGAACGCGAGGCCGTACAACCATCACCCTCCCTCTGGGAGGGTCAGACGCGAGGAACGAGTGGCTGGGGAGGGCGCGGTTTCTTTCGTTTTGAATTCAAGTTTAAGAAGCTGCGCCCTCCCCGTCGCTTAGGCTCCGACCCTCCCAAAGGGAGGGTGATGAGTTTGCTCGTACTTGTCGTGTTTTTTTTGTGCTGCTCTTCGGCGACCGCGCAAACGATGGAGGACATTAATCCGAAAATGCAAGCGGCGATAAAGATCGACCTGCAACTCGTCGCAGCCAACGGACTGCGAATCATCCAGGGTCGGCACGTCACGATCTACACAGACGTACCAGTCAGTGAATCGATCGAAGAATTACCAACGATTTTCGATGCCGCCGTTCCGCAGTGGAGTGAGTACTTCAATGTCGA
>CAZORS010000316.1:2313-4351 GCA_964582025.1 uncultured Pirellulaceae bacterium | reverse complement strand
AAGGAAGCTAGTCCGTGACGTATGTCTTTAATGCAGCTGTTCTCGTTTTGCTCGTCGTCAGCATCTCACGTGCTGAGGAGCATCGAGTCAACTCAGAAACCGACCTAAAGACGCTTTGTTCAAAAGTCGACGCGGGCGATTCAATCGTTTTGGAGAATGGAGTCTGGCGCGACATCGAATTGGAGTTCGATTCACTTTCGGGAACCAAGGAATCACCGGTCGCGATCGTTGCCGAGACACCAGGCAAAGTTGTCTTCTCCGGAAAAACCAAGTTCCGAATATCGGGTCAACACATCGTCGTATCCGGTCTCATCTTTCGAGACTGCTTTGACGTCGACCATGTTTTTCAAATGAAATCGCGAAAACATGAATTCGCAAATAACTGCAGAGTTACTGAGTGCATTTTTGAACAACCGACCAAAGTCAACTCGAGTAAAGACACCAAGTGGCTTTCGATCTATGGTTCAAACAATCGCATCGACCATTGCTATCTTGACGGTAAAACAACTCAAGGCACGACGCTCGTCGTTTGGGTCAACGAAGAAGAGTCTGGGAAACACAGAATCGATCACAATTACTTTGGGCCGCGTCCGAAGCTTGGCCAAAACGGTGGAGAGACGATTCGAATTGGGACCAGCAAAGTTTCTGAGTCACGATGCGAGACAGTCGTTGAAGAAAATTACTTTTACCACTGCGATGGTGAAGCCGAAATTATCTCGAACAAATCATGCGGGAACATTTATCGCCACAACGTATTTGAAGAATGTGCCGGCGCATTGACTTTACGTCACGGACACCGATGCCTTGTCGACGGTAATGTTTTTCTTGGCAATGAACTGCCCGGGACCGGCGGCGTACGGATCATCGGCCAACGACATCGTGTTATCAACAATTACTTTGAGGGGCTGCGAGGACATAGCGTACGCTCAGCGATTTCTTTGATGAACGGGATTCCTGACGGCCCGCTCAATGGATACGCACCAGTGAAGGATGCAGTCGTTGCGCACAACACTTTTATTGACTGCAAAGTCACCGTTGGGATCGGAGTCGGTGCAGGATCCAGAAACCGAACGGTCACACCGAAAGGCTGCTGGTTCGCCAATAACGTTGTCAGTTCCGGGCAATGGAATCCTTTCGCAATTCATGCGGATCCGTCTGGAATTGCATTTGCGGGCAACAAGCAGCAGATTGGGAAGAAGTATCCTGATTCTCCAGTCGAATTCGAACGCGTTGAATTGCGGCTCCAGCGTGGCGATGACGCGTTGATGCGGCCAACGGATCCGCGAGAGTTGCAAACGAAAGCTCTGACAGTGTTGGCAATTAAAACTGACGTCGACGGCCAGCCTAGAGGGAAAGTCCCGTTCGCTGGATGTGACGAACCGGAGACAAAGCTTCGAAAATTTCCGTCGCCCTCTGATACCGGTCCTAATTGGTGGCGGAAGTTGAGACAATGACTGTTGAATTGAGACTTTCTGTGAATAGTTAAGGTTTGGAGAATCAATTGACAGCTATCCGATTGAATCGACGCGAGTTTGTTGCTGGCACAATTGCGGGGATCGGTACGAACTCATTGCCGTCGTTGGGTAGTGCCAGAGAATTGACGCAAGATAAACCGTATGAGTTTTGTACGTTCATCAAGTTCATTCAAGATTTGTCGCACGAGGAACTTGCTCAAACGTTGAAAGAGATCGGCTTTGATGGCGCGGAAGTTACGGTTCGAAAAGGAGGCTACATTGCTCCCGAATCTGCGGCGGATGAGCTCCCGAAACTTGCGGAAGTGTTTGCAAAACACGATCTGAAAATCAACATACTGACAACGGATATCGTGGAGGTTGATTCATCACATGCTCAGTCAATTTTCAAGACTGCCGCGTCACTTGGCATTCAGCGATATCGAATGGGGTTCCATCGATACGATATGAGAGCGGCCATCCGACCTCAGCTCGAATCGCTCAAACCGAAGTTTAAAGAATTGGCCTCTTTGAATCGCGAGTTCGGAATCACCGCCGTCTATCAGAACCACGCAGGAGGCAAATAC
>CAZORS010000316.1:0-2213 GCA_964582025.1 uncultured Pirellulaceae bacterium | reverse complement strand
GAATCGCGAGTTCGGAATCACCGCCGTCTATCAGAACCACGCAGGAGGCAAATACGTGGGAGCAAGCTTCTGGGACTTGCAGCAAATACTTGCCGACATTCCCGCCGACGAGATTGGATGCATCTTCGATATCCGCCATGCGGTCGCCGAAGGAAGTGGAGCTTGGCCGATCTACTACGACATCATCAAGCCGCACATTTCAGCGCTCTCGACAAAGGACTTCTGCTGGGCGTTGAAAAAAGAGAGAGACCAACGGCTTTCGCCTACACATTGTCCACTCGGAGAAGGGCAAGTCGACTATGAACGATTCTTGAAACAGTTCAAGAAGGACTTCGACTGTGCATTGATAACCCTACACGTCGAATACCTGTCCAAAGCTGGAGTCGAAGCCAACATCGCTGCAATCCGGAAAGACTTTGCGTATCTCAAAACTGCGATGGGAATCACGAGTACGGCACGAAACAACTAGTGATGTTGGAGCAGACGATTAAAAAGTCTGAGTCACCGAAAATCGAGGAATGAAAATTATGAATCACTTTAAATCAGCTTTGGTTGCCGTCTTCCTGTCGGGAATCGCTCTTACCGTTTGCGGCAACTATTGGGTGCCCGTAGCGTTTGGCCAGCAAGTTGCTGACCAAGTTTCACAAGTGGCTGTCACCCCAATCCTGATGGACTCAGAGAGTCTGGCGCAAACCAAAGCGCAGATTGAAAAAGGCGATCCAAGATTGAAGCCGGCTCTGGAGTTTCTAATTGCTGAGGCTGAAGCGGCGCTGAAGGAAGGGCCCTACTCCGTGACGGACAAAGAGAGGCTCCCACCCAGCGGGGACAGGCACGACTACGCCAGTTACAGTCGATATTGGTGGCCTGATCCCAACAAGCCTGACGGAATGCCCTACATTCGACGCGACGGTGAAACCAATCCAGAAAGTCAAAGCCGGAAGACATCTGACCGCCAAAGGATTGGAGATTTGGGCATCAATACCGAAACATTGGGGCTGGCATATTTCTTCACCGGAGAAGAAAAGTACGCTGTCAAAGCGGCTGAACTGCTTCGCGTCTGGTTTCTGAATCCAGAGACTCGAATGAATCCAAACGTCAATCATGCTCAGTGCAGGCCCGGTCACAACGATGGCACCAAATCGGGCGTTCTCGATGGCCGCATGATGACTCGTGCGTTGGAGGGAGCCTCACTGATCGCGGGTTCGCCAGCGTTAACTGATGCTGAGCAAAAAGGATTGAAAGCTTGGGCTGAAGAGTATTTTAAATGGCTAACGACAGCAGAGATTGCTCTCGACGAGGCAGCCTCGAAGAACAATCACGGCTGTTACTATGATGCGCAAGCCATTTACTTCGCTCTGTATTCTGGAAACGAAAAAGCGGCCAAAGAGATGGCTCAGAACTTCGTTAAAAAACGTGTTCTTTCACAGATCAAGACGGACGGCTCGATGCCAGAAGAGCTTGCCCGTACGCGTCCGCTATTTTACAGCAACTACAATCTGCATGCCATGTTCATGGTCGCTCATCTTGCTGAACGAGTCGACGTGGACGTTTGGAATGCTGGCGACGCGCGTCTTCGAGCCGGGTTGGACTACCTAGTTCCCTACGCTGACCCGAGCAAGCCGTGGCCGAAGCCGACGATCAAAAAAGCCGACCGGATGAAAATGTTCGCCATCCTACTGATGGCCGACCGCGCGTATCCAAATGGGAACTATCTGCAAAAGATGGAAAAGTTGCCGATGGAGAAACGTGAGATCCGGCGCGAGAACTTGGCCTTTCCGATCATGCGCTGATTCTTGGCAAAACATATCAAGAGCGATAATATTGGGATGCTTGACGAAATCTACGAGTTGGCGGGCAAGCCAATTTTGCTTTGTGACTTTGCGATTCGATTCAAGGATGGCGAGAAGGAAATACGCAATTGGAAGTTGGCCGATGATTCAGTTGCTGCCGGAGAAGCCTATTACGCATACATGAAAGCGGCTCTCGATTCGGACTACATCCTTGGCGTTTTTTGGTGCAACCCGATCGATAGCGTAAAGGGTTTTGGCAATGCAGGCGTCAACCAAGGATTCTTTGGTGATGGACTGACGGAGCGTCCCGGCTTGCATGAAGCGGTTCGGAAGTTGAACGTCTATCGAGCTGAATTTACGCCAACCGAGGGCTTGTATTTCGCGCGATTTGCCAAGCGAAAGTCAGAAACTTTCCTCAGGTAG
>CAZORS010000315.1:0-4413 GCA_964582025.1 uncultured Pirellulaceae bacterium | reverse complement strand
CGTCGCAACGCGAGGACAGTTCACTATTTGTCGCCTTGCGCACTTTCCAACTTGTCGAGTTTTTGAAGAATTGAATCAAGCGTGGCTTCCATCCGCCGCATTCGATTCTCAAGCTTGTCCATGCGAGCGCTGCCAGCTTCAGTGTTACTCGTTTGGGTTTGAGCTCTCGCCGTTCGTTCTGCTTCTGCCATTCTCGCTTTCTCTCTCGCTGCGGCCTGCCTTTCCAATGCAGCTTTGCGAGCAACTTCCATTTTGGCTCGCTTTTCATTTTCGATCTTGTCCACTGCTGCCTTGTCGCCGAATACTAATGCATAGACCGAAAGACGGTCTTCCTGAGCTTCTTCGTCTGTCGCCGCCAAATGGATAGGCAAAACAAAGGCGAGTTTGTCGTCCGGCAAAGGCTTTCCAAAGAACGCTTCAAAATCTTTGGCCGATAACTTGTTGCTATTGTTGTTGTTTGATCTGGATCGCATCATTGACGAACGCGAACCAGCTGACGAAGTGCTGGTCTTCAGGTAGTTCTTCCAAAGCAAAGGAGTATCGATCGTGACTTTTCCGGTCGCTGATTCAACACTGATTCCCTCGTAGTCCGCGACCAATTGATATTCGATTTTGCCTTTTCCGCCGACGGCTTTGAAGTTCAAAATCTCTGGCTTGTCGATTGCAAGTTCCGGAATGGTTGCGATGGGAAAGTGTAATGGCAGTGGCGCCGATTTGATCGTGGAGGGCTCAATCGGAATGGAGAACAATTCGTTGCCTTTAACTAATATGATTTTCTCCTTAAACGGGAAAAAATTCTTTGAGTAGCGGTGCATGTTGTGGCGCTGGTGGCCGTCGGACACGTCAAAGACACGCGAATCCAGAACTTCTCCATCGACAAGACTAAGCATCTCGATGTAGGTCTTTGTCTCGCGGTTCCGGCCATTTGATTGGGATTCTGATCGAGTTGCAAACCCGACTGGATGATGCGGAGTTGCGTAAACGGTCTTATTATTAAATTGCGAAATCATCGATCCCGTCGCCGAAACCAAAGCGTTTCTTGTCAAGTAACGCCCATACATCTTCCTCGGGAGTTCTCTCATTTGATGAGACTGTGAAACGTTGGGATCGTTGACGTTAACCAGTGACTTGAGCCCGGGATTCTTTTCCATTCTCGTGACCAGTCCCGTTTTCTTGTCGAGCAGTTTCGATTGAAAATCAATCTGCTCCGGGCTCGCTTCTCGAATGTTTTGAAGTGCATTTCGGACATGAGGGTTGTAAACCATGGTTTTGGTTTTGGTCGACTTCATTGTTTCCGGGTCAATTACATTGAGCGTGTAATTGTGGCTTCCACAGATCGTACAAATCTGGTTTTTGACAAAGGTTGTGACTCCTATGCATTTGTCTTTCAGAAACATTCTCTTGCTGCTTCCTAACGTCTTTGCGTCGAACCGAAACAACACGTTGCCAGATCTAGGTACGAGAAAAGCGTAAGGCTGTTGAATGATCGCCGACTGAACTCCTGTAGCAAGCGGTTTTTGGATGACAACCTTTTGGGATACAAGATCAAGTATGGCGACTTCATCGGAACCAGAGTCCTGACTTTGAATTCTTCCGTTTCGGCCCTTGATGATCTTCTTGCCCCAAGCGATTGCGTATTTGCCGTCTTTATCAACGTCGATTCCAGCAATGCTGAAATTCAATTCCATTTTCGTTGCTTTGACGTTCAAATCGATCGTGACCTGATCCAGGGAGTCGTCCAGTTTGGCGGAAACCTTGAGCGTGTGCCGACCAATGTCTTTGGCGGTTGGTGTCCAGATGATTTGGTTGCCGCTTAACTTGACGCCTTTGGGTCCATTCTCCAGTGCGAAAGTCGTTTTGCTGTCGAGTTTGCTATTTGTGAGGCTCAGTGGAATCTTGATTGATCCACCAACTTTCGTCTCAACGACTGTTGGCACGTCAATCATCAGCAAGGGTCTCAGTGGAATATCTAAATCTTCCAAATCGACGATTCGACAGTACTTGCCAGCCGCTGCGATCGCATGGGAGCCCGACGCATCAAAGCCAACGAGCACCTCGCTTTTTGCGAAAGGTTGATTTCTTCTCGATCGTCTGCTGCCTGACTTCTTCTTGGAATCTTCGCTGGTGAATTGCATTGGCTGTTTCTTTAGCGACTTTGCATCTGAGAACTTGTCGAAATTCAAACTCGATGGAGTGAAAGATGCAACGAGGTCATAGACCGGGTGAATCGCAACAGGTGTTCCGCTGAAATTTCGAACGGAAGCCTTCATATCCAACGGATAAAGCTTGCTTCCCAAAGTCCAATACCGGTTGGCAGGTCCCGCTTCGATTTGGCCAAACGAAGAATGGTGATCTCTGATTTGAGTAAACGTGCATTCCGACTCATCAACACGCATCAAGTCCGCCCCGCTTGGAGAACTCTGGCCGCGAGCATCAGGAATGATCCAATTGCCATCTGCGGACATGGCAACATGAACCGCGTGTGATTGGCCCCAGCCTCGGACCTTGACGCGTTTGCGGACTTTCATCGTTTTCAAGTCCGCCTGAAAGACTTCTCCGTCCCACCACGCATCTCCGGTGTTGCTGATTCCATAGACGAGCCCATTGTCGACTTTGGAGCAGAAGAGAGCGTAAGGTCCCTTGCCCGCCAATGGGATCTTGCCTGTGACCTTGTTTGCTTTGAGGTCGATGACTGAAAAGCTGGATGACTTTACACAAGCCACGACCAAGTGATCGCCTTTTACGATCATTTCCGTTGGCTCCGAGCCGACAGAGTAGTTCCTGACTTCGTCTCCACTGAGGTCGTATTCAATAACGGAGTCAGTGGATTTTACGGCAGCAAAAATGCGACCCGAGTCATGCAGTGCCCAACTGGAAGTGTCTTGATGACCTTCGATTTCCTGCACAATGATTTGGGCTGGTAGTTGAGACGGGAGAATGGACAGCAAGAGAAAGAAAGGGACAACGGTTACCAAACCAATGTTTCGGGAAAAAGACCGCACGATGACCTCCGACTGGAATAATTTTCGTCAAAGTATGGCAGAGAAAATTTCCCATTGCAAGAATTTCCCACTGGACCTTTGACGGGCATCGTTTCGCTAAGCGTGATGCCCAGCAAAATTTGCCTGGCAACTTGAATGCTTATCGTTGATAATTCATTCCGGCGGTGAGGCAAGCTTGCGTACTTGATTCTGTGCGGGGGATGCGATGTGGGTTCGAATGAGATTCGGGATCGGCTGGAAAGATCTTGCGGCAGGTCTGGCGTATTGTGCGGTGCCGTCTTCGCGCACCAAAGCCCGCGCTGCCGCAGCGAAAGCTTGGACTGATCGAGATGATTGCTTGATCTTGCTGTCGGTTCGTTCAGCATTCGATTTATTGCTGCAGGAACTTGCACTCGAACCGGGAGACGAAGTTTTACTTTCGGCTTGGACCGTTCCCGATATGATCCGGATTGTGGAAGCTCATGGGCTTGTTCCGGTACCCGTTGATGTCGACCATCGTGGGCATCTTTGCATGGATTCGTTGTCGCGTTCTGTGACACCCCGAACGCGAATGCTTGTTGTGGCGCATTTGTTTGGTGGCCGAACGCCGCTGGACGGCGTTGTGCCGATGTTGAAAAAGCATGGCGTCATGTTGGTGGAAGATTGTGCACAGAGCTTTGATCATGTTGGCGATGCCGGACATCCAAATAGCGATGTCGTGATGCATAGCTTTGGTCCGATCAAGACGGCAACAGCACTTGGTGGCGCTGTCGTGCGCGTCGCGTCGGGATCGCTTCGAAGCGGAATCGAAAGCCGTGCCGTCGAAGCGCCGGTTCAGACACGATTTAAGTTTTCGCTTCGAGTGCTTCGTTTTTCGATTCTAAAACTGCTTTCTGGGAAGCGAGCAGCCTCTGTTTTGTTTGGCGTATTGTCACGATTCGGCGTCGATGTGGATGCGAAAGTCAACTCTCTGGGACGAGGGTTCATTGGGCGAGATATCTTGAAGCAGATTCGACTTCAACCTTCTGCTCCGTTGTTGAAGTTGATGACTCGCCGGTTTAGAGAATTTGACTTCGGTCGAATCGAACATCGTAAAAGGCTCGGTGAAATCTTCGATCGGGAACTTGGTTTCGACGAAAGGCCGGCAGACGACTCGCGTTGGATTTGCCCGTTGTTCGTCCCTGACAAGCAAGCAACATGTGATCGCTTGCGAGCAGCTGGTTTCGACGCGACCTGTCGCTCGCGAATGGTCGTCGTTCCGGCAGTTGATGAACGTCAAGCCATCACTGCCGGCGAGAACTGGGATCGAGTCGTTTTTCTTCCTTGGTATCCGGACTTGAACGAGTCCGAGGTGCGGCGAATGGCCAGCGTCGTGCGGCCTCGCTGACGTAGATTGAATCAGGCCAAAGCTCGGCGCAATCACCTCAGTCGC
>CAZORS010000314.1:0-4415 GCA_964582025.1 uncultured Pirellulaceae bacterium | reverse complement strand
ATCGTATTCACCGAAGCACCTGAGACTTGCGACGATCTGAAACGGATCTCAGGCATCGCCGAAGTTCTAGAAAAACGACTCAACGATTTCGGAATTTACACGTTCCGCCAAGTCATGGAGTGGAAGCCGCTAGAGATCGAAGAATTCTCTCGATTGCTCGCATTCCGAGATCGCATTGATCGCGATGACTGGCAAGGACAAGCGCGTTTCTTCTACAACCAGAAACGCAAAACCGTGCGATCGGTTGCATAACGCTGCAGTTTGCATGAATCCCTAGTGTCGAGCGAACGAGTTGCTGTATTTACAACTCGACTGATGACATTGGCTCAATTACGACGCGTTCTATAATGATGGTTATCCCGAGCGAATTTGCTTGTTCCCACCATTGAACGCGGATCTGCCATGCGCAACAGACGCAAACTAAATAGCTCTCGTGAGTTTCACTTTAGTTATGACTCGCTGGAACCGCGGCAGCTGCTTGCTGGGGTTTCGCACGCGGTTAGTTCTGGTGATTGGCATGCGGCGTCCACGTGGGACAACGGCGTTCCCGACGACGAGACGCGGGCGGTTATTGATTCTGGCATAACGGTTGATCTTGCGGGCACTGATCACGTTGCTCAAGAACTGGTCATCCAAGGAAACCTTGTCGCAAACGAAGGCGCCGCAACGAAAACGCTAACCACGCGATGGATTCACGTTAACAGTGGCGGCGTGTTTCAAATCGGAACCGAAGCTGATCGATATGACGCCAACGATTTTGTGATCACGCTCACGGGCGAAGACCCGACCGACACCTTCTCGATCGAAGGAGTCGGCATGAACATCACCGACAATGATGCATTTCTGATGGCGGCCGGCGGCGGACGACTACAGTTCTTTGGCGAAGACAAAGTTTCGTTCACCAAACTTAAGACCACTGCGAACGCTGGTGCTACACAGATCATTGTTGAAAAAGAACTCGACCGCGACTTCGACGGTGACATCGACGCCGACGATGGAGAAGTGAACTGGGAAGTCGGCGATCAAATCGTAATCGCGAGTTCAACTCAGGACTACAGCGACGAGGAAGTACGCACGATCACCAACATTGTCTGCATGGCAAATGGAGATGTTGTGATTACGCTCGACGAGGCGTTAAACAATCGCCACTACGGCGAAATTGAAACTTACAGCAACGACACTCGCAGTTGGGATATCGATATGCGAGCCGAAGTCGCATTGCTGACTCGCAACGTGAAGATTCAGGGGCTCGCTTCGCAAGACACAGACAACTCATTCGGCGACCGGGCTCGTTTTGATGCTGGAACGGGCGATGGCTTTGGTGCTCACACGATGATCATGCCGACCGCCGGACAGATCACGGTCGACAACGTTCAGTTCGATCGCATGGGACAGACAGCCAGACTTGGTCGCTATCCGATCCATTGGCACTTGGCTGGCGATCGAAGTGGTGACATCTTGCGCAACGCGAGCATCACGAACTCAAACAATCGCGGTGTTACAATTCACGGCACGCACAATGTGCGAGTCGAAGGAGTTGTGCTGCACGATATTCACGGCCACGGATTCTTCATGGAAGACGCCGTTGAAACTGGCAACGAGTACATCGCCAACATTTCATTCGGCATTCACGCGGTCGGCATGTCGAACAACAACATTGATCTGAACGATCCGTTCATTGTCGATACTCACGACCACGTTGGGCAAAACGAAGAGCGATTCCTCAGTTCTGCAGGGTACTGGATGACCAATCCGGACAACACTTGGATCGGCAACGTTTCTGCTGGTGCCGAAGGGACTGGATTTTGGTTCATATTTCCACGGCATTCCATTGGGTTGTCTGCCGAAGATCCTCAGTATGACAACGTAGAACCAAACGAAGTTGATCTTGGACAGTTTGATCACAACTCATCGCACTCTTCGCCTATTGGATTGAATTTCGACCGTGGCACCGACATCGAAGGCCCCGTCGGCGACACGCTGAAAGACAATTTTGATGGGCTTGAACATCGCCCGACTAACGAACCTCAGATCAATCATTTCACAGCCTACAAACACAACACCGGCATTTATCATCGCGGTCGCATCGGGAACTTCCACGAAAACAGACTTGCCGACGTTGGACGCGGCACCTTCATTACGTTCACGCAGCGAATCACTGACACGCTTTATGTGGGACACAGTCAAGGCAACAGTGACACTTCGGAAAGCGTGGTGGGCCATACGTTCTACGACGGCGCCAACACGCTTGATGGCAATCACTTTGCTGGATTCGGAGGCCCCAACGCCAACATGTTCATTGCTCACGGTGCCGCACAACGTCTCACCCATTTTGTGATGAGCAATACATCCTTTGAGGACGATGGATCGGCGAACAACGTAAGATTTGTAAGTCCTTCTGGCGGCACAAGCTACAGTCCCGTTGGCAAAACGATGCCATCTGTAATCTACGACGCGGACGGCACGTTCACGGGCCATGTTGGCGGAGGAGTCGGCTCGACAGTCGTACCGAATCATCCTTTCTTCTATGACGCCGATGACTTTCAGCCTGCGGGCTGGGAAGCTCGAATCTCTGACGACCTCTACGCGATGTTCCGCATGAGAGCGCCAGATTCCGGTAATCCGGTTTTCCGGGTAACCAATCCCGATGGAGTGAGCGGTACAGCGCAACCCGGCACCGGTCAATTTAGCGGCACCAACACACTGATGAAACTTGATGGAGGCGGCGACTACATGCTCGACTTCCCTAGCGGCCCAAGCGCAGTTTCAAACGGTTTCGACATTGTGCACTACGCGAAAGTTGGGCCTGATGCTGGATCGACGATTGTGCAGTTCAAGAACATTGCCAGTTCTCTTTTGCCGCAAAACATTCCGCGAATTAATGGAGGCATTGAGAACCTTCGCGCCGCCACGCAAACATCTTTTGAAGTTTTCGATGGTGATGTTTGGATGAAGCTGTTTAGCTCTGAAGACAAAATCTACTTCGTCCCAGCAACCAATGATGCGCCGACTGCTGCCGATGATTCTGTTTCGACGAATGAAGATGTTGCCATCACGATCCCAGTAACCGCAAACGACAATGACGCCAACGGTGACACTCTCTTTGTCAGTTCTGGCTTGATTACCGTCGCGGACTACATCGATGACTTCACTTCGCCAAATCCACCCGCTGGCTGGCAGTACTTGTGGAATCCGACCAGCTCGTTCGGGGATGAGTCCGGCTACACAGATTTAGAGCTATGGGATCAGTGGCGATATCGTTCGGCAACAACAAACTTTCCCTACCTCGGCGCCACGTTTGCTCACCCGGGTGACGGAACTTCAGAGGACAGTTCAGGAGTTCAAAGATACGCGATCGCGGCTTTCACCGTCCCAACGGACGGAGTCTACTCCATCGCCAACAGTTCAATCTCACCCAACGAAAATACCGTCAACGGCGTCAACGTTGCGGCTCACATCACTGGGCAATCGGTGATTTCGCTGGGGGAGTTCGATGAAACTGACATCGAGGCAAGCTTTGATACCGCCCTTGGATTCGCAAACGCTGGTGATGTAATTTACGTTGCTCTTGGTGCCAACGAATCAAAGGGCGCTGACGGAACTTCTTGGGATTTCTCAATCGTCCGTGAAGGTGGATCAGCAGCCAATGGCCAGCTAACATTTAACGCTGACAATACGATCACCTACACCCCTAATCCGAACTTCCATGGCACGGATTCCTTTGGCTACACCGTTAACGATGGAAGAGGCGGATTCGATTCGGCGATCGTTAACGTTACTGTGAATAGCGTTCCCGATCTGGCGGCTCCAGTTACGATTGGAGACGGAACCGACGGGCGATCGATCGTAAACCAAATCGTTGTCAGTTTTGACGACATTGTGACGCTTTCCACCGGTGCGTTTTCCGTCACCAACATCGACACACAACAATCGGCAACCATCTCCGCTGCGATCGATAACTCATCTGGCAACTCCGTCATCACGCTAACGATGTCAGGAGCGATCACAGAATCAGGTTCCAATTCATTGATCGATGGAAATTACGAACTGATTATCGACGGCTCGAAAGTTCAAGGCTCAAGCGGCCAGTTGTTCGATGGAGATAACGACGGCACCGCTGGTGGCAACTACGTTTTCGGAGACGACCCAACCGATAACTTCTTCCGGCTCTACGGTGACGTAACCGGCGACCGAAGAGTGAACGTTTTTGATTTGCTCCGATTCCGACAGACCTTCCTCGCATCAGCCGGTGATGCCGCATTCGACGGACAGCTGGATTCCAATGGAGACGGAGTCATCAACATATTTGATCTGCTCCGATTCCGGCAGAATTTTTTGAAGCAGATATAGGCTTTGCGAACAAAAGCCGAAGCGCGAGCGAGTCACTCGACGGCAATAATCACTCGCTTGCGCTT
>CAZORS010000313.1:0-4437 GCA_964582025.1 uncultured Pirellulaceae bacterium | reverse complement strand
AGTCAGAATCGGGCGTCGTCGGCGAGGAAGCTTCTTCAGCATCCTTCAATCCGTCCTCCGCAGTGTCTTCGCAATCAGCTGTTGGTGAAGCGTCCGAACTGGACGCGGCGGGACCCTTTCATCAGCCACCCCCGGGAGCACCACTCGCTGATGGTTTTGGAACATCGCAACCAAGCACGCACAAACAGCATGCAACAAAAAGGGCCGTCAGCGACTTCTTCATAGCAACTCCGTCTTCAGATAAATAAGAACAATTTGAGTCAGGCTTTCAGTATACATAAGCTGTCTTACTGACAAAAACCCACTCAAAGAACTCTATCGAATTTGTCGACTTCAATACAATCCAGAATCCCGTGCTAATCACGCACCGGCGTTTTAGCTTCAAAAAGCTTCAGCCTTTTGTTCATCGAAACGACTGTTTTCTCGTCACGCTTCGCGGCAGCCAAATCGATTGCTTTTTTTGTGATCGCAATCGCATTCTCAAAATCGCCATCTTCCGCGTAGGCTGCAGCCAACGTGCTGAAGAAGCGGTAGTCCTTATATTGAGTCGCTTCGCAAATTCGTGATGCGACTTCAACGGCTCGCTTCCCATCGCGAAGTTGTTGCTCCGAATTCGTGGCAAGGATCCAAGCCAGATTATTTCCCGCTGCAAGTTGCCGAGGGTTTGCCTTAAAGGCGGCTTCGAAATGGACAACAGCAGCACGATAGTCTTTTTGTCCGATGGCGACTCGACCCAACTGAAAGCTCACGCGTGGATCGTTGCCCGCAAGTTGCTTGACGGTGTCGCAATACGGCCGAGCTTTGTCGAATTCCCCTGCCGATGCGAGATGACTGATCATCGTCAGAAGCACCGGGACTGACTTCGGGGCCAGTTTCAGCGACGCTTCGCAATGTGCATACCCTTCATCCGGTTTGCCGCTGCGAAACGCGAGCATCGCCAATTCGTACGAAGCTGCAGCTCGAAGCTGATTCGTTTGGGGATTGGTTTTCGAATGTGAAGTTCCATCTTCAGCCGGCTTGGAGACGTCAAGGTAATATTTCAGAAATGTCACCGCATCTTCGGGGCTACCGTCCTGTACGTAGACTCTAGCGACAGCGATCGGATTTCCATCGAGATACTCTTCCGACCAACGGCCGGGAAATGGCACAGACAACGCCATCGAGTTACGTCCTTTTGCGTCTAGCGTTTTCAAATCTTTGGCAACTTGTTCGACGTCAAGCTTACCCTTGTAGACGACACGCAGCATCCCATTTTGATCAACAAGGAAACTGACCGGCAACGGAAGGTCCGATCGAACATAAATGGCGTCGAGATGTTTCTGATTGAGCGTACCCAACAACCCAATCGTTGCGATGCCCGGAGTTCCTTTGAAACCGACTCGCTTGAGCGTGTTTAGCTGTTGCGAAATTGTCGGACCGCTGCCGGAAGTTGCCTCCTCAATGTTGAGTGCAATGATTTCAACGTTGCCCATGTCTTGCTCAGAAATCTCTTCCAGTTCCGCAAGGCACGGCGCACACCAACTCGCCCAGCACATATAGAGAGTGGGCTGCGACGAAACGGGATTCTTGGTGACAAGTTCTCCCGTCATGGATCGATATTGCAATTCACCAACTGACTGCGGCCAGCTTATCTTTAGCCGCCCCGTTGCTTTAAGCGGAACGCCGGCAAGAGTTTTCGCGGCAAGTGGTGATTGAGCCGGTCGAGGTGGGAGTTCTTCTGCGACTCCTTTCGATTGCGTCAGGAGCCAACGCCCATTTGCCGAAGGAATCGAAAACGATTCGGGCTCTGCAGAGCCCGGCCAACGCACCGATACGGATTGGATTGATTGATCCGGTTGCATGCCAAAGTTCAGCCACTTCGACGATTGGCTGAGGAAACTATCGCCACCGTAAAGTGTTTGCGATCTCTTTGTCGTTTCGCCAGACGTATTGGCGAACGTAACTTCGACGCGTGCTCCATAGGCATCTCGCGGGCAATTGGCTGACGGAAGTCCCTCCAGCTGAAACGCAACGGACTTGTTCTTCGTAGGCGTGTCGTTTCGCAGAAAGCGAATTCGTGGCGAGGTGCGATTAGTGATCCAAAGATCCAGATCTCCATCTTGATCCCAGTCAGTGACTGCGATCGAACGGCTATCATCAAGATGATGCAGTGAACTTGCGGCGGAAATGTCAGCGAACTGATCCTGACCTTTTGAGTCAGCCTTTCCTGTATTCAAAAAGCAGCAGTTTCTTTCGTTGCCGCTGAATGAACTTCCTGTCAAAATTCGTTGATTCAAAGGTTCCCAAACAGACAGGTAGTGATCGATGGCTGCCTGATCTGCATCCGCAGTGGTGGGTGATTGCGACACGACCTGCCGCCAATACATCGATCACAAGTCGTCAGCTTTACCTTGAGTCAAAAATCCGTTGGCAACTAGCAAATCTTGCCAGCCATCATTGTTGATGTCGACGAACCTTGATCCCCAAGCCCATCGTCCCATCGTGACTCCGGCGTCAACGCTGACATCGCGAAAGGTGCCGTCTTTTGAATTCTCAAACAGTGAATTCCCGCGTGCGTGTCGTTGAAATAGCTTTTTCGTTTCGTCGCCAGCATCTGACTGAAACTTTCCCTGATAGGCAATTCTATTTCCGGCAGATGAAAACATGTTGCTGACGTAGATGTCCATCCAGCCGTCGTTATTGTAGTCGCCCCATGTGATCGACATGCCGGCTGACACATCTTCCACGCCGGCTTCCTTGGCAACATCCTTGAATTTCCCACCATCGTTACGATAAAGGTTGTTGCGGCCAAAGTCATTGGCGATGTACAAATCCAGATCGCCATCGTTGTCGTAGTCCTCCCATGACGCAGCGTAACTAAATCGGCGATTGTTTTCATCCAAGCCTGCTTGCTTCGTTACGTAGCTGAATTTCCAATTGCCGGCCGTTGGGGCGGCAGGAGTCGCGTCGTTTCGAAACAGAACGTTTCGCCCACCATTGTTGGCGTCGTGGTACGGAATGGCTTTGGCGAAAATGCGTTCACGATTAACACCTGATCTGCGATCGTAGCAACAAGTAAAGATGTCAAGATCGCCGTCTTGGTCGTAGTCCGCGAGCGTAATCGAATAGGGAACCGCCGCGGGAAGGATCAAGCCACGACGAACCGTGAACTTCCCCGATCCGTCGTTGGCCATCACAAGCAACCCATCCTGGACTCCGACAATCAGATCTTGATCTCCGTCGTTATCAATGTCACCAAAGACGGAACTATGACTTTGATTCAACCAATCTGTTCTTGATTCTGCCGAAGCGTCACGGCATGTTCCGTCACCGTTTTGAATGAACAGTCGATTTGGCAGCCCGCCGGGTTGGCTTAGGTAGAGATCGTCCAAGCCATCGCCGTTGACGTCGGAGACAGCAACACCTTCCCAGCCGCCGATGTTGATGTGGTATTGAATTTCAAGAACGTGCAACCACTGATCCATGCCGGGAACCAATTGCTCGCGAAAACCGGGCGTCTTGCCGAGTACGGCTTCTGTGCAATCTGAAAACATTGGACCGCTATCGTTTACCTTCGAGCCAACCACGTCTAGATAGTCGCGAACACGCAACGATTTCAACGTCACATCTTTCTCCCCGATGTTCCAAACGCAATCCCATGTTGCATTGGATTGAATCGTCCCTTCATCCGCTGTGGCCCACGTTTGCATGTAGGCAGATGTGACCAGTTCGTTGTCACGATGATTGACTTTAAAGACTTTGACTTTTGTTTTTACATCGCGGGCGTTGGTGGCAAATCCAAGTAAACCCGACACTTGTTTCGAAAATGTTTCGACACCGTTGGCGAAATTGGTTTCATCAGAATTCGTTTTGCTGCGACGAACTGTAAACGCAGCGTCATCAAAGACAGTCTCTGTATCCGCAGGGCGAAGTGCCTGAAACGAAACGTCTGATGCAACCAAAGCCTCTAAAGGCTTCTCCGTTTTGGCCGACGGATCAAAGTGCAGAGCAATTGCCTTCAGTTGTTTCGCAGCCGCAGAAGAAAGTTGCTCCGTTTGCCAGCCATCGGCTCCCGCATCATCCGTGGGAGGTTCGAAGTTAATTCCCGGAACTACATAAGCCGTTTCGTCAGTGGTCGAAGAATCATTTTCCAACTCCGGTGTCTGTATCGCGTTGTCGAGACTCTGCGGTTTTTGGTCTTCTGATCGGCATCCCGTAGTGAGGAGCATCGAAGACATTAAAATGGCAATGCCTGCAAGCAGGATTGTTGTTTTTCGATTTCGTGACTTCATGATTGTTGGCGGATTCTGTCTGCGACATAAAAAAAGCCCAGTCTCTCGACTGGGCTTCATTATCTTAGTTTTCGCTGCGAAAGCGATACTAGTTCTTCTTACGGCGAAGCCCACAAAGACCCAAAAGTCCAGCAAGAATCACAGCTGAGCTTGGCTCAGGAACTGC
>CAZORS010000312.1:0-4450 GCA_964582025.1 uncultured Pirellulaceae bacterium | reverse complement strand
AAAGTACACATCCACCAAAAACGCCATCGGCGTAATCGCCCGTCGTCGTATCGAAGTCATAAGCAGTTGAGCCATCGCGGATCTCGACAACCGAGGTCAGGTCATCGATCGTGATTAATTTCAACCCATCGGCCGCACCGTCAGCACCACTGCTCGCCGTAGCGGAGTAACCATAGCCGTACTGATCTTCAAGGATCGACATGGTTCGCAGAGACGAGTTTTCGTCTGACAATGATGGACCGCGTAAGACATCGTAAAACGCACGATCGAGTAGTGACGCAGTCTCAACCTTGAATTGGCTGATGCCGCTTCTTCGTCTGGCGGTTTTGTAATAATCATTCGCGACTACGACAAAGGTCGTACCCATCAACAAGAAAAGCACGATCATGCTGATAGTGAACAGAAGCGTCACGCCCTGGCGTGAATTTTGGTTGGTTCGCATTCGGGAATTCATGGCGATACCTATCTAAGGCTAATTGCTGAAATCAAAGGGGCAGAAGTGAGGAAGGTGGAGTCAGGGCAGGATGAAAAAAAGGCTATCGAACAATCGGAATTGATCGCTCGTAAATGTTGACCACATTTTTCAAGTGGACCATGTACGTAACTGAGGATGGTGCGTTTCCGCTGGCTGGAACTGTAGAAATACCTGCAGGAACAAAATCGAATGCGCCGCCGTCCACAGAGAGTGAACCGTCGGTGTTAACGCGAGAGACCTTCGCAAACATGGTTTGCAAACGGTACCCTTCATGCGCCGATCGATATCGCCTGCCTCCAAACGCTGGAACTTCTATCGACAGAGGTGCATCGTTCATCGCAGCAGCACCATCAGGTTCAGGGATGCGGTTGATTAACATGACCCAGTCATCACGGACAATGCCGACAGGCGGAGTCGTCAAAGTAATACGATTGACTGACTGGACATAGCTTTCATCGCCGGCAGCGGCAGCCATGTCGGTTAGGTAGATGCCGTAGTTGCTGTCGACCAACTGGAGAAGTGCGGGGTCCGTCACGTTAGCCGTCGTAAACCCCCTGTCCCGATAGACCAACAAGTGAGATCGAAAACGACTCGCAGGTCCGCCTGAGACATTCAGATCTTTTTCAGCTTGCACAAAGGCAGACCACGAAATTCTACCGTTGGTTTGACGCTTTACTTGATTAGCACCATCAAGGTCGAACAGTTGCTGTGCGGGAGCAATGTCATCTTCTTGATCAGACGCAAAAAACAGTTCATCGGAGCTTCTGCAAAGATGACGTGCTTCAGCGGTACCCAACGGTTTAAGCGTATTCATCATTAGTGGGTCTACCAAGTATGGATAGAACTGACCCGGCAGGTCAGGCAGAGCGAAGGTGCCGTCGTTATTAATGTCAATTGGGTCAAGGCGATTCGCCGTTGCCGAAAAAATCGGGATATCGTTGGCGACGGTTCCACCCGGATCTGGCAAAACAAGACTATGGGCAAAGACGTCTTTGCTAGGAGTCGTATCTGCCGCAAAACCGGCTGCAAACCCAATCGGATCGAAGTGAAATAGTCCGGGAGCGCGATCTTCGGTGCCGAAATCTTCAGTGTCAATCGGCTGGACGAAGCGTGGCGCTGCGTACGTTGTATCTGCGAGCGCATTTACAAGCAGTCTTGAAAAATCACCATTGTCGAGTACCTGAAACAACCCATTGATCTGCATTTCTTCGACAGCATTTCGACCAATCGAATTGGCAGCATCGCTATCAAGACCTAATTGAGACTGTTTCACTGCAAACGGGATCATAACCATGATTCCAAACACACCAATTGTGGCAACAGCCATCGAAGTCAATACTTCAATGATCGAGATACCATCGCGCCGGCGATGTCGGCTGAGTTTGTATTTCAAGTTGAACATCTGGTTTTCCATTCGAATGGAGGAAGGTAAGTCGGTGGGAGGGATTACTGATTGGCCGAGGCAGAGCCAGAATTGTCACGTGACCTCGTGATGATTCCATTGAATTCATCTCTGTCGTCTTCTTCAAGCAGGTTATCTATGTCCATGTCAGGATCCACCGCGAAGTAAAACGTCGACAAAGCATCAACCGAAATTCCCGTTGATTCCGTGGCGTTGTTGTAGCCAATATTCGTTGTGCCATTGTTGCCAATCGTGACCCACAACGAATTCTCATCAGCGGTCGCAACTTCGTCAGCCGTCGCAACTGATTCGGGAGCCTCAGAAATAAGGAAATAGGTCAATCCCAACGGAAGGCGGAAAACAGTGTTGCCACCGCCTTCATAGATAACGGATTCGATGGACCCCTCTTCGTCGAAAATGAAATCGATATTGTAATTTTCAACAGGAGGGTAGGTTCCACCCGTAAGGTCAACAGGAGCCGGTTCAAAAACGGAGGTCAGCTGTCGCGGACGGATAACGGGTACTCCCGTGTAAGGCGGCACAAAGCTCCCCATGTCATCGGCATTTCCGGGCATGCCGTCTGGGTCAACGCCATCAAGCACTTCGAAGCCAGAATAACGCAAATCTACGATGTAGTTTGCCGGCAGTTCGGTCGTTGACGATCGCAATACACGTGGCCGACGAAAAACTGAGAACGATGCACCATCCACTGGAGCAGGAAGATAACCTGCAAGATCCAAGATCAATTGCATTTTTCGCACTAATCCAGTGTACGGCATTCCGTCTTCGGTTGTGTCGTGGTTTACTTCAAGAATCCGGTACCTAGCAGAGGATCCTCCAAAAGATATCATGTCACCCGCACGAACGATGCCGCCAAGGGCCTCCTGTTCAAGAGGCATGTTGATCGCAATTTGATTGTCTGGCATTCCGGCGGGCATTGCATTTTCGATATCCGCGTCTGCCGCATCTCCTACAAAGTTTGGAACATTTCGTAGAAGCGAAATTTCGGTTGCGGCAAATTGCCGAGTCCCCTGAACGAAGTTAGGGTTCCTCACAATTCTCACACCCGCCACACCATCGATCACAGCTCGTTGGCTTGCGTTAGCGAATAGAGATCCTACAACACGAGCGGCTTCGCGCAGATTTCGTTCTTTGTTGACAGTGCGAATTCTAGGAATCGCCAACGTAAGCACTACGGCAGCGATGACCAAAACCACGAGGACTTCAACCAGTGTGAATCCGCGATTAGAAAAGTTGGAGTTGTTTTTATGCACGCTGTTCACCTTAATTGTTAAACTGGCCATTACGTGACACATAATCGGCGGGTAGCCCTTCGACTTCAGCAAGCTTCTCGGAAGTTAAGCGGGGGCGAATTTGGGTTGGCAGAACGGGCTGGGTATACGCTGAAACGTTTAGAAGCGTGGCATCAGGATCATAGTGCTCACAAGAAAGACCGCAGAACAATCCACCGCCTCCAATCGGTTCCCAGATGTTTTCTTCCGGGTCCGCGATTTGCAACTTTTCTTGTTGCCATTCAAGAAACATCGGCTCACCCCACCCATCCAAAATCTCAAGAATTTGATCGCCGTCAGTGTCACCGATAGAAGATGAACTCAAAACTTCAACGGCAGGAACTCCGTCTACGTCAATGTTTTGAAGGATTTCATAAAGCAGTTCCGACTTGTTAGCGGCCTCTTCATCAATTCCATCACCAGGGATCTCATCAACAACATCGATTGTCCACCCGCTATTGGTAGCCCATTCGTTCCAACGATCTACTGAACGTGGCCGAAACTGCGACAGTGCGTTTACCAAGCCAATGTTGACACCACATTGGTCTACCAAGTAGCTCCGAAGTGCAGGTGATGGAAAATTGCCCATGATTGAGTCCAAGTTGGTACCAGGTGCAACGCGTGAACCATCGGGCATTTCTGATCTGATGAGATCCGCCATGATCATTCTTCTAAGGACCTTTACATGTAATAAAAGTCTCCCTGTTTCCAAGCCGGAGGCAGGGATTGGAGGAAATACATCGTCATTCCCTTCAACCATCACTCGAATCACTCCCAAAGGAACCGGTGATCGCTTGACTTCGTAATCTTCAAGTTCGATTTCCAGAATTTTTTGAATCATGGTGGCTCGCGAACGTGTCGCGGCAACCGATGCATCGTTTTGAGCTTGAGCCATTACGCCCACGCCTAGCGAAGCAAGGATTGCGATGATCGCAATGACCAATAGCAACTCCATTAGCGTGAAGGCGTTGCGAATTGATCGCGGTCGATAAGTTTGAAAATTCTTGTTCATGGTAGGAACCTGTTGAATGTAGGCAGGCAGGTGAGACTACTGTTGCTCAGTGATGTACTTGTCCAAGCGACCTTGTGCAAAGTTGCACAGGTTGTCGGAACTTTGCGGAAGCTGGACTTCTTGAACTCCGGCAGACTTGTCAAACAACAAACCACGCGTTCTGTCTGCAGTCGCTGTCGGCGAAACTCCCGGATCACCATCGAGACCGAATGAAATGATTTGGAAGGTGTTTGGATTAGCGAACTCAGGCGTGCCTGTAGCATCTACAG
>CAZORS010000311.1:0-4471 GCA_964582025.1 uncultured Pirellulaceae bacterium | reverse complement strand
AGGGCGGTGTCGTAAAAACCTTCCGTTGGCAGACAAATGAAGTCGAATGGCGACGTAAAGATTGAACTCCGCACTGAAGCGGATGGTGAGGTTCACGTCGAGGTTCCATGGGCAGAGCCTTATGGACGCGACAACCACTTCAAGCTCCTCAACTTGCCGTTTTACGCCTACGGTGTTTCATGGGGCGACATCATCGAAACGACTCCGTGCCCGGAATCCGGACGACCGATTTTTGTACGAGTCGTTGAAAAATCGGGACATCAACTTGTCCGCGTAGTCTTCGATCTACCCGTTGACGAGGCTCCAGAAAATCAAGCTCACCCTGATGCCCTTGTAGGACTCGGCTGTTCGTACACTGGCGCGCCCCCTTCTTACATCTGTATCGACATTCCACCGGAAATCACACTTTCGGACGTAGTGCTGGGCACATGGTTTTTGCCTAAAGGGCTTTTACGCACGCTCCGCGATGTGGCAGCGGATTTCTGCCGTTGCGACGAGACCACAATCCGAACGGTAGGATGTGGATTTGATTTCCCAACTTGTGCTCAGCCGCCAACTTTTCACGTCGAAAAAATCCCGCGGACTCCTATAATACGCAGCTGAATATTCACTACCTTTGGAGACGACCGTGGCAAAACGAATTGCAATCGCGGGAGCAACGGGAGCTGTCGGCACGCTTGTTCGACAGATGCTTGAAGCCCGCAATTTTCCCTACGAAACAATTACTTTCTTGGCGTCGAAACGATCTGCCGGATCAACGATTGAATTCAAAGGAGAATCGCACACGATTAAGCTGCTTGAAGCGGATGCCTTCGACGATATCGACATCGTGATTGGATCGACTCCCGATGATGTGGCCGCCATGTTTGTGCCTTGGGCGGTAGAGAGAGACTGCATTGTCGTTGACGAAAGCGGCTATCACCGAATGCTGGATCACGTTCCATTGGTTGTTCCAGAAGTTAACGCGGACGCGATTGCGGAACACAAGGGAATCATTGCCAGCCCAAACTGTAGCACGACTCAAATGGTCGTTGCGATGAAGCCCATTCACGACGTGGCGAAAATCAAACGAGTCGTCGTGTCGACTTACCAGGCAACCAGCGGGGCAGGGGTGAAAGGTCAAGCAGACCTGACCGATGGCTCCAAAGCGTTCCTCGAAGACAAAGAGTACGATTACCAAGCGTTTAGTCATCCGATCGCTTTCAACGTGATTCCGCAGATCGGATCACACAAGGCGGACGGCTACACGTCTGAAGAACTGAAAATGGTCTACGAGACGCGAAAGATCTTCGGCGACGACTCTATTCAGGTCTGCCCGACTTGCGTTCGTGTTCCGGTCTCGAATTGCCATAGCGAAACGATCCTTGTTGAAACCGAGCGCCCTGTTTCAGTAGAGGAAGCTCGAAAGCTATTTGAGGCGGCTGATGGAATCACCGTGGTGGATGACCTCGAAGCGGGTGTTTATCCGATGCCGAGCAACAGCGACGATTTGGATGATGTTTTTGTTGGCAGGATCCGCAAAGACATTAGCTGTGAGAATGGACTGACGTTTTGGTGCGTTAGCGACAACTTGCGAAAAGGCGCCGCAACGAACGCGGTGCAGATCGCTGAGCTTTTGGTTTCGGATAAGTACTCGGCATGCGGCACCTCAAACTGACGATCGCCTACGATGGCAAGAGGTACGTCGGATGGCAGGTTCAAAAAAATGGAATCTCCATACAACAGCGGCTTGAAGAAGGCTGGACGAAGGTTACTGGCGAAGTCATTCGAATCACGGCTAGCGGACGCACCGACAGCGGAGTTCATGCGCGGGGTCAAGCATGTTCCTTGTCGACCGAGTCAATTATTCCTAATGCGGATTTGATTCGGGCGCTTAACGCACAAACGCCCGACGACGTTTCGGTGTTGAATGTTGAGTCGGCAGTCGAGGGCTTCCACGCGATCCGCGATTGCGAAAAGAAGACTTATTGTTACCAGATTCAATGCGGGCGCATTCTGGATCCGCTGGGGATCGCTCACTGCTGGTTTGTGCCGCACCATTTGGACATCGACGCGATGCGGGAAGGGGCTTCTTTCTTGACTGGAGAGCTTGACTTCGCCAGCTTTCAAGCCACTGGTGGCACGATTCGAAGCACGACGGTTCGTAACGTAATGCAACTGGAGATCGAATCGGTGCAGCGTGATCCGTTCACCGATATCAGAATCTTCATTACCGCAGACGGTTTCCTCTACAACATGGTGCGGAATATCGTCGGAACACTGGTCCACGTTGGACGCCGCAGTCAGCCGCCTTCGTGGGCAAAATGGGTTTTGGATCAGAAGGATCGGAGCCTTGCCGGACAAACAGCACCAGCGAATGGGCTTTTTCTGGAACGAGTTTTCTACTCCTGAACGACAATGCATTAGGGTCGAAATTCTGGACAATTCAGTTAGAATCTGGGCTGTCGATCACGTCGGATGGATCGCCATCAGCCTCTTTTCCAATCGGAATTTATTGTGTCAATTGGTCGAGATTTTATTGGGGCGTTTCAATTGTTAAGATTGATTCGTTCAGGTACTTCGACGCAGGTCTGGGAGGCTCTTCGTACTGGTGAGAAAGAGCGGATTGCACTCAAGGTTCTGCTACAGGACTACCGTAAAGACCGACACGAAATCGATCAGTTGAAGCATGAAGCTGCCGTCGGAACAGCGCTAAAGCACCCAAACGTCATTCAGATTTTTGGCTATCACGAGGATCAAGGATATCCGCTTTTGGCGATGCAGCTTTCAAGTGCGAAGAACCTTAAAATCGTGCTCCGTGAGCAGCCGGAGTTGATTGCGGCCAATGTCGGTCCGGTCATCCGCGGATGCGCCAAAGGGTTGCAGCATCTCCATAACAAGGGCTGGGTACATTGCGACGTCAAGCCAGACAACTTCCTTGCTGACGATGAAGCCAACATCAAGTTGATTGACTTTTCAATCGCCATCAAAACACAGAAGCGAAAAAAAGGTCTCGGCAAATTGTTTTCGAGAAAGCCCAAACAGGCCGCCGGCACGCGAAGCTACATGGCTCCAGAACAGATTCGCCGTGAGCCGCTTGATCTACGGTGCGACATGTATGGGTTCGGCTGCGTCATGTTTGAGCTGCTCGCAAAGCGAACTCCGTTTTCGGGCACTTCGCCCGACGACCTCTTGAATCGACACCTTCACCAGTCGCCTCCATCCCTCGAAGCGGTGAGTGATTCTTCAAAAGAGTTCGCGGCGATCGTGCGAAAAATGATGGCCAAGAGTCCAGATGATCGCTACGACGACATGACGCAACTTCTGTCTGACCTGGCAAAAACTGAAATTTACAAAGCTGGCAAACGGCCAGAAGGCTACAAGCGGTAATCAACCTATTCATTCCACATTGACGAAGACAAGATGGACTACCTTGATTTTGAACAACCTTTGGCGGACATCGCCGAAGAAATTGAACAGACGATCGCGACTGCAACCAATCCTGAATCACCTGAGGTGGCGGATCAAGTTCAATTGTTGCGGAAAAAGCTCACTGATCAAACGCGAGAAATCTATTCGAATCTGACTCCATGGGAAACGGTGCAAGTTGCTCGCCACAAGGATCGCCCTCACACGACGGATTATCTTTCTTTGGTGTTTGACGAATTCGTTGAGCTCCACGGCGACAAGCTGTTCGGTGACGATCCTGCAATACGAGTCGGATTCGCATCATTGGGTGACATTAAAGTGATGGTGGTCGGCCATCAAAAAGGCCGGACATTCAATGACCGACAAAAAACTCATTTTGGTTGCGCCCATCCAGAAGGCTACCGCAAGGCGATGGCCAAAATGCGAATGGCCGAGAAATATGGATTGCCCGTGATCTGCATGATCGACACGCCAGGAGCTTATCCCGGCATCGGAGCTGAAGAGCGTGGGCAAGCTCAAGTCATCGCCGAAAACATGTATGAGATGTCGCGACTGAAGACGCCGATCATCTGCGTGGTCATTGGTGAAGGCGGCAGCGGAGGTGCTCTCGGAATTGGAGTCGGTGACCGAGTAGCGGTTCTGGAAAACGCCTATTATTCCGTCATCAGTCCCGAAGGCTGTGCCGGGATTCTTTGGAAGGGTGCCGAACATGCAGAGAAAGCCGCTACGGCACTGAAGTTTACGTCTGGCCACCTTTTGAAGATGGGGATCATCGACGACGTGATCGAAGAGCCACTCGGGGGAGCCCATCGGGACCACCATGCGATGGCAGCGAGACTGCGGCGTTACTTCCAAAAGAACCTGAAAGAACTGGTCACTGTCGAGCAAGAGGCATTGCTGGCAGATCGTTATGAGAAGTTCCGTCAGATCGGCGTCTTTCTGGAGCAGACACCCGAGGCACCTGCCTAAGTTTCCGAACGAAATCGAGTAGGGTGAGCCAGCATGGCTGGCTCATCCCTCTCACAGAACCGTACGTACGGGTCCGTATACGGCTCCTGTTTTA
>CAZORS010000310.1:0-4484 GCA_964582025.1 uncultured Pirellulaceae bacterium | reverse complement strand
TCACCGGCCCGACGGGTTCCGGCAAGTCCACGACGCTGGCGAGTTTGGTGAACTTCATCAATGAGCGCGTTGACCACCACATCATCACGATCGAAGACCCGATCGAGTTTTATCACTATCACAAAATGTCGACGATCAACCAACGTGAAGTTGGTGTCGACGTGCCGAGCTTCGCCGAAGCGATTCGTCGTGCTTTGCGTCAGGATCCTGATGTGATTCTCGTCGGTGAGCTTCGAGACCTTGAAACGATTGAGGCTGCGATCTCGGCTGCGGAAACGGGTCACATCGTTTTCGGAACCCTGCACACCAATAGTGCTCAAGGTACCGTCAACCGAATCATTGACGCTTTCCCCGGAAACCTTCAGGACCAAATTCGTACTCAGCTTTCGACTTCGCTGATCGGCGTGTTGGCTCAGACGCTTTTGCCGCGTATTGGTGGCGGTCGATGTGCGGCTTACGAATCGTTGGTAGTAACTTCCGCGATCAGTAACCTGATTCGTGAAAACAAAACTTTCCGTATCAACTCGGCGATCCAAACGGGTGCCAAGTTCGGTATGCAGCTGATGGACGATTGCCTTTTCGACCTTTGGGAAGAAGAGAAAGTCGAAATGGAAGACGTGCTCGGCAAAGCTCAACAGCCCGACGGTTTGGCCAAACGAATTGCTCAAGCTCGACGACGAATCGGCGGCGGGGGAGACATGATGGATGATGAAGACTACGACGATTTCGAAGAGGATGATGACGTATAGAGAAAGTAAAGAAGGTAAAGAAAGCAGTGTTCAGAAATGAACATCACCCTCCTTCCGGGAGGGTCGGAGCAGAGCGACGGGGAGGGCGACCTTCCTCAGGCCAAAACCAATAACCGGGCTAGCGCCCAAACGGCTCACAAAACCAATCACTAACGAAACTTAACCCAAATCAAACCTTCGCTTTTGTTCGCATTTGCGAAGGCAAACCGAACCAGAAATCTGAACACTTCGTTCTGTAACTCTGCGTTCTTAAAGTTCCAAAGGAACCAATATGGCCGCCAGAAGGCTAGGACAAATTTTTGTTGACCTTGGTTACATCAACGACGATCAGTTGGAGATGTTAGTCGAGGAACAATCGCAATCGCAGGGCGGTAAGCTCATCGGTCGTATCGCGATGGAAATGGGTCTCGTCACCGACGATGAACTCATCGCGTCACTCGGCGAGCAATTCAACCTCCAGACGATTGACCTCGATGGCGTTACGCCACCGCAGGATGCTCGCGAAGCACTCTCCGATGCGATGGCTCAACTGTACCGCGTGATTCCGCTGCAACTCAACGATAACGTGCTGACATTGGCAACCTGCGACCCGCAGAACATTGCCATGCAGGACGAATTGCGTCGCTTTCTTGGTAACGAAATCCGACTGCTGGTCGCTTCGGAATCTTTGATTCTGAAATTGATCGACAAGTACTTCAATGAAGATTCTGAAAGCATCGAAAAGATCATTCAGGAACTTCAAGCCGACGAAGAACTCAAGGCCGCGTCGATGGCGTTGCTTGGCGATGGACCGATTAACCTCGGTGACATGACCGAACTGGCCAATAGTGCTCCTGTTCGTAAATTGCTGAACATGGTTCTGTTGCTGGCGATCAAGGACCACGCCAGCGACATTCACTTCGAGCCTTTCGAAGATGAATTCCGCATTCGCATTAAGGCGGACGGCGTTCTTTTCGAGATGGTTCCTCCGCCACGTCACCTTGCCTTCGCAATCACCACGCGGATCAAGGTCATGGCGAACCTGAACATTTCAGAACGACGTCTTCCGCAAGACGGCCGTATCGAGCTGACCGTTGGTGGTCACCCAGTTGACCTTCGCGTCAGCGTGATGCCGACGATGTTTGGCGAAAGCGTTGTTTGTCGAGTCCTAGACCGCAGTGTGGTTTCGCTGGACTTGAACAATGTTGGCATGAACGAAGACATCATGGCTAAGTTCCGTGAAGTCATCGGCAAGCCCAACGGCATCGTGCTGGTTACCGGACCAACAGGTTCTGGCAAAACGACGACGTTGTACTCAGCATTGAGTGAACTGAATCACATCGAAGACAAATTGATCACAACTGAGGATCCGGTCGAATATGACATTGATGGTATCGTTCAGATTCCGATCAACCACGACATTGGCGTAACGTTTTCGTCAGCCCTGCGTGCGATTCTTCGACAGGATCCGGACAAGATTCTTGTTGGCGAGATTCGAGACTACGAAACGGCCGAGATCGCGATTCAAGCTTCGCTGACCGGTCACATTGTGTTCAGCACCTTACACACTAACGACGCGCCAAGCACGGTGACTCGTTTGAAAGACATGGGCGTTCCTGCCTTCCTGATCACGGCCACCGTCGAGGCGATTTTGGCTCAACGATTGGTTCGTCGAATTTGTCCAGAGTGTCGCGAAGAAGTCGATATCTCCGAAGATGTCCTGTTGGATTTGGAAGTCGATCCAGCATTGGCCGTTGGCAAGAAATTCTATCGCGGAGCCGGTTGTACGACTTGTTCCAACACCGGATACAAGGGTCGCGTCGGATTGTTCGAACTAATGATCCTTGACGATGAGCTTCGCGAGATGATTATGGAAAACAAGACCACGGATGATCTTCGCAACCGAGCGAAAGAAAAAGGCATGGTGCTGCTTCGCGATATGGGAATCGATTATGTCTTTGATGGAACGACGAGTGCTGAAGAAGTGATTCGAGAAACCGTTTTGGATGCCTGAGTGTGTGTGAGGCTTTCGGTGTGAGGTGTGTGGTTTGCATGCAACCTTACTACTGAAAACGACACACAAAAACCGAGTACCACACACCGAAAACCGAAAACTGAAAACCGAGACCTAAAATGCCTACCTATCAATTCGAAGCGATGGACCCACAGGGTCAAGAGATTCGTGACGTTATCGAAGCACCGACACAGGACGAGGCTCAAGCCACGATCCGGTCGATGGGCTATTTCGTCACCAAGATCGCGCCTCAAAAATCCAGCACCAAAGCAGGCGCGACGGGTCCGGGCAGTCGCAAGACGTTCGCATTGGGCGGTGCCGGTGGTAAGAAGATGGTGACGTTCACGCGTCAGCTTTCGATTCTGCAAGATGCCGGTTTGCCAATTCTTCGCAGCCTGAAGATCCTTGAAGATCAAGCCAATCCCGGGGCTCTAAAAAACAGCCTGATCGACGTGTGCGATGAGATTGAAAGCGGTGCTTCGCTTTCGGAAGCACTCTCGAAATCACCGAAAGTCTTTGACCGACTTTACGTGAACATGATCAAGGCCGGTGAGGCCGGTGGTTCACTGGAAATCATTCTTCGGCGTCTTGCTGAGTTCAAAGAGCGTACTCAGAAGCTGAAAGGTAAAGTCATCGGAGCGATGATTTATCCGATCATGGTCGTCGTGTTCACGATCGGTATTTTGACGTTCATCATGCTATTCATCATTCCAGAATTCCAAAAGATGTTCGAGGAATTCGGAATTGAGCTTCCGGCGATGACGCAGCTGTTGATGGCGATCTCGGATCGTGTCTGTAAGCTGTGGTTCCTGTTCCCGCTGATTCCAATTTCGATGATGCTGTTCATTTCGCTGGTGTGTAAATTCCGCGCCGGCCGAATGGGTTGGCACCTTTACTTACTGAAACTTCCTGTGATTGGGAAACTGGTTGAAAAATCAAACCTTGCCCGTACGACTCGTACGCTCGGTGCCTTGGTTGCCAGCGGTGTTCCGATCATCGAAGGCCTGACCATTACTCGTGAAACATCCGGCAACGCGATGTACGAAAAGATTTTCTCACGAGTCACCGATTCGATTCGGGCTGGTGACACGATCGCCAATCCGATGAAGGGCAATTCGCGACCGACATTCCATCCGGTCACGCTGTTCTTCTTCATGGCGATGATGGCACTTCCGCCGTTGGCAGTTCTGTTCGTGAAACCGGATTTCTGGTTCTACGTCGCCTACGGTTCGTTCGGATTGTGTCTGGTCGGATTTGCCTGGTACTTTTTGAATTACAAGAAACCTGTCGTGGAAGACCTCGTCGTGAACATGATCGACGTAGGCGAAGAGACAGGTGAACTCGATACGATGCTTTATAAGGTCGCCGACTACTACGAAGAAGAAGTCGAATCGATCACTGACGGAATGATGAAACTGATCGAACCTTTGATGATCATTTTCCTTGGTCTGGTGGTTTTGTTCATCGTTGTCTCGTTGTTCATGCCACTGATCGCGATCATCTCTGGCCTGACCGGCGGTAAGAAGTAGAAGCAGGTTTACGGTGTGCGGTTTACGGTGTTCGGAAGAGCATCAACCACACACCGAAAACCGAAAACCGTAAACCAACTAAAACACCTCACACCGAAAACCTGCCCAGGGAGAAACCATGAGTTCTTCAAACATCCATCGCAACCGCAGCGGCTTTGCCCAGCGTGCCGCATTCACATTAACCGAGCTGTTGATCGGCATCACGATCATCGG
>CAZORS010000309.1:0-4542 GCA_964582025.1 uncultured Pirellulaceae bacterium | reverse complement strand
CCCCCTTTGAACGGTCTTACACACAACCGGCATTCAGTGCAAGAAGCTGTTTCAACAACTTAGCTATGACACAGACTTGACCTCAACCCCGCTTATTGCGTTGGGAAATTAGATGCTCCGCTTTCTGTATCGAGGCTTCGTCACCTCGAAGTATGCCATCGCATTCATTCTTTAAAAATATCACATCTTGCATGGCAGAAAATGCGGAAGACTGGCCTCCGAATGCCAATGCCAACTCCTTGCTTGCTCGAAGCGGATAGTAATTCTCAACGACGTTTAACTCTTCCGCTAATGCAACCAGTATGATCCAACTAGACCTCAGGACGCTGCTCTTCCCTGCCGGAACCATGGTAGCGGAGGTAAACGGATCGCGAACGCTTCCCGGGCTGAATAGCACTTTTACAATTTGGTTGCGAACGAATGGGGTGCCATCTCTAACACCGAACTCCATATTGAAACTTCTCTGCAAGTCGAGGGTGAGCAGACAAACGGCTCTTTCGAATGACACTTCATTTTGCATATTTAAACCTTCTATAAACTGCTTGGCCATGTCATCCATGGCCAAGCAACCAAGGACAAATAAATAACTATGGTTTTGTCCAACCAGGAATCGTTGAATCCCAGATGTACCCGTCTGCTTCGATGATATCCCGCTCTTGAGTAATCATGGGTTTCGTTCCGTCAGCCTTGAGCGGCGGAACAATTTTGTCCCCGTTTTCATCAACAAAGGTGTCCCGGATGGGGTCGCCAGCGGCAACCAAAACCTCGATGTAGTGCAGGTTTTCTTCTGGGGAATAGTCGGCATCGGGCCAGTTGGGAAAGTAGTCACCAAAGTCCATGTCGATGTCGTTATAGTTATCCTGAAGAT
Organism: uncultured Pirellulaceae bacterium; assembly: GCA_964582025.1. Classification (GTDB taxonomy): domain Bacteria; phylum Planctomycetota; class Planctomycetia; order Pirellulales; family Pirellulaceae; genus Mariniblastus. The sequence continues at coordinate 3,674 of CAZORS010000309.1, read as the reverse complement.
GCTCATGGTTGTAAAGGCATGGGCGGCCCCATAACGGAACAATCCGGCCCGATGGGTTCTGCGACCAGTGATCAAACCAATCTTCAAAAGGGACTTCCGTCACGATAACCAAACTGCCCACTGCGTTTCCAGTGCCGAGTTCAGAGAGTTCACCTGGTAAAATGGACGTTGGGCCCGTGATGAAATTTGGATTTCCAATCAGCAGGAATGAACCATCGACAGCGATGTCGATGACTGAGGATTGAAAGTTCCCGAGTTCGTCCGTTGACTCAAGCAAGAGCGTTGAATCGTTGTAGGAATTGTCAAGTACAACACCGGATACAACAGCAGTGTCAGGTGTCACGAACTCGACATCGCCAAGAGCGTAAGCATCCTGAGCCGAAGCAGTGGACGTTGTGAGCAATGCAACGAACATCGCTGCAAGTAAAGTAAATTTCTTCATGGTGTTTCCTTCTGAAAACAAGTTGTAATTCAAAAGACTGAAACCATATCAGCCTCTTCACTATTCATTTCTCGAACAGAACGAATGAGTGACACACATTCAAGAAAAACCTTCCGTTGTCGGCACGAGAGCCTTTCGGGATAGCCATGTTCCGCAACCTTTTCTCCAACTCAAACGAATGGGAATACTTCGATTCCATCGCGAACCGTGCCTCCGTTTCGGACGACGCATTCCACAGGGAGTACTACGCCAACTCCCGTGTGACGCTCGAAACCTGCGTCCGTGTTAGGCGCGTCCTTTGCGAACAGCTACGGAGTGCAACACACTTCCCCATGACAATGTCGCGATTGTTTTTGACGACGTTGACATCGGTGAGATCTGTTTTGAGCTCGGCGAGGAATTTGGCGTGAAATTCTCTGATGCAGACGTTCATCAGATTGATGGTACGGTGGATTCCCTGATTCGCCTTACGCAACGCCAAATCTAGTGCATCGGCGGACAACATAGTTCTTGCGCAGCGGCGCTGCGGTACACCACCTCTGTTTGGTGACACGGGATAGCCGTGGTAGAACCATTCGTAGTTCAGATTCGCTCGCTTCTTTTAGGGCGGTGCCGCAAACCTTTCCGTCATGCCGAATGATCATGAAATGCTTAAACATTCAGTTGCAACCGGATTTGTTCTCCGGTGATCTCGCCGCCCACGTTGATTCACTAACTCAGATCGCGAAGACTCATTCTCCAAACGCCGTTGTCGACGCCGAACGTGGTGAAGATGGCGGTCCGTACATTAACGTCAACATCTACACCGATGATGTTTGCTCGATCTGGCCTGCAGTCGCTGTCGCGTTGAAAGCCGAACCTTCGCTGGCATCAGCAACGATCGTATGTTGCGAAGGGGAGAACGGATGGGACGACTACCTGCTGCTTCATCACTTCGACGAGACTGAGACTCTGAATGTGTTGAAGTGATGGTGTTTGGCGACTGAATATCCAGCTACACGCTCACTTTGATCAAGCGACTTTCAGCCAGTAAGATGAATGTCCAAACTCCTCCCGAACAAACAGAGCACACTGGTTGTCACCAATGGCTGCTAACCGAAAAGATCCGGCATCGAAGTACTACTATTTCATCGACATCGATGTTTACTCTCGCAAGATCATCAGCTGGGATTCTGACACGCAAAATAACGTTGAGGTCGGTAAGCTCAAGAATGGCTGCTACCGCGTATTTCTATCCAAGGGACAGTACAACAAACTCGTCAAACAACTCGAAGAAGCCCGAGCATGAATGACTTAGCATTCACAGGATCAAACATCGTCGCAAACATCGAGACTCGCTTCGAAATTTTGTTCACTCATCCGCTTCAGTTGAATCGGCGTCTCCGGCGAGTCGCGCCTTAACGGCAGCCAGCTGCAGTTCGGCGGCTTTGCAAATCTCTTTGTACTTTGGGTTACGAGCGAACTGCATCATCATTCGAGAAAGAACTTTCTCGCCTTGCATCAGCTTCAATCCGTTCGTTTCAGTGTCGTACGCACTGATCATCGCGGAGAGTGTTTCAGGTTCTTCGGGCAACGACAAAATGCCCGAAAGTTGTTGCAGCTGTTTTGTTGCGGCATGGTAAACGTGACGTTCGTCGCCTTCAGGATCCACTTCAAGAACCAGACGCTCAAACTCGGACTTCGCTGCAACGTGCTCGCCGGCAAGAAACTTTTGCACGGCGTCAATGTAGGACTTAATGTTTCCGGTGTAGAAATTTCTGGCTCCCGGCGAGACGCCACTCTTGGCATTTACCTCCAGAATCTTCTCCTTACTTTGAAAGTACAGCTCTACCGAATCGTCAGCAATCTCTTTAACACTACTTTCCCTCAGCGTCTTAAAATCGACGGCCGCGTCTCGCCAATCGCCGGGATCGAGAGATGCAAGTTTCTCCTTCGCTTCAGCAAAGATCGCCGCATGGCTTTTCGGAATTGCGAAGTAAATCATTAAGGCAAGCATGCCGACCAGGCTCGCGATCATGAACGGAGTCTTCTGGTAGAACGGCGTTTCGTCGACTTTTTCACGAAACGTCTTTTTACCCAACACGCGACGGGCTTCCGTTTTGTCCACGCCAGCGGTTAGCGGATTGAAGTTGCCAGCGACTTGAGATGCGGCTGACTTTTGCGTCGAATCCATCTTCTTGATTTCTTCGAACGCAAACGTGATCGCGCGAGCCGAGTGCGGACGTTGGCGTGGATCGGGCTGCACCATTTGCGTCACGATCTTGTCCAGCCAAATTGGGCAGTTCATCACGGCTTCGGAAATCGAAGGAGCCGTTGCTTCTCGTTTCGTTTTTGCCATTCGCCCCATCGTGTCCGGCTCGTACGGCAGCTTGCCAGTCAGAAGTTCGTAAAGGATCACACCAAGAGAATAAAAATCTGATTTCTGAGTCGCACCTTCGTCAAACTGTTCGGGCGACATATAGGCTGCAATCTCGAGATCGCGTTTTCGCGTCGCATCCCAACGGCGTTTCTTGGCCCGATTCAATCGCAAATCAGAAATCTTAACTTTGTGATCCGACGTAACAATGATTTTGTCAGGCGTCAGCTTGGAGTGAATGATCTCTTTGTTGTGGATGTATTTGAGTGCCTCAGCAATCTGATGTCCGTATTCGACAACCAGATCGGGAGCCAACTTTCCGCGTCGCGCAAGAATTGAAGATAACGCTTCGCCTTCGATCAGTTCGGTCGCGAAGAAAATTTTCTGTTCCGGTTCATGAACTCCGACACCGTACACGCGCACAAGATTATCGTGACGAAGTTTTCTTAGCTCGACCGTCTCTCGCTCAATTTTGTCGATCGCTTTGGGCCACTCGATGGCTGGCGGAATATTGATAAACTTCAGAACAACGTCACGGTTCTGTTTTTCCTGCCGAGCATGGAACACCTGCTGACGCCGGCTGGTTCCGAGGCGCTTGAGAATTAAGAATGGGCCGACCTTTGTGTTTTCCACTGGCAAACTTCGTGTCTGAATGACTCGGGAGGGATGAGCAAGGGTGGAACCGAATCCTTGGTCCAAAGTCTAGTTTAGCAATCAGATTACAGATGACGAATCAAAACACACCTGAATTCGCAACCGCGCTCAATTCTCGGTGTTTAACCCGTAAAATCGAATTCGCTTTACTAAACATCCCGGCTGGCCATTTGGTCGATGAGACTGGTCGCTGCCAATCTTCAATGCGGATGTTAAGATTTA
>CAZORS010000308.1:0-4543 GCA_964582025.1 uncultured Pirellulaceae bacterium | reverse complement strand
CGTGGCTTCGGCGTCGGATTTGGCGGTCCAATCTATCGCCCCGTGCCAGTGAACTCGTTCTACCGCGGCGGTTTCAATAACGGATTCCACGGCGGTTTCCATCGCGGCGGAGGAATCTACTACGGCGGCGGCCGACGCGGTTGCGGTTGGTAGTCAACAACCAATGGTAACCAACGGTATGGATGAAATGAAAAAGTCAGCGGAGCCGTTCGCTCCGCTGGCTCTCGCGTGAATGCGAACACAGAAGCAAGCGGACAGTTTTGAAGGCGGGGTAAGAGTCGGAACTTTCTTAAACAGGCACCAACAGTTACGGATGTAGCCACGATGGGTCAAAACAATGAAGGCCAAAGCGGCAAAGTAAACAGCCAAGACAATCAAGTATCATCCCCAAATGCGTCCCCCGAGATTGTTGTCGGGATAGGTGCATCGGCTGGTGGTCTAGAAGCACTTGAGCGGGTCTTCGAAGGAATGCCGGCCGAAACGGGCATGGCCTTCGTCGTCATTCAGCATCTTTCGCCAGACTTCGAAAGCATGATGGACGAGTTGTTGGTACGCAAAACCAGCATGCCGGTGCTCATGGCGACCGACCAGATGGCTGTCGAAGCTGACTCGATCTATCTAATCCCGGCCAAAAAAGAGATGATCATCTCGGACGGGAAGCTTTTGCTTAAGGACAAGGATCCCGACAAAGGCCTATCGCTGCCCATCAATCAGTTCTTTAAATCATTGGCCCGTGATCTGAGCGAAAAATCCGTCGCGATCGTGCTTTCGGGTACTGGCAGCGATGGTTCACGCGGCATCTGCGATGTACACGATGCGGGTGGACTGGTGATTGTCCAAAGTGAGGAAACTGCCAAGTTCGACGGCATGCCAAAGAGTGCAATGGAAACGGGAATGGTTGATTTGGTTCTGCCGCCCGATGAAATCGGTGAAGTGCTCAACCGTTACGTTGCCAGCCCCAATCGCAGTGCGTTGGTAGAAGAATCCAAACCCGTTGAACCCAGCGAACCGGGCTTGAAAAAGTTAATCCGCTTGCTTCGCGACGAATACGGGATTGATTTCTCGGTCTACAAACAGACCACCGTTCTACGTCGGATCGAACGACGATTGTTGATGAGTGAGACGCAGGATTTCGAAGTCTACGTTGATCGCGTCGCCGAGAATGCTGACGAACTTCACGCGCTTTACCGAGACCTGTTGATCGGCGTGACACAGTTTTTCCGCGACAGCGAGGCATTTGATTTACTTCAGAGCGAAATCCTGCCGGAGATGTTGAAGGGACATCCTGACGGCGAGGAGTTTCGCGTTTGGGTTGCCGGATGTGCTACTGGCGAAGAGCCTTACTCCATCGCAATGCTGCTGGACGAGATGATGACGCCCGAACAGCGCCAGAACGTGAAGATTTTTGCGACCGACGTTCACCGTGCATCACTCGACGCGGCCAGCGCTGGTATTTACAACGCTTCCAGCTTGACCAATGTCTCAGCTGACAGGAAAAAGCGGTACTTCACGCGAACCGGCGATCAGTTTCATATCACCAAAGAGCTTCGGCAGATGATCGTGTTTGCGGAACAAAACGTGATCAAAGACGCTCCATTCACGCGTTTGAATTTGATCAGCTGTCGCAACATGTTGATCTATTTCCAACCGGTGATTCAAAAGAAAGTCATCTCGCTGTTTCATTTCGGACTGCGAACCGGCGGCGTCTTGATGCTCGGTCCCAGCGAAGGGCTCGGTGATCTCGAAGACGAATTCAAGCCGATCGACCGACACTGGAAAGTCTTTTCAAAACGCCGCGATGTGCGATTGCAATCGGCTTTGAAGCTCCCACTTGGCAACAGCACCGGGACTAAACTTATCGGTGCGGCAAACTTTGCACCAACCAAGTCTTCCGCCAATGAGCTGTCGCAAGCCTATGATGAACTACTGGATAAATTCCTTCCACCTTCGGTATTGATCAATCGTCAGCGCGAGGTCGTGCATGTATTCGGAGACGCGGGCAACTATCTGAAGATCCGGCGTGGCAGAACGACCGGGGACGTGCTGGAATTGTTCGAGGGCGAATTGAAGACCGCGATTTCAGGCGCGATTCAGCGCGTTTCCAAGGAAGCGAAAGCGACCGCCTATACCGGAGTTAACCTGCGCTCCGACGAAAATGTGCGGCAAATAAGAGTCTCTGTGGTTCCGATTCTTGGACGTGACAACGACATGAGCCACATGCTGATTTCGTTTGACGAGATTGACGACGCACCAATTCGAGAGGTCACCGAACTCGATGAATCAGAAATTGATCTCAACGCCAATTCACGTGCTCGAATTGAAACACTAGAAATTGACTTGCGACACACCAAGGAAAACCTGCAAGCGACAATCGAAGAACTGGAGGCCAGCAACGAAGAGCTGCACGCGACCAACGAAGAACTGGTCGCGTCCAGTGAAGAGATGCAATCGACCAACGAAGAATTGCATTCGGTCAACGAAGAACTGTACACCGTCAACGCCGAGTATCAGCGCAAGATCGGTGAGCTGACCGAGATGACGGACGACATGAGTCACTTGCTCGAAAGCACAGATGTTGGCGTGCTGTTTCTCGATCGCGATCTGGCCATTCGAAAGTTCACACCGCGTATCGCAAAATCGTTCAGCATCATCGAACGCGATATCGGACGCTCGTTTGAAAACTTTACTCACTCGATTGATCACGACAGCCTCGTTGAAGACATCAAATGGGTGTTGTCGACCGGCCAGCCTTTTGAAACGGACGTGAAGGACCGCACCGGGCACGATTACTTCCTCCGCATTTTGCCGTATCGAGTCGCTCAAGAAATTGAAGGGGTCGTCGTCACGCTGATAGACGTCTCATCGCTCAAGCGCGCCCAATCAGAAGTGCGTGAGCGCGATATCAGGCTCCGAGGCATCCTCGACAATTCACCAGCTTTCATTTTCATCAAAGATTTGCAGGGGCGATACCTTGTCGCCAACGATCAGTCCGAGAGCGTTTTTGGACAACCGTCGACAGAAATCATCGGCAAGACCAACGACGAATTTCTACCTCAACACATCGCCGAACGCCTTGAGGAAAGCGACGCGCATGTTGCGCAAACGGGCGAAACGGTGGAAGTCGAGGAAACGATTCCACGACAGGGCAAAGGACGCACGTACTTGACAATCAAGTATCCGTTGAAAGATGAAAACGATCGCATCGTCGCAATCGCGGGAATCAAGACGGACATCACCGCTCGTAAAGTCGCCCAACGCAAAGCCGAACGGGCGATCCGCGAACGTGACCGCTTTCTGGCGATGTTGTCGCACGAGCTGAGGAACCCGCTTGCCGCAATTAAAAATGCCTCCAAGGTCTTAAGTCGAATCGAAACCCAAGACAGCCGAATCACGGCAGTTTCTGATGTGCTCAACCGCCAAAGCGATCAGTTGGGTTGTATCCTCGACGACCTGTTGGATATTTCGCGTGTCATCCAAGGTAAAATTGATTTGCGGAGATCGGTTGTTGACCTCCGCGATTCGGCGAACGATGCGATTTTGGCGGTGCGTTCAGTCGCGACCGCCGGCGGTATTAAGCTTACGAAAATTGTTCCTGAAACACCATTGCCGATATTTGGCGATCCGTCGCGTATGCAGCAGATAGTTGTTAATTTGTTGGTCAACGCGGTGAAGTACACGCCTAAGGGAGGAGCAGTTCAAATCTCTTTGGAAGAGTACGACAATCACGTTGTAATCAAAGTTGTCGACAACGGCGTGGGCATGAACGCTCAGCTGGTCAAGCGTGTCTTCGATCCTTTCGTGCAGGGCGAAAACACGATCGACCGGGCAGAAGGTGGGATGGGTGTCGGGCTGACGTTGGTTAAATCTTTGGTTGAACTGCACGATGGTTCGATCATCGCCGAGAGCGAAGGAGAAGGCAAAGGAAGCACTTTCACGGTGACAATTCCACTATCGCAGAATCAAGTCGATGCGAATGATGAATACGCCAATCATGAAGTTCTGATTCCCTCGCTGAACATCGTGATCGTCGAAGACAATGCCGACAGTCGCGAGATGCTGAAGCTCGCTCTAGAGATGGACGGGCACAAGGTCATTGCCGTCGCCGACGGGCTTTCTGGTTTGACGGCGATCGAAGTTGAGAAACCGGACATTGCGTTTGTCGATATTGGTTTACCCGAGATAGACGGTTACGAAGTCGCGCAACGTCTCTGCGCCAACAATTGCGACCAGCGCACGTTGTTGGTCGCGTTGACCGGCTTTGGCCAGATCAGCGACGTTGATCGAGCAAAGAGCTCAGGTTTTCATCTCCACATCACCAAACCAGTCGACGAACACCAGTTGGAAACAACCATCGCTCGCGCTGCTCTTTTACGACATGAGCGAACGTCAAAGGTTGATGATGCATGATTTGACCGGTAGTGGGATTCGCCAAGAATTCCTTGCGGCATGGGTTCCCCTGTGCTCAGGATTTCTTGGCGAAATCCACTACGTCCGACGCTGATGCTGATTGCGTTGACTGGTCCGAGAGTTTTCTTAGCTCAGC
>CAZORS010000307.1:2512-4544 GCA_964582025.1 uncultured Pirellulaceae bacterium | reverse complement strand
CTTCGTGGTTTTTGTGCGAACCATCACTGAAGTCGCGTGATCGATACAGATTTGGCAAAGCATGTTTCCACGTCGCAGCCCGCAGTTCGAATTCGGTTGTTGTACTTTCCAGTGAAAGTCAAACGCGTGACGTTGCCGTTTTGCTGTGCCGCGTAAGTGGATGGCCGGGGTGATGGATCCAACGGGCAGGGATCGACGATGTCGACTTCGGGAAGCGATTCGAAGTAAGAAACGTCAGGTAAGTTGACGTTCAATAGATCGCGATTTTTCAATCCTGATTCAATGCAGTGCTTGAGCACTTTCGCACAAATGTCTTTCGTCCTCGTCCAGTCGAACGCATCGGCAAACCGGGATCGATGTTGGGAGATGGCGATCGCGGGAAGTCCGAATAACGTGGCTTCTCTGGCTGCGGCAACCGTGCCAGAAACGTAGATGTCGGCGCCCAAGTTTCCGCCGTTGTTGACGCCCGAAAGGACCAAATCAAACGATGTGCCGAATTGGGTCGTCTGAGTTAGGGCGACGCGAACGCAATCGGCCGGTGTGCCGTCGAGCGACCAAACGTTTTCAGATTGCTGGGTCAGCTCCAAGGGCCGAGTCATGGTTAGCTGATGGCTGATGCCAGATTTTTCATCGGCCGGTGCAACGACCGTGCATTGGCCAAAGTAGCTTGCGACTTCATGCAGCACGGCGATGCCGGGCGCGTCCCAGCCGTCATCGTTGGAGATTAGAATTTTCATTGGATCCAACGGCTTGGTGTGGGGCAGGTTTTTTCAGGTGGCATGGCTGTTTGTATGCAGATCACAGGCTGGAAGCGCTTCCAGCCTATGCCACCTGACCTGTCATCCGCAGAGTCGAAGCTTCGACAACAGGACGTTCGAGTTCGATTTCTCGGGCCCACGGCAGGTTGTTGATGTACCAGTCGGCACACTGCTCGAGGCCTTCTTTGATCGAAATGGTTGGCTCCCAATCAAGTAAACGCTTTGCTTTGGAAATATCAGCCCACGTTGACTGCATGTCGGCTTGATGTGGATCTAAGTATTCGATGATTGGCTTGCGGCCGAACCGAGCTGACAGGTGATGGATGATCGAATTCAGACTGACCGGTTTTTGACCGCCACCGAGGTTGATGATCTCAAAGCCAACCCGCTTCAACGCCCGAACGGTTCCGTTGGCGATATCGTCGACGTAAGTAAAATCACGCGACTGCTGCCCGTCGCCAAAAATCTTGATGGGCTCGCCTTCTGCAATCCAGCGGACGAAACGAAAGATACCCATATCCGGTCGGCCGGCAGGTCCGTAGACCGTGAAGTAACGGACGACAGAAACATCGATATCGAAAAGATGATGGTAGGACCACGCCATCGATTCCGCGGACTTTTTAGATGCGGCGTACGGCGAGATCGGAGTGTTGACCGGCAACGTTTCGACAAACGGCATCGGTTGTCCGGCATAGAGCGACGACGTCGATGCCAGAACGTACTTGCTGACTCCGGCGTGCCGCATGGCTTCCAACAGATTCAGATTGCCAGTTCCGTTGGTCGACATGTAGACATGAGGATTTTCTAGGCTGTAGCGAACGCCAACGGCGGCTGCCAGATTGATGACGGCATCGAAGTCATGTTGCTGGAACAGGCGTTGGACTCGAACGCGATCTTCGATTCCAAGTTGCTCAAAGGAAAAACCCAACCGCATCTGTAGCGATTCGAGTCGATGATACTTGAGGGAGATATCATAGTAGTCGTTCAGGTTGTCGACGCCGTGAACCTGATGACCTGCATCGAGAAGTTGAGCCGCAACCCGAGAGCCGATGAAGCCAGCGCATCCTGTGACCAAATATTTCACGTCTCAACCGATTTCGAATGCAAATGAACGTAAGGAGTATTCCTTAAACCGGCTGCAATATCCTCGAAAACCGGTGAAATCCAAATAGCAATCGGAACGGAGTAGCTTACCTTTAGGCCGGAGGCCGGCACAGCCATTGCCGGTGTCGTAAGGCACCGGATCGCTTTCGCGATGTGTTTTTAGGCCGGAG
>CAZORS010000307.1:0-2412 GCA_964582025.1 uncultured Pirellulaceae bacterium | reverse complement strand
ATTGCCGGTGTCGTAAGGCACCGGATCGCTTTCGCGATGTGTTTTTAGGCCGGAGAGGTCGGACTCACCTACAGGTTTCGGTTTCGAATCGGCTACTCTTTTGCTTCGACGCGACTAACGAACTTCTGGCGAAGTGCTTCTCTGGCTTGCAGATAGCGAGTCTTAATTTCGTCTTTGGTGGCAGCATCAAGCTCACCGTAATGCTCAATAAAGACTTGAACTTGATAGGTTTCCGAACTGAACAAGCTGCGTCGCACTCGATTCGAAAGACGGTTTTTCACTCGTTCGAGGAAGGATTTGAACGTTCCGACGTTGACCGGAGCATCTTCCGGTTCGCCAGCTCCATTGAAAAGGCTGAACAGTAAATACGCACTCTTACCGTTTGATTTTTGGTAACTCGCCTCAACGATGTCCCAGTTTTCTTCGCCTTCAGCGACCTCGGGTTGAATCACAACGCGTTCGGAAAGATTCCATCCGCTATTGCGATAGCATGTTGTCAATTCGTGCCAGCCTGGAAACGTTTGATCAAGCGAAATGATTGCATTGCAATTTGGAGCTCGGTATTGCCAAATGTCTGATCGGCGACCGAGGTCACTACCGTGGTCTCGAGTTCGCGTCATGTAGCCGTTTTGCTCGAAACGAGCCCAGTTTTCAAGCTGCTTCGGCAAGTCGTCTTCGGTCATCGGAAACGTGACGTCGGCATCGAATACCTGAACCGTTTTCGCTTCGGAAAAACCTAGGGCAACATCACCTAGTTGCAAAAGACCACCGACACCAAGAATGCCAGCGACGATCCAAGCCAGCCGCGTTGATTTAGCGGTGACGGGCAAGATTTTACGTTTCTTTTTCTTCTCTGTATCAACTTCCTGTCCCGAGACGAGCTGATTCCAAAACTTGGTGATCAACTTTCCGAACGGACCCAACTCACCCATTTCAGTATCGACTGGCCCGAACAGGAACAGTAACAATTGATCGGTGCTGAGTAGTAGTGCGAGACCGATCGCCAAAGCACCCCAGCCCAGCAGGATGTGTCCGAAGCCGCCTGTTAGATCGGCGACGCCGTTTACATCAAGAATGGGAATCAAAAGAATGCGTAGCACATTGATAAACATGGCCCAAAAAACGGCCGCGGCCACAATCGCCATGGCTCGAAAGCCCAGAAGCCCCCAAAGGATAAAGGCAATGCCAAGATAGAACATGAATGGCAAAGCGATACTGGCGGCCAAGAACACGATGCCCAACATCGCCAGAACGGAACCTCCGGCGAGATTTGTTTTGATGCGTCGAAATACGACCATCATGACAACGGCAATGAACAGCAGTGTGAAGAAAGACTGAACGCCGCTACAGGCTTCTTCGATTCCGTAGCCTGCTTTGCCGGGAACGTGAATTTGAGTTCCGTCCAAGAAATGCCCCAAACCAAGCAAGTCCAGCAAGCTGCTAGTCAATCGGGCGCTTTGTAGTTGGAGTCCTGTGATTAATGTTGTGTCTCTGCCAAACGGGATCGGCAAGAAGACGAATAGCGGAAGTGCGGCTGTCCAAAGACTGTGACTTCTGTCGCTGTCGGCAACCTTCAGCAAGAAGCTTGTAATCAACAGCATCACGCTAGCGGCGCAGAACCATGTATCCACGAATAGGACCGAGCCAATTCCCATGATCAGGCCCAAGCCAAGCAGAATATTGCTGGCAGTGCTTTCTCTAAAAGGAATCCGCTCTTCACGTGGCCAGCGAGACCACGCGATCGCCGCGGTGGCAATCAAAGCCAACCAGACCGTTTGATAATGAGTCTTGCTCATCATCTGCCGAAAGAACAGCAAGAACATCGGCAACTGTGCGCCAATCGCGATCAAATATGGCATCGCCACTTTCATCAGGCTTGATTTGCCAGTTGAAGATGACGATCGGGATTCGGTGGTCGAGGCAGTCGCTGTGGCCATTAGATTCAGCTTAAAAAACAATGCTTGTTCGGTGAATTAAAGAGTTTAGCTGTACTTCGGCATGAGTCCATACGAACCCGAGAATGGACAGTCTGATAAGGCGCAGATAATCATCAAAATCGGAAATGAACGGACAGATTCCCCCTACTTTGCCGATTTCGCGTTATTTGAGGAATTGGCATTTACGGTGCATAGGCCGTTGATAAGCTTGACCGATAAGGCCCATTTACGTCTGAAACGCGGGATTTACGGGCTTGGACATTGAAGATCTCAACCCGAAGCGTGAGCGAGGAACCAGCCGCACCTCGCTCACGCTTCGGGTTGTGAATTTGGCTGATGCAAGCTCATGAACGTGACATTGGCCAGCTCAGTTTTTTGACCCGGGACGCACCAGCCCGCGGTTTTGTTCGAAGGTGCACAAGGGACATTGGACATGTCACCCAAAGGGACGGAGTCCATAGTCATCTAACCGGTA
>CAZORS010000306.1:0-4588 GCA_964582025.1 uncultured Pirellulaceae bacterium | reverse complement strand
CGCCTTCGTTAAGTGACCGCTTGGGATCGGGCACCAACAATTGCGGATGGACTCGCATACTCGTGCCCAAGCCCGTACACGTCGGACAAGCCCCGCTGGGATCATTAAAAGTGAAATTGCGATGATGCATCGTGCCGGCGATGACTTTGTCTTTCGCACAGCCGAAGCCTTTGTAAAACTTGTCTTTTTTAGCCTTTGAAAGCCGACTGGTGATTTCGAAAATCAGTAAACCATCGCCGAGCTTCAATCCGTGTTCCAACGACGTCACGATTTGTTTGTCGATTCCTTTTTCGACGACGAACGAATCCACAATTGCTTCGATGCGAAATTCTTTTTCTTCATCGAGCTCAACGTCATTTCCAAGATCGGTTTCTTTGCCGTTGATTCGCGCGCGGCGGTATCCGTTGACGCGAATCTGTTCGAGCGTGTATTCATAGTCTTCGCCGTAGATCTTGAAGACCGGTGCGCGGACTTCGACTTCGGTTCCCTTGGGCAGCGACCGCATGCGTTCCATCATCTGATGCGGCGTACGAACAGGAACTTTCTTTTCACAGTACGGGCAATGCGGTGTGCCAACGGTCGCGTAGAGCATCCGCAAATAGTCAGAAACGTCTGTCATCGTTCCGACGGTTGATCGAGGGTTGGAGCCAATCGTTTTCTGATCGATCGAAACGACCGGAGACAAACCGTTGACGAAATCGACGTCGGGCTTTTTGAGCTGACCCACGAAACGCTTGGCGTACGAGCTCATCGAAGCCAACAATCTTCGCTGCCCTTCCGCATAAACGGTGTCGAAAGCAAGCGACGATTTCCCGCTGCCGCTCACGCCGGTGACGACGATCAGTTTGTCGCGAGGCAAAGAAACGCTGACGTTTTTGAGGTTGTTTTCACGTGCGTTCTGCACGTCGATGCTTTTTTGCATGATCTCATTTGAAAAGTAGCACGGTGGACTCCACCGTTGAATGCGTTGAAGAAGTCAAACACGGCGGGGGCCACCGTGCTACGTTGGATCAAAAAAGTACGCTGGCTCTTCGACGTCCGTCCGGCTCTTCTTTGTGATTCGAAATGGCACTGCAAGTTTCTCAATAATGCCCTCCCGCTCCAGCCATTCACACGCATCCTCAATGTGTCCCGGCCAGATTTGCGAATGCGCGAAATGATCGCTGATATGAGACAATGGCACCGTTCGCTTTTCTTTTTTGAGGAACTTTAGAATCGGCGCGAAGTTTGATTCTGCATTTTCTTCGACATAGGAATCGATGCAGTCAATCGCCGACAGCAACAACTTTTCAGTGCGTTTCTTTGTCAGCAGATCTGTGTAGATCACTTTGAAGAGCTTTGGTTCGATTTCGATTGCCTTGTAGATCGCCGAATGCTCCCATACTTCACCAGCGTTGATTACTTCCACACTGGCAATGCTGTGAACCGCCCACATGATCGCTTCGAAGCCAAGATTAAGATCTTCCTTGCGTTCGATTCGCTTGCGAGCATACCGCGCCGACCGTACAACCCATGTGGTGGCGATCAAGCATTCGTTTTGCTGATCTTTTTGGGCCACCGTGTTGGCGGTGTCGAACCACTTTTCAATCGACGGATCGTTGCAGTAAACCAAGTCCCGCTGCGCGAAGAAGCTACACGAAAAAGCAGTTCGCGAAGAACCTTCGACCATTTGCTTGAATCGCGAACGAGAAATAATCTGAGCGTGAATGTTAATACCGTCTTCGACAAACGTGCGATGAATTCGCTCTTCGTTGCCGTCGCTCTTGAGCCGCCGCGCGACGCCATCTGCTTCGATGATCCACAGACCGATGGCTTCCTTCCACCACATCAACTCTTCGTCGAAACTTCCAACGCGAACCGCGGCAAGGATATTGCGATCTTCGGCTAACCTTTCCACGAAAGATGACAGCGCGTTGCGCATTTCGTTGCTGGATTCGGCTGGATTCAATGGTGGCAGCGAAGAAGACATCGTTACTCTCTTGGGTTTTTAAAAGTACCCAGAGTTTACACCACGATCGTCCAGCGTCCCACTTTCATACCACCGAAGTCAACAAAGTACAGATCGCCATCGGGACCAAAGGTAACTTCGGTCATGAAAGGTGAACCTTCGAAAAGCGTCTTGATTTCGACAACTGCGCCCGCAGCATCGAACTCGACCGCTCTCACAAGCCCGGACGCAAGGTGAGAGAAAATCAAATGTCCGTCGTATTCAGCTGGAAAGTTACCGCTGTCGATGAAGTCGCCAAGGATGATCGCGTCGATCGAATCTTCAACGTGGTCTAGGTTAACCAACGGCGATTCGACTTGCGCACCGCTGTTGTAGAAAGCGATCGCTTCGGGCAACAGATTGTACAGCGGAGTTTGTTGGTCACCTTCAAAATACGGCCAACCAAAATTGGATCCCGCCGGCCCTGTGTTCACTTCCTCGGACTTGTACCAGCCGACATCGCCAACAAACAGCTGACCACTGGAGTCCAACGTGATTCTGAACGGATTACGGAATCCATATTGATAGACTTTGGATCGGTTCGACTCCGGATCGGCATCGTAAAACGGGTTGTCTGAAAGACCCTGCCCTGTCAGCGGATCGATACGGAGCACTTTGCCCGAAAGATTGTCGATATCCTGAACTCGAATCGCTCTCGGATCGGCATCGTTATACGAAGCACCGTCTCCATTGGAAACATAGAGTGCTCCGTCGGTTCCGAACTCAATGTCACCGATCGTATGCGACTGGCTATCAGCCGCAAGAAAGTCTCTCAAGTTGGTTTCGTCGGGATTGATACCGGCCGCAGGTTCGTCCATGTCGACAGTGCTATCGACAAACGCGTTGAAGTTGTCCCAAGTGCTGTTGCTTCCTAGCAGAATGAATTCGCTATCCGCCACGACGGTTCGATAGTTGGTAGCTGCATCGAGCGTGTATCGAACAAGTCGCGATGCCCGGTTGCCGTTTCCATCGGGTCCTGCCAAACCGACGTTGTCAAAAACTTCCGGTGGATCGTAAGCGTAACCTAGATAGAGATACGGATTGTTCGCCAAGTCGGGATGCAAACGCATGGCGGTCATCCCGCGCGGACCGTTCACTTGATCCGCAATGTTGAGCAGTTCATTTGCGTAGACCGATTGACCATCCTCCTTGACGTAGACGGCCCCGCCAATGTCCGCGACGATCATCGTGCCATCGGGCAACCAGTCGATCGTAACAGCGCCTGGCATGTCATCGATCAGGATTTCTGTCGTTACGTCCAACTCCCCCTCGCCGGGATCAACGGGACCTGAGTCGTTGCCGATTTCGATGGTGACGGTTCGCGGCGAAAGCAGTCCCGCGTTGACGGGATTGTCAATCACGAGAGAAAATTGCTCGCCGTCTTCAACGATCGTGTCTGCGAGGATCGGAATGAGAATCTCCTTTGAGGTTTCACCATCGGCAAAAACCAACGTGCCCTGAGTCGACTCGTAGTCCTGACCGGCGATCGCTGTGATGTCAAAGGTTTCGTAATCGATCGTCGATTCGCCTGCACTACCATTGAGCCGATTGACGACCACAACGGCCGCGGCTGCATTCTCATTAAAGATCAGAGAACCCGATTCGAGCGCAAACGACCCGCTGCTCTGGCTGGCGAATTGAAAATAGCCGGCGGCGTGCAGATATTCGCTTTGTCGGAACCCCGGAGCAACACCATCGGCTGGCAACCACGTTCCTGTCGAATAGACGGAACTATCTTCGGTCTGAAAAATCGCGGCGTTGATTTCGATACGGTCCACAATCAAGTTTCGGTCCACACCTGCGTCGGGGTCGTAGAGGTCGTTCTCAAAAGTAATTCGAACATCGTCAGGCGACACGTTCGCGTCGATTTGAAACGTGAACTCAGTTAGTTCGGTTCCGATCTGCTCCCATGTTTGAACTTCGACGCCGTCGATAGACAATGAGAACGTTTCGTCGCCTTCGTCACCGCGTGCCACAACACGAACCGTTGTTTCAGGAGTCGTTGCGTTTGGAAAACTGAATTCGCCGTTGGCATGCAAGAATTCACTTCGTCGAAAGCCAGGTTGGATCCCATCCTCCGGCAACCAAGTGCCGGTTGAGTAAACCTGTTCCGATTCAATTTCCGTTTGAACTCCGTCAATCACAATTGCATCGATGCGAACGTTCCGGTCAATCCCCTGGTCGACATCGTAGAGATCGTTGGAGAAACGTAATTTTATCTGGCCGAGCGAAACGGGTTTCGGCGTTTGATAGGCCTTTGATTCAAAGACATTTTGATATGCACTGTCATTCAATTGCCACGTCGCGACAACCACGTCGTTGACCAAAAGTTCGAGAGATTCTTCTCCAGTCGTACCCGCAGCAAAAACTTGGACAGAAGAAAGCATGTTGCGTTGCTCCAACGTCTCGACGTGCAGGTCAAAATCTTGGTAGTTCATGGATCAAGTGGATATAACAAATAGTGATAAACAGACATCCTTGTCACAAACATGTGGTGTTAGAGGGGGAGCAACTTCCCCAAAATAGTTAGCGGCACAGGAAATGCAATTTTGGTTGAGCTTTTGTTACAATTTGACCGCCGAACTCAACTTCCACAGTCGC
>CAZORS010000305.1:2505-4623 GCA_964582025.1 uncultured Pirellulaceae bacterium | reverse complement strand
CTTTCGTAATTCTAAGCTCGCCGATGGCTTGCCGGAGTTGAAAAAGAAGAATTTTCCGGCTGGGTAGGCTAATTCGATTGGACCAACGAAAAAAAGACGGGCAACGATGGGGATCGTTACCCGTCTTCTTTTTGTTGACGATCGAAATCAGGATGGCTCGATCGTCTCGTTGCGAGGTTTGCTTCGCACTAATAGTTAGTTGATGCCAGTTGGTGGCTCAGACATGTTGCTATCGAATCCGTCGAATGCACCTTGCGAGCCGATGATTGCACCAGGATCAGCAATTGAGCCGTGATCGTGAATCACTGGCTGGCCCAATGAAACGCCGCTGTCGCTTGGGTAGTAAGATGTCGCTGGCTGAGCCATCGGTGCTCCCATTGGGACCGCGTACGGATCGTTTGGTACGACTGATCCGCAAGCATTACAAGTCGGCGCTGATCCAGTTGCCATTCCAGGTAGGATTTGCCCGGCGGCTGAGTTGCAGCTGTCACAAGCATCGCCACGCATGAACTGACGAATTGGTCCGTCAGATAGCAAGCCGCCTCCGCTGAACAGCGATGGTCGACTATTGCAGCTAGAGTTGGACCCGCCGAAAAGTCCGCCGCAAATGCCACTGGCACAGCCGGTGAACGTGAGCATGGCAAGGCAAGCAGCCAAAGTTACCAGTCTCTTCATTGTTTCGCCTTTTGAATTGAGTGTGAAAAGTTTTGGGTTGCAGAGTTTCGTTGGCAGTGCTTGACACCTCTAACGATAACTCTTTTCAAACAAACCCTGATTGCGACGTTGATTGGGGCACGAAAACATACACGCTCAATAGCTCCGTGCAAGAAAATGTATGTAGAATTTTCAAAATGCATTGCGGCTTGCCGATAGACAGTATGGGAGAATTTTGCGATCTCCAATCGGCTTAAAAATAACATTGTTAAACCCTGCGGCTTGTGACGAATTTTCAGCGATCATCCTGTTTTGCCCCTTTGCCTTTTTGACGACCGCCATGACAGATCGAATCCCAACGTGGTGCACGTGTTTGATATTTTCAATCACCTGTATGTTCGCAGTTCCTGTCGCATCACAGGAAAATGAATTGATGCTGGAGGCAGCGTCGGTCGTCGAAACCGTCGTTCAACAAGGCGACTCTTTCGTTGAGATGTTTGAGTCGGTACGGTCGCTTGGCGTTGATAGCGATGCCGCCCAGTGTGTTTCGGTGAAGAAGTCTGCACTTGGATGCATGGAAGGGATCACGGTTCTTCCGCGAGATGAAGTGTGGGTGATCAATGCTCGCGAGTATTTGTGTGGTGAAACCGACCTGAGTCAGCTGACGGTAAGTCGTCTTATCGATAGCGATCTTGTTCCAGCCGATCTTTCACAGTTGGTTGCGGCTCACGACAGCGGCGACGAGTTGGCGACGGTGCTTTACATTCACGGCAATCAAACAGATGAAGAGTTTGCGATCTCACGCGGACTTCAGGTCTATCGCAATGCTTTTACTACGAAGGCTCACTGTCACGGACCGGTTCGATACGTAATCTGGGCTTGGAAGTCCGAGCAAGAGAAGACTCGGCTGTATCCTGACTATGTTTTGAAATCAAAACGTTCTGTTTTGCTTGGTGAAACTTTCGCGGCGACACTGAATCAGTTCAGCGATCGCAACATTATCGTGTTTGGCTACAGTTTAGGCGTGCAGGTCGCGTTGTCGGCGTTTGATTCGCCTGATTTGGACGCGAAGCCCCATTGTTCAACTCGATACCAAGTTGCCTTCGTAGCCCCGGCGATCAATGCGGATTACGTTGCCAGTCACGGTCTGTCCGTGGGAGAGCTTTGTCCGGTTGATCAAGCTTACGTCTTCACCAATCGAAAGGATCGCGCGATCCGAGCCGCTCAAGCGATCATTCGCCGCAAGAGTCCCAGCGAAGAGGCGACGATTGCCGGCCTTGCAAACGCGGGCAAGCTAAATCTTTGTTCGGTCACATCGATCGATGTTTTCGAAGAAGCCGGGCGATTTCACTCGATCGAACGCTACACTCGATCGGGAACACTGCAGAATTTGGTCTCCGACTTAGTGAATTCGGTTGCGGCCAATAGGGTGGCGATCGCCTCGGAATAGATTATCGAAACTTT
>CAZORS010000305.1:0-2405 GCA_964582025.1 uncultured Pirellulaceae bacterium | reverse complement strand
AAGCCATGAAAGTAAGCGTTAGCGGCGTCGGTGGAGCAACCATCAATGGGGAAGTCGACGAACTGGACCTGACGGTTTCGGGATCTAGTCGAGCCAAATTAGAGGGCTTGGTCGCGAAGAAAGTGAAAGTAAGCGCATCAGGTAATTCGGGAGCCGTTGTGTTTGCCGCAGAATCTGTCGATGCAAATGCAAGTGGATCGGCCAATATCAAAGTTCACGGCAAGCCCGCAGATATCAAACAACAATCGAGTGGTGTTAGTAATATCGCCGTCGATAAATAGCGTTTGAGTTTGTTCGGGCAAGCCGATAGCTACAGTTTCGGCGAAGGTGGATTCAGCCAATTGCCGTGGCGGTCTTCGCCTTTGACCAGCACGCCTTTTTGATCCCAGCCGAACCACGTCTTCACATCGGCAGCCGCGTATCGGATGGTCAATCCGCAACGACGGCGATCAGATTGGTTTGCCTCCGAGCCGTGCAGTAGTTGATCGGAGTGCATGGAAAACTGGCCGGCTTTGAGTGCAACATCGATTGGCTCACCACCATATTGACCAGGATTTTCGACGACCATGTTCAACACATCTCGATTGTCGTCGCTCTTGTCGTAGTCAATCAGGCCGTGTTTGTGCGAATCGGGAATGAACCGCATGTTTGCATTCTCTGGATCGGCATCATCGATCGCCAACCAAACCGTAACTGTTTGCGTTGGGCTTAACGGCCAATAGGTGCTGTCCTGGTGCCAAGCTACCTGTTTTCCATCGCGCGGCATTTTGCAAAAGAAATGGGATCCCCAAGCCACGACGTCATCGCCTAACAAATCACAAACCGGACCAACGATCTTCGGATGTTTCACCAATTCATAGATGCGTGCGAATCTTAAATGGGCGGTGCTTATCGAGTACCTGTCTCGTCCAAGTTCCACAAACGCCGCCAAGACTCCGTCAAAGAAAGCACGCAGTTCTGCGGCTTCTGAGGCATCAAGCCCATCGAAGGGCATCAGATAGCCGTGGTCGTTGTAGCCGGCAATCTGCTCGGGACGGAGAAACTTTGGGGATGCATTCGTCGAAGGAACAAAACCAACTTCGCGAGGCAAATCCGCCAGTTGCTCAGCCGTCGGATTCGGAATGTCGTCGACTTTTACCATTGCTGATCCTTCGAACTATTGGTTCATCAGAGCTGATTTGAATAGATTGCAATTTTTAGTAGCTCGCCCCTCTCCGAGGCGTAACTATCGGTTTCACGGCTCGGAGAGCAGAGCTGCGAAGCCTGTCAGTTCAGCTTTGACAGGCCACTGCCACTAGAACCCTTGGCGTTGTCGATCTAAATCAAGGTTCGGATTCGGATCAAAATCGAGTTGCGGCTGTTGCTGTCGTCGTTGTTGCTGACCGATTGCAGGTCGGAATCCATCAGGCAACTCAGCCAAAATCTTCTCGATGTATGCCTTACGATTTTTCGGACGTGGATGCGTGCTCATGAATTCAGGTCCGCCTCCACCACCAGCATCGTCCAGAATGTCCATCACGCCGAGCAACTCATGCGGATCATAATGCGCGAGTATCATTAGTTTGATGCCCCATTCGTCGGATTCAAGTTCGTCGCCGCGGCCGTACTTCATTTGCATCATGTTACCCACGTAAGAGGCCGCACTTGCTGAACCGCTGCTTCCGCCGACGACGCCAGCGGCTCCGACGAGCCCTTGAATAAAGTTGCCTTTCGCCATTCGCTCAGATCCGTGCCGTTCGATCACGTGTCCGATTTCGTGGCCCAAAACACCAGCGAGTTGATCATCATTCTCAAGTTTGTCTAACAGTGCTTCGGTGATGAATACTTGTCCTCCCGGAAGCGCAAACGCATTGATCGTGCGGCGGTCGCCAAGCAGGTGAAATTCAAAATCGTATGGATTTCGAATCGGAGGTTCGCGCTCGTACAAGACTTGTTCGAATCGAGTTTGCAGTCGTCTGCCAATTGCTTCAACACGAGCAATTTTATTTCGATCACGGGAAGGCTGCCCCATCGAAGGAGCACTCTGCAAACCCATACGGATTTCTTGGTCGATCGTCATGTCGACGCGCTGCGTCTTGCCGGTGATCGGATTCGTTTGGCCCTTGCTGTAAAATCGAAACAGCGAAAACAGGATGATTGCAGCACCGATCAGCAGACGAAGTTTCATGCCAGAGAACATGCTGCGACGTTTCTGGCGTCTTTGGACACGGCGGTCGTCGGGATAGTAGCTCATTGTGTATTTGGTCCGTGAGTTTGAGTTCGGACCATTATTCGCAGACGCTACGTCCAACGCAAGATGCGCGATGATGGAATTCGTGGAAGTGCGGGACACGCCTGAAGGCGTTAACTACGAACATCATGCAATTGATGGCTGCACGTTGTTTGTAGTCAATCCCTTTAGGGAT
>CAZORS010000304.1:0-4635 GCA_964582025.1 uncultured Pirellulaceae bacterium | reverse complement strand
ACCAGAAATTGCACACGTCAAAAATAAGCGGCGCGATCTGCATGTGCATCGTGCCTTCAGTCAGCATCTTTTCTTGTAGCCACGGCGGAGGGTCAAAGTCCTTCTGCATCAGCGGCGAAAATGCGAGCACCAAACCGAGTCGATGTTCTGGCGGCTGAGAACTGATCAAGTTGCCCCACAGCTTCAACGCGTCCGCGTCTCCGCTGGCTGCCATCCAGTGAAGCAACGTATTTCGTAAGTCAGCTTCAACCGACGCACTTCGGTAGAGTGACTCGACCGCGTTGAGCCGAACATTGGACCAAGCTTGATCCGATGGTCGCGAAACCAATTTGTGGATCAGGACTTGGGTCGAACCCGTCTGCCTCGTGCGGACTTTATCGTCTTCAGACAACGATTCGCCGATCCGGATCAGCAGTTGATCCACATCGTCTTCTCGCAGCTCGGAAACCAAGGCAGGTTGATTTTCCAACTGCCACTGCGCGTGCTGTGGGCTCTGTGAATTTAATACGATTTCAACAAGATCAGCCAAGTTTCGGTTCTCCGCAGATTGCGTCGAGGGTTTCGTCAGGCACAACTTCGAGTGCACGTTTAAGTGTGTCTACGTTAGCTTCGGGGCCGAAGGAGTTTTCGGCAAGGTATCGTTTCCACGCTTTTGTACCTTTCATGCCATTGAAGAGTCCATGCATGTGTCGCGAGGCTCGCGAAAGCCAGAGATCGGTCGTCGCCAACATGTTTTCGATGTAAGGAAACATGGCTTCGACCAATTCGCGTCGCGTTTTCAGCGTATCATGCGATTTGCCGAAAAACCGTTGGTCGGCGTCGGCAAAAAGGAACGGATTCTCATAGGCGGCCCGACCGATCATCACGGCGTCGACGTGTTCGAGTTGCTCTTGAGCGACATCGAATGTCTTGATTCCGCCATTGATTTCGATTTCCAGATCAGGAAGTTCCCGCTTCAGGCGGTAGATTTCTTCGTAGCGCAGCGGCGGAACGTTTCGATTTTGTTTTGGACTAAGGCCCTGTAACCAAGCTTTGCGAGCGTGAACTGAAAAACGATCGGCGTTGGCTTGTGAGACCACAGTCACGAAATTCTTCATGTCTTCGTACTGATCAAGATCGTCGATGCCGATGCGATGCTTCACCGTGACAGGAATGTCGACGACTTTCTTCATCGCAGTGACGCACTGGGCAACACGTTCCGGCCTTGCCATCAGACTGGCTCCGAAGCATCCATTCTTTACTCGATCACTTGGACAGCCGACGTTAATGTTGACTTCCGTGTAGCCCCATTGCTGCGCCAGTTCAGCACAATGGGAAAGGGCAACCGGATCGTCGCCGCCAAGCTGAAGCACGAGTGGAAGTTCTTCTTTAGAAAAATCTAGGTGACGCGGTTTGTCACCGTGAATGATTGCTCCGGTTGTCACCATCTCCGTGTACAGCAACGTTTCGCGCGTCAGAAACCGCATCATGAACCGGTAGTGCCGGTCCGTGCAGTCCATCATTGGGGCGATACTGAGGGGAAACATAAGAAAAGCAGAATTAATGAAAGCAGTGTTCAGAATCAGAGTGGAAGAACTATCACGATGTCGAACGCGTAAGTTGAGTTTTCGCGAGCGCTCGAAGCATGCGGTTTAGTTGTTTGGTTTCGTCAACGATTTTATTAGTCGTTTCTTGGTCTAGTTATGAAAGTTCGCGAGCGATGTAGGCTTGCGTGCGTAGTTCTGATGAAGAGCCGATCGAAATCGAAATAAATCGAGCGAAGTCTTTTGGAGTTCGCTCGTATCCTTCCGCGATGTTTGACGGGATCGAAACGGCAGCCCTTTGCATTTGATCCCGCAGTCCATAGTCGCGACATTCTTTCAAACTCTTGTAAATCAAGACTGCCAATGTTTTGCTTCGTCGCCAAACTTGCAGATCTTCAAATGATTGATAGGCCATGATTACCTTCTGAACACTGCTTTCTTTACTTCTACTTTCTTAGTTTTCAAAATCTTTCTCAAATCTGACCGTTAACATAACTGCTGATGCCGCCAAGCCAATAGTCAATCCATACCAGAGACCGCGTCCCTCAAGGCCAAACCAGAATCCTAGGCCAATGCAGCTGGGGATGCCGATCAGCCAATAGGCGATCAAGGTCAGATTCATTGCGGGTCG
The DNA here is from genome assembly GCA_964582025.1 of uncultured Pirellulaceae bacterium. Taxonomy (GTDB): domain Bacteria; phylum Planctomycetota; class Planctomycetia; order Pirellulales; family Pirellulaceae; genus Mariniblastus. The sequence goes on along the minus strand of CAZORS010000304.1, from coordinate 2,481 downwards.
AGTCTGCTTGAGTCCCCGCAGCGAATTGGAGGCTGCGACTTGTAGTCCGTCCACGATTTGAAACAGTGCGGCAATTTGCAGGAACACGATCGCGATATCGATGATGTTTTCGTGTTCAGGCAACGTCAGATCGATGTAGGCTCCGATGATCCACCGTCCACAAAGAGCAAACACCAGCACACCGGGCAGCATTGCGATCACGGCGGTGAACATTCCGATCCGCCCTGCCCTGCGAGCGGATTCTCGGTCACCGCCGCCCGCGAAATTGCCGACGCGAACGCAAGTGGCTAGCGCAATACCCAGCGGGATCATGAAGGTGAACGAAGCCGATTGCAATGCGATCTGATGAGCCGCCAATTGTTCGCCGTCGTCTTGAAAGAGTCCCATCGCAAACGTGACGATCGTGAACATGCAGCACTCAAATGCGACGGTCAGGCAAATCGGCAATCCGACTCGGACGAGTTCCGAGATCACGGATCGGTCAGGTTGACGAAGCTCACTGAAGATTGCGTACTCTTTTCGACATCGCCAAACGTAAACGGCCGTGATCAGAAAGATCAACGTATAGACAATGGAGCTCGCGATTCCCGTTCCGACCAGCCCAAGGGCTGGCAATCCGTAGCGACCGTACATCAGCGTGTCGTTGGCGAACACGTTCATGCCGACTCCCGCGAGGCTTATCAGCAAAATGGGACGCGTGTGCGAAGTGCCTTCTAGGAATCCGCGTAGCGAAACGGAAAGCAGTGCCGGTAGCATGCCGAAGGAAATCGCTTTCAAGTATTGGCTGCTGAGCTGAACGACGTTTTCCTTTTGTCCAAGCAATCGCAGGAGTGCCTCTGAATTCCAGAATAGTAGAAACGCCGGAATGAAAGAAACTAGGCCTAACCAAAATCCTTGTCGTACGATTCGAGGAATCTTTTCGTGGTCGTTTGCGCCGACAGCATTGGCGACTAGCGGACTGACGGCGTAGAGCACTCCCGAGAAAACCATCAGGACGAAAAAGAAAGTCGTGCTTCCGATCGCCATGCCCGAAAGCGCGTCCCCGCCAAGCTTTCCGACCATGATGTTGTCGACCAAAGACATCGTATTCTGAGCCAACTGAGCAAGCACCAGCGGCAAGGCTAACCATGTCAGTTTCTTGAATTCGTCGAGATACAATGTTGGTTCAGTTGGTCGGAGGAGGTGGCAGGCAATACAAGCCCGAAGCGCGAGAGCGCAAGCGAGTGAATCTACCAACATCACCCTTTCTCTGGGAGGGTCGGAGCCTAAGCGATGGGGAAGGCGAGGATGCTGAAGCTGTCCATTGAAACACACCAAGAACACTCGCACTCAAATCGAGTTTCACCTGAAGGGATCGTGCGGCTTATTGTCTCTCGGTTCTCCGAACCGAAAGCGTGCGGATGCTTGTATTTTGAGGTTGGTGACATCCACCGAGTGAAAGATTGTTGCCTCGGCACGCTATACCTTGGAAAGCTATGCGACATTGCTTTTGCCATAAAACTATCCGTACATCTAAGCCGCACAATCTGTAAAGGGTGACAAAAATTTAGTGTCTCGCAGCGTTCGCCCACGTAGATCACCTATACTGATATCCGCGATCTTTCAGGCCGTTCACAGGACAGGAAAATGAAATCTATCCAACTTCTTCGATTCGTCTCCATCGCATCTCTGCTGATGCTCTGTATCACCGTCGGCTGCAATCCGCCAACGCCAAAGAAGAAAGTTGCCAAAGAGAAAGGGACTGCGACTGGTATCCTCAACAAGACAACCACGAAGGTTGGCGAATGGGATCCTGACGCCGGACTGGAAATCGTGGTTGAAGATGGCGAAGACATCAACATGATCAATCGCAACATGAAGACACTTGGCAAGGTGACCCATCAAGTTGCACAGATGAAAGTCAAACAATCGCTTGAGCTGTTTCGCGCCTCCGAGGGTAGATACCCTAAGAGCCATGAAGAGTTCATGTCCAAGGTATTCAAAGTCTATGTTGAGAAACTTCCTGAACCGCTCACGACTTGCGAATATCAGTATGACGTGGAGAACCACGAACTGTTAATCGTCAAAAAGAAGAGCGAATAGAGGAGATCGCAACGCCTAAACGTCGCCGACAGTTCCCGTTGAATCACCGAACCGTTTCAGATCAGTCACGCCCATTCGATGAGCCAACGTCATGTGCATGTTGGCCAGTGGCGTTTCGTTGTAGTCAACGTACCGCCCCGTGCTCATGTCGCCGCCGCCCTGCCCTGCCATGATGATCGGCAAGTTAACGTGAGTGTGGCGGTTTCCATCAGCGTTTCCACTGCCGAACATGATCATCGAATTGTGCAACAGCGAGTGACCGTCTTCGTCTTTCACTTCTTCCATTCGCTGCAGGAATTTGCCAAGCTGCTGAACGTACCAACGATCGATCGTCTTCACTTTGTCGATCGCATCCTGCTTGTTCTGATGATGGGAAAGCTCATGATGGCCTTCCACGAC
>CAZORS010000303.1:0-4640 GCA_964582025.1 uncultured Pirellulaceae bacterium | reverse complement strand
GCGTAGGCCAAATTCGTGCCTTTGATCGCTGCCGACATCACATCCGGCAACGTCTTGTCCGCGAGCTCGTTCAGCTGATCCTGATCGTGTTCACTTTTTCCGATCGGCAACGCATCGTGCCGCCACGAATCGACAATTATGTTGTTCATGACTTTGTCGCGAGCACCTTCCTGATGCTGTTGAGCTCTGGAGTGAAGATCTCGCGAGTTAACACAAGTCAGCGGAAAAGCACCACGCTCATCCTTGCCCAAACTTTCGGCCAACAGCTGGTCATACCAAAGACCAACCGATTCAAGCGACTTGCTCCACACCGACATCACGCGCGTGACGACATTTTGCTCGGTCTCTAAAAGGTGATTCACGCCGACGTAGTCCAGCACGACATTCTCGCCAACAGGTGCACTGTGGAAATGAGTGTTCATTGCGGCAGCTGCTTCAAGCAGCTTCACAACATCAATGCCCATAATCGCTGCGGGCAACAAACCAACCGCAGAAAGAATACTGAATCGTCCACCGACGCCATCTGGCACGAGGTAACGATCCTTGATGCCAATCGCATCGGAAAGGCTGGCCAGTTTTCCGCTTTCGCCAGTCACCGGAACGATGAACTCGGGCAATCGATCGGCACCGACTTTCTTTTCAAGTGCCGCTTTAAACTGACGGAACGAAGCAGCCGTTTCCAACGTGCCGCCACTCTTGCTGACCACGACGATCGCCCAGCTTCCTTCGGGGCCGTCGCCTTTGGAATCCATCTCCAAAAACTGCAGCAACGATTGCGACCAGTCGTTGTCGACGTTGTTGCCTTCGAAATAAATCCGCGGACGACTGCCACGCTCTTCGCGAGACAACTCGTTGTAGTACGGATGGCAGCAGGATTCCATCAGAGCACGAGCGCCCATATAAGATCCACCGATTCCCAACACGACGACTTTGTCGACGCTGTCTCGTAAACGTGCGGCCGTTTTCAGGATCCGGCCAAGCTCACTGTTTTCTCGATCGCTTTGGTATTCGTCGAGGATTCGTTCGGGCAATTCCATGTACGCGTGATCCAGCGGAACTTTCTCTGGCGGAACGTCGCCGCTGGCATACTGAGCTGAATCGGCTTTCAAAACTTCTTCGCGAGCAGCTTCGAGTTTTGGCTTGAGCGCGTCGAGCTGAGACTGCGAAATGCCGTTCTCTGGAATCAGAGAAGCACTGTAGTCGAAGGTGATGGGTTTAATTTTCGCCATGTTATTTCGTGAAGGTGACTTTTGCGTAGAAGGGCCCGATTGTCGCAAAAAATGATCCTCTGCATAGCGTCTGAGTTCGATTTCATTAAACTCGTGACAGGTGGCATAGGCTTCTAGCGCTTCTAGCCTGTGATTGCACTGCGCGTCCACAGGCTGGAAGCCTATGCCACCTTTTTACATCCCGAACATTCGTTTAGCACACTTCCATGCAACCACTCAAACGCCTCGAATCATTCTCCGGCCCTGAAGGCCCTGTCGTACTCTGCATCATGGACGGAGTCGGAATCGGCCACGGCGACGCTGGCGACATGGTCTCCAAAGCCTCCACGCCGAACCTCGATTGGCTGAAAGAAAACAGCCTCTACACAACACTCAAAGCCCACGGCCGCGCTGTCGGCATGCCGGGCGACGGCGACATGGGCAACAGCGAAGTCGGTCACAACGCAATCGGTTCCGGTCGCGTGTTCGATCAAGGAGCCCTACTGGTCAAAAACGCAGTCGAATCAGGAGACGTTTTCAAAGGCGACGTTTGGCAAGACTTGACCAGTTCCCTTTCCGCTGACAACACGTTGCACTTTCTGGGTTTGCTTTCCGACGGCAACGTTCATTCGCACATCAGCATTCTGTTTGCACTGATCCGTCAGGCTCACAAACAGGGAATCAAAAAGGTTCGCGTTCATACGTTGCTTGACGGTCGCGACGTACCGCCAACTTCGGCCCATGAATACGTCGCATCGCTCGAAGAAGTCCTAACAGAGATCAACGCCGCCGGAGATTTCGACTACTGCATCGCATCGGGCGGCGGACGACTCTACATCACCATGGACCGCTACGACGCCGACTGGCCGATGATCGAGCGTGGTTGGCAAACTCACGTCAAAGGCGAAGGACGCAAATTCGATTCCGCAACCGCCGCGATTGAAACATTGCGATCCGAAACGCCAGGCGTGATCGATCAGGACCTTAAAGAGTTCGTCATCGAGCGTGATGGTGCTCCCGTCGGTCCAATTGTCGACGGCGACAGCGTTATTTTATTCAACTTCCGCGGCGACCGGGCGATCGAAATCTCAAAAGCCTTCGACGATCCCAATTTGGATCGCTTCGACCGCGGCCCGATCCCCGTGATCAAGTTCGCCGGCATCATGCAATACGAAGCCGAACAACAGATTCCAAAGTCCTACCTCGTGTCACCGCCAGCGATCGACGACGTGATGGGCGAGTACCTCGCAACGAGCGGCGTAAGCCAACTGGCCGTTAGCGAAACGCAAAAGTATGGGCACGTAACGTACTTCTTCAACGGCAACCGCAGCGGTAAGTTCGCCGAAGACAAGGAAGATTACGTTGAGATCACTTCGGATTTGGTTCCTTACGAAGAGCGTCCTTGGATGAAAGGCGCCGAGATCACAGAAGTCATGCTCGACTCGATTCGCAACGGCAAACACGATTTCATCCGCGCCAATTTCCCCAACGGCGACATGGTCGGTCATACCGGTGACTTATTAGCCGTCGAAATTTCTGTCGAGACTGTTGACCTTTGTCTCGGCCGTTTGATCGAAGCGGTCAAAGCGAAAAACGGAATCATGATCATCACCGCCGACCACGGCAACGCCGACGAGATGTTCGAAGTCGGCAAAGATGGCAAATTGAAACTCGACGGCGAAGGCAATCCAAAACCAAAGACCAGCCACACGCTCAATCCAGTTCCGTGCTACATCTACGACTCCTCCGGCAGCGCGAACTTAAAACTCGCCGACCTAACCGACGCCGGCATCAGTAGCTTGGCTGCAACATCGATGATGTGTTTGGGTTTTGAACCGCCAGAAGACTACGATCCATCTTTGGTTTCCGTGTAAACCGCAGTGCAAACAATTTGTTTTCCAACGCGGAAGCGAAGTGTATAATGGAGATTGAATTTCAATCTAAGGATTCCAACAATGAGCAACGCAGACATTTCACTCAACGGCATGACGGTCGAGGAGAAACTGCACCTAATGGAACGAATCTGGGTGGATTTATCACAAAAGCCAGACGACGTACCCTCACCTCAATGGCATGGAGACATTCTTGTGAAACGTCTTGAATCGGTTCGTTCAGGTGAATCAAAGTTTGAAGACTGGGAAACGGTCAAAGAGCAACTTCTAAATCGTTACAAATGAAGATCCGAATCCTTCCTCAAGCTCGCCAAGATTTGGAAATCGGCGCAGACTACTACGAACTGAAGGACAAAGGCTTGGGGGCTGATTTTTTGGCAGCAATCCTTGGAGACATCGATCGCCTAAAAATTCACGGCGGTGTGCATCGATTCGTTCATGGTTTCCAATGGTCAGTTTCAAAACGTTTTCCATTTGCAATCTACTACCTCGTTGAAAACCAGCAAGTTGATATCTACGCGGTCCTGGATTGTCGCCAAGATCCCAAGAAGACAATTGAGCGTCTGGATGCGAGTTGATTCGCGGCGACATGTTGCCACTTGAAGTTTTCTCCTTTGAGGACAAGAGTCATGACCAAAGTGCAAACCAGCATCCTGATAGTTACCGCTTCTCTACTTCTATCAAATCCCGCCGCAACTGCGCAAGTCGCAAACGATGAAATCTCGACGAAAATTCAGCTAGTCAAAACGACAGAGCTTCTTTTCGATAAATCGGAACGGTTTAGAGAGCTCGTCAAACTTGTGGGTAGAAAGGGGCTTTCGAATTTAAAACTGCACGCAGACAACTCGATTGCAATTCAAGCCGCTTGGTCCGAAGCGCTAAATTCACTTTCGGACAAAGACAAAGAACATTTTTACGTGCCGAAAGACAGAGTAGCAACGAGTCGATTTTTTGGATTCCTGGAAGGACGTGCTGGCATTTCAATACCCAAGTGGTGGACCGTCAAAATGTCGCCGTCTGAGTTAGATATAAAGAAGAGAGAAAGGTGGCGGCGCAGATCCAAAAAATTTGGACCGGATGAATTTGTGTATCATCAAACCGGCCTTCATTCTATCAAGGGGCCGACGGACACCTTCCTGATGAGAGATAAAGGAGCAGTTGTCTTGAAGATTGGCGATGACCAAGCAAGGCTTCCGGAGTCGATCAGTAAGCTGCTGGATGATCGCAACGACTATCAAATCACTGGCTGTTTCTCGCCATCAACATGTTACGTTGCAATTCATGATTCAATCGGTGCTTCTCATTCCATATGGTCGCTTTCAAGAGACTCCGAAGAAGTGAATTGGCAGAAGCGTGTGAATGGATGCCTCTGGTCAGGAGGCACGACTGGCTTTCATGAGTCACACGTAGAAGTTGCTTTGCAGGGCGATAAACTTTTGGTCTTTGGCGCCGCGGGAACTGGCTTCTATGCTGCCGGATTCGAATCCCGAAGCGGCGAAGAGCTGTTTCAGTTCTCCACCGCGATGGGCTGCACGAACTA
>CAZORS010000302.1:0-4669 GCA_964582025.1 uncultured Pirellulaceae bacterium | reverse complement strand
GGATCGTCGATGATGACTTTCGGATCGGCTCCGGTTTGCGTTCCAAGACCTTCACAGTCAGTACACCAGCCGAGCTGACTGTTGAAAGAAAAGTTGTGTGGTCCAAGCGTTTCGAAAGATCGGCCGCAACAATGGCAGGCCAAGTGTTGTGAATGTTTGACGACGTTCCAGAATGTTTCTTCGACTGCTTCGTTCGGTTCGGCAACATGGCAGACGCCGATTCCAATCGACAACGCGGCTTCAATGCTGTCCGCGATTCGGGAACGAGCTTCTTGTTTGACGACGATGCGATCGACGACGATCTCGACCTTGTGAGCACCTCGCGGATTGAGCGCCGGCAGAGAATCGATTTCGTGTGTCACCTTATCGATGCGGATTCGTTGATAGCCGTTGGCACGAATGTCGTCCCAAAGCTGCTCGTAGCTCTGACCGGACTCTGGAGCAACCGGCGCCATCAACAAAAGACGTGTGCCTTCATCGTAAGCCAGTACTTTGTCGACGATGTCGTCCGACGTCTGTGTCCCAATTTCCTTGTCGCAGTCAGGGCAAAACGGCGTGCCCAATCGAGCCATCAAAATACGTAGATAGTCGTAAACTTCAGTGACTGTGCCGACGGTTGAGCGCGGTGTCGAACCGAGCGTTTTTTGCTCGATCGCGATCGCAGGAGACAGCCCTTCGATCTGATCGACGCGAGGTTTCTCGAGTTGATTGACGAATTGACGTGCGTACGAACTGAGGCTTTCAACGTAGCGTCGTTGTCCTTCGGCGTAGATGGTATCCATCGCCATCGAACTTTTTCCGCTTCCCGAAGGGCCACAGAAGACCGTCATTTTGTCTCGTTCGACATCAAGGTCCAGCGTCTTCAAATTATGCTGTGACGCACCGCGGACTTTGATCTCCGTCGCCAACGTCGGGCCATCGGATTCAGACTTACTTTTCGGAGCAGGGATTTCGGCGCGAGGTTCAAGGGCTTTTGCGATCGCTGAACCGGTGTGTGATTCCTTGCAGGCAGCAACTTCTTCCGGCGTTCCGCTGATGACCATCTTGCCACCGCCAGAACCGCCTTCGGGGCCGAGGTCGATGACCCAGTCCGCAGTTTTGATCACGTCGAGATTATGCTCAACAACCAGAACCGTGTTGCCGGCTTCGACAAAGTCCTGCAAAACGTTCAACAGCAAACGGATGTCGGCAAAGTGCAATCCCGTCGTTGGCTCGTCGAGCAAGTACAGCGTTTTGCCGGTCGATCGTTTCGCCAATTCGCGAGCGAGCTTAATACGCTGGGCTTCACCGCCGGAAAGGGTTGGCGAAGGCTGGCCGATCTTCAGATACTCGAGACCAACGGCTTGCAGCGTCAGCAGCTTTTTGTGGATCGCAGGAATGGAGTCAAAGAACTGCAACGCCTCTTCGATTTCCATCTGCAAAACATCTGAGATCGATTTGCCTTTGTATTGAACTTGCAACGTCTCGCGATTGAAACGTGCTCCTTGGCAAATCGGACAGGTGACCCAAACGTCGGCGAGGAAATCCATCTCCAATTTGTTCGAGCCATTGCCTTCACAGGCTTCGCAACGTCCGCCGCGAACATTGAAACTAAAACGGCCCGCTTTGTAGCCTCGCATTTTTGCTTCGGGCAATTGTGTGTAGAGCTTGCGAATTTCGTCGAACAGTTTGACGTAAGTTCCAGGATTCGAACGAGGTGTCCGGCCGATCGGAGACTGATCGATCGCGATCATCTTGTCCAAGTGTTCGAGGCCATGAATCTCACCGAATTCGCCAGCCTCACTGATCCCACCGTTAAGTTCTTGCTTGAGAACTTCCTTCAGAATCCCGTTGACGAATGAACTTTTGCCGCTTCCTGAAACACCCGTCACGCAAACGAAGCGGCCAAGAGGAACCTCAACCGTGACATCCCGCAAGTTGTTGTGTTTGCAATTTGTGATCGTCAGGCTTTTGCCCGGATCGGTGATCCGACGTTGTTCTGGAATCTCAATTTCCAACCGACCAGAAAGGTACTGAGCCGTCAGACTTTTTTTGTTTTTGACGATTTCCGATGGGTGACCTTCGACGACAACTTCACCGCCACGAACGCCTGGACCGGGGCCAAAGTCGATCAAGTAATCCGCCGCCCGCATCGTGTCCTCATCGTGCTCAACGACGACAACCGTGTTCCCAAGGTCGCGAAGATGCTCGAGCGTACTGATCAAGCGATCGTTGTCCCTAGCGTGCAATCCAATCGAAGGCTCGTCGAGAATATACAGCACTCCAACCAAGCCCGCACCGATCTGTCCCGCCAAACGAATCCGCTGCGTTTCGCCACCGGAGAGCGTTGGAGCCGTTCGATTCAAAGTCAGATAGTCGAGCCCCACGTTGAGCAAGAAGCCGAGCCGATTTCGAATTTCTTTCAGTGGTTCGGTTGCGACGAAAGCTCTCACGTCACCAAGTTCCAGTTCAGAAAAGAATTCGCGAACTTGAGCGATCGACAAATGGCAAACATCCGGCAACGAAAGTTCAGGCTTGTCGGCGAACGATTTATGTTTCGTTTTGAGTCGGAAGTTCCGCGACTGGCGATTGAGTCTTGCTCCACCACAATCGACGCACTTGATTTCATTCATGTACGCTTCAAGAGCACGGATCTTCGGCGCACTGCTGAGCTGCTGATACTTTTCATCCAACTCAGAGACGACGCCAGCGAACTGGCCGCCGTACTTCATCGGCGAATTGCCACCTTTCCAAGTGTACGTGATGTGCATGTCGTCGGTGCCGTACAACCACAAGTCCTGCAAATTTTCAGGCAGGTCTTCCCAGGCAGTTTCCAGCATCGTTCCCGGTTCAAGATTCAATTCGCGTTCAACCGAATCAGAAACGCCTTGGTAGATGTGCCGCTTCCAACGACCGAGATCTTTCCATTTTCCGAGTAGCTCAAAACATCCTTGCTGGAAAGATTTTTCGGTATCCGGCACCAGCAAATCGCGGTCAAATGTGAAAACATCGCCCAGCCCATCACAGCCCAAGCACATGCCTTGTGGACTGTTGAAGGAAAACATTTGCGGCGTCGGAGGCGAAAAACCAAGCCCGCAACCGGGGCACGCGTAGTCGGCCGAGTAAACCCGATCCTTTGCTCCACCCTTTTTCGTTTTGGTTCGAGTCTTTTTCTTGCGGCGAGACGTTTTGCCGGAGAACTCTTCTTCTGGCGCGTCAGGATTGATCGGGCTCGCACCGGAAGGTGCACTGTCGTCGGGAAACTCGACGACGAGGGTTCCTTTGCCGATTTTCAATGCCGCTTCAACGGCCTCAGTAAGACGACTGCGAATTCCCGGACCCGCGACCAAACGATCAATGACAACTTCGACATGGTGCCGACGCGTTCGATCAAGACTAATGTCTCCCGAAAGTGGAACCGTGTCGCCGTCAACGCGAACTCTGGAATAGCCACGCCGCTGCAGTTCCGCGAAAAGGTCCTTGTGTTCACCTTTTTGTGCGCGGACAACCGGAGCCAAAATCGTGTAGCTGGTCTCATCTGGGTAAGTGAAAATACTTCCGATGATTTGGTCTCGCGACTGAGCCTCGATCGGAGTATCACACTTCGGACAGAATCCTTGGCCGACTCGCGCGTACAGGATGCGGAGGAAGTCGTAGATCTCGGTGATCGTTCCCACGGTGGAACGAGGATTGTTGCCAGAACTTTTTTGGGCGATTGAAATCGAAGGACTCAACCCGGAGATCAAATCAACATCCGGCTTCGTCATTTGGCCAAGGAACTGACGAGCAAAGCTGGAAAGGCTTTCGACGTATCGTCGCTGGCCTTCAGCGAAGACGGTATCGAACGCGAATGAGCTCTTGCCGCTACCGGAAACTCCGGTCAGACAGATCAGCTGGTTACGGGGTAAAACAAGGTCAACGTTTTGAAGATTATGCTCACGGGCACCTTTAACAACGATATCAGAAGCTGGCATACTGCGGCGTATTCCTGGCTGAGTGTTCGAATTTAGCGAACCGCACATTGTAGAGACAATCTCATTTATGCCCACCCGAGGATTTAGGGAGCCGCGCTTATGGCAGATGGTTTCGTACTTAAATTCGAGGCCTAGTAGTCCATTAAGAAGAACCAACAATTGGAATTTGTGCGCAGCGTTTCGAGATGGCGAATTGAGGTTGCTCAATTTCCAAAGAGCCCAATTAACGGCAAGGCTCACCCCCGAGTTGAGGGGCGATAAGGGAACCGAAGTACGTCCTTGGTGAAGGCGGCCAACTGCCCCAAAGTGAGTTCAAGTGATTGCCTGTATGGGCGCCCAGCCGAAAAATTTGCCACAGTCGTAACAACCCTTTACTCGCCCAAGATAGTGATTTAACGGGGTGAAAAGTTCGATGAGCGACCTGTCGTGTTCCGTAATGAAAAACCTATTCCCAAGTAATTTGGTAAAATAGTCAACTTAATCGGAATAAACCCTCCATTGAAAGCGTTTTCAGGCAATAATAAGCAGTCAAAATGTGCGAATTTGAACGATAATCCTGCCTACGCAGGTTCCCGATCGGTGATACCCGATCTAGGCATCATTCAATCGAACCAACCATTCACCTTGAAACCCCCTAGGAAATCATGAAAACAACTATCACTACGATGGCGATCGCAATGCTTTTCGCAGTTACTGCGAACGCAGACGTCATTCAC
>CAZORS010000301.1:0-4697 GCA_964582025.1 uncultured Pirellulaceae bacterium | reverse complement strand
GATCGGAGTATCTGAAAACGCTGATTCTTTAGCAAAAGTACGGTTCTTCCGTTGCTTAAATTGAAGAATCGGACAGAATCGAAAGCCGGCTGAATTACCATAGAAGAGTTGGACCGGTAAATACATTGCCATTAAATGCCTTTAGGGGAATAATTTGATTGGGAAAAACCGGCAAAGCTAGAATTCAGCAAGTGGTTTCATTGGGCGATGATCCGATATAGTCTGTAAGGACCACTAACTGCCGAAGGGTAATTGGGATTTGAATTTGGAGGTAGGCGCGTATGCAGGTCGTTTTGAGAGTGGTTGGAGGCAAGCACAATGGTCGGGAAATCAAACTTGTTGTGCCGAAGTTTATAATTGGTCGCGGAGAAGGCGCTCATCTCCGCCCATCGAGTGATCTGGTTAGTCGGCACCACTGCGGAATCTCCGTAGAAGAAGGTCAAGTGATCGTTGAAGATCTTGGCAGCCGCAACGGAACGTTCGTCAACGGGGAACAGTTGTCGGGAACTCACATCGCTCGTTCAGGAGACACGATACGAATCGGTCGACTCCAATTCGAGTTGGTAATGGACCCTGCGCGTGCGGCTAAAAAAGCAAAGGTCGCGAATGTTGTGGAGGCCGCTGCTCGCACGGCCACAAAGCCTAAGCAGGGCATTGAAGATAGCATCTCTGATTGGTTGGATACGGACGATGAAGATCAAGTCTCACCATCAGAGCAGCGAACTGAAACTGTCCAGTTTAGCTTAGAAGAGACGCAGACATTATTCGAAACACCTTCGAAAGTTCGTGAACAGTCATCCGGCGAGATTGAGGTCAACCAAGCTCCCGCAGATGAAGAGCCATCTACAGAGAAGAAAAAGGGAAAACTTCCTCCTATTCCGAAAGTTGTCCATGAGAATTCCAAGGTCGCAGCTGACGAAGCATTGAAGAAATTCTTCAATCGTCGCTAGATTGGATTACTTTGAGTTTTGCGAAAGCTTGCTAAACGCATACAGATAGGGCCGCCCGAATTCATTGGGTGGCTTTTTTCGTATCTGCGTTTTTGTTGGCAAGATTTCCATTTACCCGGCGAAATACACTCTCAAACGTTTTGGAAACTTGAAACTCTTGGCTGCAAGTCGGAGTAACGTTTCTGTGTGAATGGGGCAAAATGTGGCTATAATGCGTTGATTAGCCGCAATTGTGAGAGAGGGGTTAGAAGTGTCAGAGGACTTTCCAATCTTGGTAAACAGATGCATTGCTGGAAACCAACCAGCGATCGGCGAGCTTGTGGATCGATTCCGCGGGCAAGTGTTCGGATTGTGTTATCGAATGCTTGGCCAACGAGAAGACGCTGAAGATGCGACTCAGGAAACATTTCTTCGAGTCGTCAACAATCTCCATCGTTGGGATCCAACACGAGCCTTTGAGCCGTGGTTGCTCACGATTGCGGGGAACCGTTGCCGGACCAAGCTGGCCAAACGCAAACGACGTCCAAATGTTCTGGCGCTTGACTATCCCGTTCCAGATGCAACAGTTGAAAACCGTAAGGCCGAGCTTTTGGCCGAAGAGGTGACGCTGGGACTGGTTGGAATTCGCGACGAATACCGCAAGGCATTCCTTTTGTTTCACCAAAAGGAAATGTCGTACCTCGAAATTGCCGAAGTAATGGAAGTGCCACTGGGCACCGTCAAAACTTGGGTGCATCGAGCCCGAAGAGAGTTGATAAACCGTTTGAGAAAAAGAGGCGTGCTCGGTGAAGGAATCGAAGGACGAAAACAAGCAATCTGAAACAGATGTAAGTTCAGCAACTTGCGAGCGCGTCGAGGACCGGATTCACGAGTTGATGGATCTTCGGCAACCGCTGCTTTCTGATGAAACCGTTCGCCAACACGTATCCGAATGTGATGCATGTGCGGAGTTGGTCGTGGACTTTGGTGCCTTGGACGATTCGCTTTCTCAAATTCCAGTCGCCACGCTTCAGCGACTGTCTGGTCTGCAACTGGCCGATGCTGAGCCGGCTGCTCCAACGCAAATGCACCCCGTCTTTTTCGTCGCATCGATTGCCTGCCTGCTGTTAGTGATGCTCACTTCAAGCATTTGGTTTTCACCTCGAGGGTCCGCAGATTCGCTGGCCGATCGTGCAGTCGTTGCGGATATGAGCAGTGGCGATGATTCTCAGCAGTATGTTTCCACCGGGCCGATTCAAGCGCTTGAGTCGATTCCGAGCTTCGGCAATTCTCCAAATTCGGCGGAGTTCATTAATGCTGTCAGTTTGGATCAGTTTAGCGGTGGAGTCGAACCTTATCAGGATTATCTCGGGATCACAGCAGATCTTCCTGGGATTGAGCCTGTCTACAATTCCGTTAACGCGACATTTCAGCTGATTCGATTTATCTCGGAAAGGCATCCTGCTCCCAAAGAAGAACAGCCCGCGGATTCCCCTGATGTTGGATGTTACGGCGGTCCGTTTATGCAACTCTGCAGCGTTTGAGCTTTTCATCGTCGTTCAGCTGTCCCAGTTGATTGCGAGCCGGGAAAAGATGTTATCCATCTTCAACGATTTTCGCGGTGGTTGTGCGTTTCAGTCCCGACGCTATCGGTTCGGAGAACCGACATTGTCGCCCAGCTCTCCGAGCTGGTAGCGAGCCGTTGGATGGTTCTCTGCCAGAGAAACCGGATCTCGAAGCCTTCCCGGCCACTCCACACGCCATCGGTTCGGCGAACCGAGCGACAATATTCTGAAGCCATATTGAGCTTGAGTCGCTGTGGGCCTTTCGCTATCGTCCCACCAAATTTCAGGTCAGATCTCGCATTGACGGTTAGCGATGTCAAAAGAACATTCACATTCGAATAGACGCTGGGCGTGGGCAGCGATGCTGTTGCTGCTTTGCCAGACTTTCGGTTGCAATCTCGGTGCTCAGCAAAACAACATTGTTGGCCAGCAAGCATTTCAAAACGGAAATCCGATGCAGGCGTTGAGCCGTTTTCAAAAAGCACTTTCGCAGAACCCCAACAACCCTGACGCCAACTACAACCTTGCCGCGGTCTTTTATTCGATGGGCAAGAATCAGGGCAATGCCCAATACCTTTCGCAAGCCGAACAACTGTATCGAAAAGCGATTAGCCTCAACGGACAGCATACCGAAGCACATCGTGGGCTGACGGCGCTGTTGATTGAAACGGGCCGCGAGCAATACGCATTTGATCTGTTGGACGGTTGGAAGCAGCGGATGCCTGGTTCGGCTGAGCCACTGATTGAGTTGGCGCGAGTCTATCAAGAGTACGGTGACGATCAGCACGCAACAGATCTGCTGGCTGACGCGTTGAAAGTGGATGGCAGCAACATACGTGCCCTCAAGGCGATGGGACGCATGCGGGAAACTCAAGGGCAGTCGATGTTAGCTTTGGATAACTACATGAGAGTGTTGCAACTTGACGGAAGCCAAGCCGACGTCGCGAGTCGAGTTGCTTCATTGCAGCAACAGTTTTCTCGCAACGGTGGTGCGCAGCAGACACAAAATTATTCTCCTCGCTACGGTTCAACCAGCCCTTGGCAAACGCGATAGTGCAACATCACTCTCCCTTTGAGTCCTTGGAGAGTTCGAACGCAACATCACTCTCCCTCTGGGAGAGTCGGAGCCTAAGCGACGGAGAGGGCGCGGATGTTGAAGTTTAGCCATCGGGAACGCAATCGTCTGCACTCAACCCAAACAATCGCTCCTCGCGTTTGACCTTGCTGGAGGTGATGTTGCATGATGTTCGTAGTTAATGCCTTTAGGCATGTCCCGCGCAGAATTTGCTTGTGTTCTCAGTTGCGATGCGTAAAGCCCCGCGCCCTCCCCGTCGCTTGGGCTCCGACCCTCCAAGAGGGAGGGTGATCAACTTTACGCGTCCAGCAATTCTTCGTCCGATTCCTTATGGCTGCGAGCTTCCAGCACCATGCGAATTGGGACTTCTCCGAAGTCCAACGTGTCACGGAAAACGCCCAGCAGATAACGCTGATACGTTTTTGAAAACGAATCCGGATTGTTGCACTTCAACATGATCGTCGGTGGAGAGATTCCAATTTGCGCCGCGTAGAAAATTTTTGGACGGCGACGATTCGATGCGATCGGCGGTGGATGCCGCACGAGTGCTTCCTTGACGATTCGATTCAATCGAGGCGTTGGAACGCGGTAGAGGCTCTGCTTGAACAGCATCTGAGCGTGATTCATTAGTCGCTTACAGTTTTGCCCGGTTTGCCCCGTCACAAAAGCAATCGGGCAGCAAGCCATCGACGGGAAATTGTCGTGGATGTAGTCGGCCCACTTTTGTGTCGGCATATGATCGGCCATCTGGTCCCATTTGTTGACGACGAACACGCAAGGCTTGTAGTTCTGTTCGATATAGTTGCAAAGTTTGCGATCAACTTTGCTGATTCGGTGCGTGCAATCGAACATCATCAGCACGACGTCCGCATGGCGAATCGAACGGTGGGCTCGATGGGTTCCGTAGAAGTCAATGTCGGTGCGGCTTTTGCCTCGTCGCAAACCTGGCGTGTCGATCGCGACCATGGTTTTCTGATCGAGCTCAAAGCGGACGTCGACACTGTCTCGAGTTGTTCCGGCGACTTCGCTGACGATCATCCGCTCCGATTCGGCCAGCGTGTTGATGAAGGTGCTCTTGCCGACATTCCGCCGTCCAACAATCACAAACTTCATCTCGGGCGCTTCGAT
>CAZORS010000300.1:0-4748 GCA_964582025.1 uncultured Pirellulaceae bacterium | reverse complement strand
CATCATCGACTCGCAGGTAAACGTCATCGCCGCCATCCCGGTTGATGCTCAGCCCACCGCCGGTTGTGCCCGTTGTCAGCAGATCGTCGGGCGTGGTTCCGCCCGGATCGCCGTCCGTCGCGACGGCGTAGTTGGAAAATTCGCTGCTGTTCCCGCTGGCGTCGGTCGTCACCAGCGTGACGTACTCGCCTGTGGCGAGCGTGATACCGGATAGCGTTCCGGTTAGCGAACTGTTCCCATCGGCGACTCCCGTGACCGATCCAAGGTACCGCTGCCCTTCGACTTGCCCGCCATCACGATTAGTACTGACGTAGAAGTCAATCGCGTACGTACCTGCTGCTAGCGTGGTCGTATCAAGGTTGTAGCTAAATATTCCCGCATCATTGATCGCCGCCGAAGTCAGCACCGCCCAGTTCTGCAGATTGTTAGCGCCGGAATCGCTGTCGCCGGCATCATTGGCTGAAATGCCATCGGCATTCAGGTCGATACCAATGTCATCGTTATCGAAGATGCTGTTGCCACGGATCGTTGTGGTTAGGGTCGAGGTTGAGCTGGCGAGTTCGATTCCGTCATCTCCGCTGGCCGTGATGACGTTGCCTTCACCTGCTGCGATGCCACCAATCGTGATGTTGTTGGTGCCAGTGTCGACGTATATTCCGTAATTTGTATTCCCGGAGACGACACTGCCGTCTTCATTTTGCCCGATGTAATTGCCCTGGATCGTCACATTGTCATTGCTCCAGGTGTAGACTCCAGCGAAGCCACTTCCAACGATCACGTTACCCAAACCAACGCCGCCGACCTCGACCAAATGGGTCCCCTGAAGCGCGACCCCGACATTTGAGTTCCCCAGAACGGTGACGCCATCTGCACCCAAGCCGATCCAGTTGTTGTAAACGTAGTTGGCTTGGGAGGCAAAGTCGTTGAATTCAATCGCGTTAAGCAATCCGCCAAAAATGTTTCGATGCGCATCTGTCGCACCACCGATGGTGTTCAGCTCTGCATTGTTTGTCGTAATGAGACCGTCGCCCGCATTGGTCGTGCTCGCGAGAACTGCATTACCGGTGGTGTCGGTACCAAAATAGTTTCCGGCAAGCGTCCAGCCATCGGACTGGTAAAGGTAAATACCACCTGAGCCAGTCCCTTCAGTAACGATCACATTTCGATCTGCAGCCGTCGTTCCACCGACGATCGTGCTCGTGGCATTGTCCCATGTCGTGATACCGTAGCTGGTGACTGCTTCAGTAAGCCCTGCATCGCTGCCGTCACTGTTGAATTGCCCAATCCAGTTGCCCGCGATCAAATGATTGTCTGATTGGACGAAAATCGCGGTTCCCACATCGCGAATCACCAGACCGCGAATCTCACTGCCGTCTGCTGTTGCACCCAAATCAAAACCGTAGGTAAGGCCCTCCGCATCAATCACAATTGGCATAAAGGCTTGCTCGGTCCAACCGGTCTGCGTCGTACCGTCAATCGTGACTTGTTCGGTAATCGTGTCGAGTGCCGATGACAATTCAATGACTTGTGTTCCACTGCCCGCGATGTTGAATTCAATCCGGTCGGCACCGAGGTTTGCATTGGCATCGATGATCGCTTGGCGTAGCGAACCGGCACCGTTGTCATTGGTGTTGGTGACCGTGAACGTTGTGGGGAATGCGTTGGTAGCATCGTATAACGCCGTTACGGCCTCGCCGCTGAGTGCCCGGCTGTAGACGCGACCATCGTCAATGAAGCCGTCGAACTCGTGGGCGAAACTTGTGTTGTTGAATCTATCCGCACCCCAAGAGAGAAAATCCAGATCCGCTACATCGTCGAGGAAGAAATCCGATGTGGCCGATCCGGTGGTGTAGCTGAGCGTCTGCTGTTGGCCGTTGACATAGAACGTGTTGCCAGACGCATCGACGGTCAGCACAACGTGGTACCAGGTGTTGGTCGCAATATCCAGTGAACTGGTCAGGCCTTCGACTAAACGTGTGTTGCCTTCGTTGACGTAAATACCGAACTCGTCACCGTTTCGTACCAGCGAGTACCGGGAATTGAGATCACTTGAATCGGATCCGCTGAAGATGACTTCTTCGCCCGACAAGTTACCCGCATAAACCCACGCCGAAATTGTTCCTTCAGAAAGGTTGTCAAAATTCGCGACATGAGCACTGAGATCGACGTAGTCGTTATTTCCATCGAGATTGACCTTACCGCCACCCACCTTGTTAGTGCCAATCGCCGTACTGATGCTCGCCCCGTTGGTCAGCGTCCCGTCGTAGCCGTTGCCGCTGCTGTCACTGGCGTCGACGTCAAACGTGTTGTGCAGGATCAAGTTGCTGGTGATGTCCAATACACCAACCCAAGATCCGCGTGCTTCGTAGCTGAACGCGACCTCTGTGTCGACGTTTCCGACGAAATACTCGAACTCCCAGTCGCCGCCGAGACTCTCATGACCGGTCAAGTCATCACTAGCCGCAACATCGCAATCGCAAGTCGCGGCAATCAAATCAATCAACGCCCGCCCTGATTCAGTGCTGGCTAAGTCACAACCGTAGATTAACAAGTCAGCATCTGCATCAAGCCCCTGACCCCAAGAGGAAAGTTGACTTGTGAAACGCGATGCAGCCTCGAGGTCCATTCGCTGGTTGCCAAGCTGGAAACCGTTGCCGTCGCCGTGAGAAACGATGTGCACTGCGTCGACAGAAGTCATTTCCCCGAGGACGTCGGTAATTTGGTCGACGCCACTTTCTGCTGCATCGAGCCTTACGATCAGCCACTGAGTTGAGCTTGAATCATCGCGAATGCCCGAAATCAATGTTTCAGCGTCCTCCACAGCTGGATCAACAAAGATCACCTCAATTGGGTTGGCTATCGAAAATTCCGACAGACTTTGAACGTCGAAGTCAGATGCCTGAACATCGACGAGGGAACCAGCCTGACTATCAGAAGTTGGATCAGGATCGAAGGATCCTTCGATTTCAGCGGCCTCAGCTCCCGTCAACTCTGTTTCAATTAGAGTTTCAACATGATCAATTCGCTCTTCAATTAATCGCGACTGATCCTCTGAGGTTACGAACAAACTATCCAGCGAAAGATCAAACAGTCGAGTCTGTTCGTCTTCTTCAAGGCCCATGGTGACGACCGGACTATCGACGAGCATGTCATAGCTAAAATCGTGCGCTTCATCAAACTGAAGTTCCACATGTGGTTCTGACACTTCGCCAATTCCGGGCACGACCATCAAGGGCGAAGCGTCGTATAACACTCGAGCTTCGAGAGCCTGTAGTTCCAATTCCGGAACTTCAGATTCACTTACTTTGAATAAATTGACGAAGTTTTGCCACTTGGAAGCGATCGAGAAGACCGGCCCATTATCGTGACTGTTGTTGTCGGGTTGTTTGGAAATCATGGCAAACGGATTGCACAAGGATGTTGGAGCACACTACATTGACGATCGGGTTACTTTTCACAATCCGGAAATGAATTTCAAATTCGTTGAATTTAGCGATTGCGAAAAGAATGATGCATCTGGCAAACATGGGGGCGATTCGCGTAGAGAAAGTACATTCCAAACCCACTACATGCGCAACAACTCGCACTGGAATGGGGTTAGCCCAATTCGTCCTAAAAACCGGCGGCAGAAGAACCGTTTTGACCGATGCAATTGGAGTTCGAACAGGGTCTGCCAAATAAAAGCAATTTTCGGATCACCCGTTGCAAAATCGTCACGAGATGCATCGCTGACGCACAGTCGAACAGAATCCAGAATGGCAGAAGCCAGAATTTAGAATGGCAGAAACGGACCGAGAACTAAAACGCACGGCAGGCTGGTCACACGGATTAGAGTCTAAGAACCGACGCTAGAACTGGTGAGCCAATCGGCAGCAACTTTTGTGGCGGGCAACTGAAAGCTTTCGCTCTCAAGTCGCTTGTATCAAATCGCCAAGCCGTTGGCGTCCCAGTACAGGACCTTGCATTCGTCGCTCGCCGGTTAACAAACAAAAACAGATGACCGGCAAGCACTGAGAAACACCTTCTCGTCGGCAGAACTCTGAGATGCCAGATGGCTTGGTAGCACCATTGGGCAGCGGAGCAACGCGTCTATTGACCACCTTCACGGTGACGAATGAGTTGCGCCGGTTGAACAGGATTGTCTTTAAGCAGGCAATCAAAAGCTAGAAAATTCCCAGCTGATCACGAGCGTCGTCGGTCATCATGTCCTGAGTCCATGGCGGATCCATGACTACTTCGACTTCAACTTCGTTGACTTGTTCGAGATCGCCTGCATACTTTTTTGTATCGGCGACCAGCTGCGGACCGGCCGGACACATTGGACTAGTCATCGTCATTTTGATTTTGACGTCGTGTTTCTCTTCATCGCCTTCTTGAGCCAAAACGTCGACTTCATAGATCAAACCCAAGTCGACAATGTTGACAAACAATTCCGGGTCAATAACTTGTTTGAGTGCTTCGCGAACTTGGTCTTCTTGCAGTGCCATTTTTGAGCGTTCCTTGAACGTCTGGGGTTTTAGGTGACTTATGACGTCCATTGTTATCAGGACGGACGGAAAAGTGAAGAGCCTGAATTGCGTCTTGTGGACATCGGGGCATTACCAGTCAGGATTTTTGAGACCAAACACTTCGCGAATTTTAGCGGCTGAAAGACTTCGTTTAAAGTCAATGTCGTTCAACTAAGGTCGCGACTTTCGATAGGGGTAGGGAAGAACGGTTTATCCGTTCTCCCCTCCCTCCGAACCGTG
>CAZORS010000299.1:0-4762 GCA_964582025.1 uncultured Pirellulaceae bacterium | reverse complement strand
CCCCACGGCTTGCCGTTGGTTGCGATGCAGTCGGTCATCTTGGCAAACTGAAACACGGCACCAAGAATTTTGGCATCGGTCATGTTTGCTTTTTGGAGGTCCGCGCGGGTGAAGTCGGCTTTGGAAAGGTCGGCGCTGAAAAGGTTGCTGCCAGTAAGATTCGCAGATCGAAAATCGCCGTTTTCAAGTTCCGCAAACATCATGTCGGATCCCGACAAGTCCGAATTCATGAAGTCAGATGACTTCATTTTTGAGTGTCGAAACTTGGCATCGTTCGCCTTGCACTGCCGAAAAATACTGATGTCGAACACACTGTCGGAGAAATCACACTCAGTCATGATCGCGTTTTGAAACGTGGAACGCTTGACAACGCAGTTACTGATCTTGGTCCGAACCAGTTTGGCTTCAGTGAAGTCGCAGTCGCTTAGATTGCAACTGATGAATTTGCACGCCGAAAGGTCGAGCCCTTTCAGATCCGCCCCCGTCAAATCCAGCCCGCTAAGAGCCCGACCGCGCAACGAATCATGCTTCACAACAATGATCCGCTTGCCTGTATCCTTGTGCTTGATTTCAAGCATACTCGCCCTCCCAACATGCGACCGAAGCCGCTGCGATTGTTGATGACACGAACAAACAATCTTGAACGCGTTCAAATCCCCAACGTATACAACCTGACTTTCATCAGATGTGTTTCGTCTGAATAGTGAGAAGCTTGGGAGTTTTTTGGCGTTTCACTCCGCTACCCACAATTTAGGGGTCTGGCGCGGCGATATCAAACAAAAAGTTAGAAGATTTATTACTTCTCTGCCCTTTTTCACCAATCTTTTCCAAACAGTGGATGTGCTTGGAAAGCAAAAGGTTCACGTCTACAATTTAATCGCGGAATAGCCAGCTACAGATCGCCAAGTGGTTTCTTCTCAGCCAGCCAACATTCGCTTTCTGAAATGTTTTGCTTAGCTGGATACATGACCATGATTGCTCGAAAATTCACTCGAACGCTGCCTTTTCGCCTGTTCGTTTTTTCTCTTTGTGTCGCGTTTTTCTCTTTCGCGCCTGATTCAATTCGCGCTCAGGATGCGGCTGATGCCGAAAAGAAAACGGAACCCAAAACGATTCTTTGCTCAACGACCCAAATTGCCGATTTCACTAGGCAAATCGTCGGAGATCGCTGCATCGTGAAGTGCGTTCTTGCCGCGGGAGAAGATCCGCATACGTACGTGCCTGGAGCCGATGATTTAGCGGACTGCGCCAATTCGGATCTCTGTTTGCGAAACGGATGGAATCTTGAAGGCAACGCTTGGATGAAAGGAATGGCAGAAGGATCTCGTAAGAAACTGGTGACATGCATTGACGGCGTCAAGCCGCGAGAACTCGAAGGATCCCACGGCGCAGAAGACGGAATGATCGTCAAGGATCCGCATGCTTGGTTTGATCCAGCCAACGCATTGATTTACGTCAACAACATTCGCGATGCGGTTTGCGAATTGGAACCAAAGCACGCCGATGAGTTTCGCATGCGAGCGGATTTGTATCGGCTGCAGTTGTTGGCATTGAATCGCTGGATCCGGGAAAGCCTCAGTAAGATCAAGAAGAATCGTCGAATCCTGATTACACACCATGATGCCTTTGGCTACTTTAGCGAAAAATACGGATTCGTCGCCGAAAGCCCCGTTGGTTGGACTACCGGAGAGCTAACGGAGTTGTCTTTGCCCGATCGTCAGGCACTGGTCAAGTACATCCGCGAGCGCGGCGTCCCAGCGATTTTTGTTGAAACTTCCACCAATCAAGATCTGCTAAAAGGGATCGCCAAAGAAGCCGGAATCACGATCGGCGAGCCACTTTATTCTGATGCGATGGGTCCAGAGGACTCCGCCGGTGAGACGTATATTGGCATGATGCGAGAGAACGTTTTGCGAATTGTTTCTGCCTTGGGCGGAGACGATTCTGACGAGTAACTTGTACTTCGGTCAATTTAGCATTAAGCGTGACATGTAGAACGGTGGCCTCCGCCGTTTGTTGTGCCATCTGCCGCCGTCGGCTTGTTTGCAAAACTGGAGTATCGATGATAGACTGGTGTCCGTAGCATAGGCTACATTTCCTATTTCCATCAGCTTGTCGTTCGCATGCGTCTCGTTTCCACAATCATCCTTTGCCTGTTGATCATCGGGGGTACGTGGGCCTACATTGATTTCGACAACGGAATCAAATTCGCAGCCAGTGACATCGAATACGGTGAAGCGACTGGCACGACGACGATTCAAATCGAGCGCACTTTTGAATGCTTTGGAAACGCCGATTTCGAAGAGCCAGCGATCAAAGTCACTTTCGGCGGCAACGATGTGTTTCTGAATGAATCCGAATCAATTCTTCCAGAGGAACGGATTGAATTTGAATTGGCAAATGTCGAAAACGAAAAAAATGCCGTGACGGTCTATGCCAACGCAACGTCGCCGGACTCCTTTGGCGACGACGGACCAGCACTCCGGGCGATGGTCGTTCGAGTTCGATATGATGACGATGTCATTGCTGAAAAAGTGTTTCACGCCAACGGATCCGAGCCGTCACTTGGCGGGGACGTCTCGTTTGAAATCCCGGTCCCGGATGCAAAGGACGATCACGATCACTGATGATTCGCTCCACTGAAATATCGAAGTCTGAAATTGCGATCAAGGTCGAAGACCTGACAGTCAGCTACGGCCCGGTTCCTGCGCTACTTGATATTTCGGTCGAGATTCCGGCTGGCGAACTGATCGGAGTGATCGGTCCGAACGGTTCCGGCAAATCGACGCTGATCAAATCAATGATGGGTTTTGTAAAACCTGATGTAGGCCAAGTGTTTCTGTTCGGCAAAGAAGTTTCTCAAACTAAGGGCTTGGTTGCCTACGTGCCACAGCGTGGAAGCGTCGACTGGGATTTTCCAATCACCGTTCGAGAAGTCGCCGCCATGGGACGATACGGACACCGACGTTGGTGGCAGGACCTCAAGCGATCCGACTATGCTGCCGCCGATCATGCGTTGGAACAAGTGCGTATGAGTGACTTTGCAAAGCGACAGATCGGGCAGCTGTCTGGCGGTCAACAACAACGCGTTTTCATGGCACGTGCTCTGGCTCAAGACGCGGAAGTACTCTTGTTGGACGAACCGTTCGCGGGGGTAGACGCGGCGACCGAAAGAGCCATTCTCGATGTGCTTTTGGCCACAAAAGCCAAAGGCAAAACGGTTGTTGTGGTGCACCATGATTTGGCGACGGCAGCCGAATATTTCGATCAACTCATTTTGTTAAAGCAGAGACTTTTTGGATTTGGTCCCCCCGAAGTTGTGCTGAATCCTGAGCTCCTGTGCGACGTTTACGAAGGCAACCTTCGGGTCTTTGCCGAGCTTTCCCGGCAGATGGGAGAGGCGCAAGATGACTGAATTTCTCACGGAGTATGGTTACCTTGTTAAACCGTTGGCAACTGGCACGCTGGTTTCAGTCGCCTGTAGTGTTTTGGGTTGCTTCATTATTTTGCGACGCATGGCGTTCCTTGCTGATGCGATCGCACACTCAATGTTAGCCGGCGTGATTGCCGGTTATCTGATCGTGAAAATGGTGACTGGCGCCGAAGCCGAAATTGGCGCTTTGCTCATTGGTGCGATCATTGCCGGAGTCATCACGGTGGGTATGGTCGGATTCGTGACCCGGTTTTCGCGGCTGAAAGAAGACACCGCGATCGGGATTATGTACACCGGGATTTTCGCCGTTGGCTCATTCATTATCTCGTTGGATATGTTTGGCCAGTTCATTCACATCGACATCTATCACTACATCATTGGCTCGATCGTTTCCGCGAACTCCGCCAAACTTTGGCTGGCGGCAATCGTCGCGGCAATTGTTCTGTCAGTTGTGATCCTCTTCTATCGCCCACTCCAACTAACAAGTTTTGATCCGGTGATGGCCGCGTCGATCGGAATCCCGGTTCTGGCAGTAGACTACATGCTGACGACTTGTACGTCACTGGTTGTCGTTTGCGGAGTCCAAATTGCAGGAGTCATCCTTGTCGTTGCGATGATTATCACGCCAGCGGCCAGCGCCTATCTGCTTTCCGATCGCCTAGACCGAATGATCATGCTTTCAGCGATTTTGGGCGCCGTCGGATTTTGGATCGGTTTCTTCGCAGCCGGTGTCGTTGGAGCGTCAGCGGGTGCTTCGGTTGTCGTGACGATGACGCTGATCTTCTTGGTTTGCCTAGTTTTTGCTCCACGGTACGGTTTGGTGGCGGACTGGATTCGCAAACGGAACACCGTTCCGCAAGAGATCATGGAAGACGTGCTCGGTGCTGTCTTGCGGAAAAAAAACAAGCCGATGCTGGTGTCGGAAATTTTAGGCTACGTTGAGAATCCGAACGTGAAGGTCCGTCAAGCAATCTATTCGTTGTCACGACAGGGGATGCTTGAAATCGACGATGACAAAGTTAGCCTAACCGAGGATGGTGAATTTCACGCCAAACGCCTCATTCGAGCTCACCGACTTTGGGAGACGTATCTCGATAAAACCCAAACACCAAAAACCGAGATCCACGGGAAGGCTCACGTGCTGGAGCACATTTCTGATCCGGCAACCGTCGAGTATCTCGACGACAAGCTTGGTCATCCATTAACGGACCCGCACGGCAGCGACATTCCATCTGACTTGAGCAAACGTGACGGCCCGGTTTTGGCCAGCCTGCTCCGCAAAGGTCACCGCGCCAAGATCGTTCGCATCAAGAAGCTTGCGAAACAATT
>CAZORS010000298.1:0-4863 GCA_964582025.1 uncultured Pirellulaceae bacterium | reverse complement strand
CGAGAGAACATCCAGCTTAGCGTCCGCATTGCGAACAAGGCGAAATCGCCCAACGCCATCATCCCATGCAGCAACGAGTCGTAGCCATTGAGCACGACGGCGCCGATGTGGCTGATGAAAGCCACAAGCCAACCGAAAACACCGCGCGGAGCGGAATCGTCGGGGAGCTGTGATGGTGTTGGGATCGAGGCCACAGAATTACTGTTTTGGTTTTCGCCACACGCGCTCGTTTCCTACCAGCGCGCAGCTTGATTCGTTGTGCCCCCTAAAGCATCACTTCTATCTTCGACTCAGCCACGACGATCTCATGAGAAGATTTTCCGATTAGGCTGACTTTAGCGGACCGATTGCTAGCAAAGAAGGATTTTGTAGAGCGTCGGTTTGAGAACCGAGTGACAATGTCGCTCAAATTTCCAAGCTGATAGCGAGCCGAGCCAAAAGTTTTCCACCGGCATGCGTATCCCTAGAAGTTTCGCATTCCAATCCGCACGCTGTCGGTTCGGAGAACCGAGCGACATTGCCGCTACTTCTTCGGCCCGTCCAACCAACCATTGCGACGCATCCACGCTTCGCAAAGCTTGGGCCATTGTGTAACTGGAACACCTTCCACGAATCTCGCTCCGAATCCGTGGCCTCCGGTATCGAAGACATGACACTCGACTGGAACTTTGGCCGCCTTATATAGGGTCGCCAACTGGAGAGCGTTTTGCACCGGAACGAAGTCGTCGAACGCATGCACAATGAACGCTGGCGGAGCTTTGGAATCCAATTCCATACCTGCCCGCATACTTGCCGCTCCCTTCTTCCAGTCCACCATTCGAGCGCCGTAAACCGGCACAATGAAATCGGGTCGTCGCGACTGTTTGTCGACGCCATCTACCGCATCGTAAACTTTCGTTTTGAACGCAGCCGCAATGAGCGTTTGTCCACCTGCCGAAAATCCAAGGGCTCCAACTCGATCAACATTCAGATTCCATTTCTCGGCGTTGTGTTTGACTAAAGCAATCGCTCTTCGCAAGTCTTCGGTGGGTGCTGCCGCGGGGTCACTTTCTTTCGCTGTCGGGACGCGATACTTCAATATGAACGCGTTGACGCCAATCGAATTTAACCACTGGGCAATTTCAGTTCCTTCAAGATCCCAAGCCAGAATATGGAATCCACCTCCGGGACAGATCACGACCGAAGTTCCTGTATTGGTCTCCGCAGAAGCAGGCCAGAAATGCAATTCCGCTTTTCCAACATTGGTTATTCGCTGAACGCGTTTCCCGGCAATGAGCTCACTAGTGATGTTGGTCGTGTCGCGTTCTTGACCAACATCCATCTGCTTGTCAGTTGCTGACTCAGGCCAAACCATCAGCACTTCAGCATTGCTTGCCGGCTCAAACGCATGAGCGTTCGTTGGTTGTCTCATCATTAACCATCCGCCGACGACGAAAACCAGCAGACCGGTGATGGCGATGAGTTCACGAGAAAAAATAGAATTGGAATTCGCTGATTGCATGGACTCTATCATCGCAAAACCGACCAACTTTTGCCAGTAAAACACTGCTTCAGTGAAATACGACACCATCTCGAAACGGAAACAGTCAATATTTCCTCACAAGCCCCACGACGACTCCTTGAACTCGAACATCTTTTCGATAGATCGGCTTCATGTTCTTGTTCGCTGGCTGTAGCCGCACGCGACTTTTCTCAGGGAACCAATACTTGAGTGTCGTTTCATTTTCGTCATCGCAGACGACTACAATGTCACCGCGTGCAGCGTTGGATTGCTTTTTGACCAACACAAAATCCCCCGGAGCAATCTGGGCTTCAATCATCGACTCGCCGCGAACTTCCAAAACGAAGTCAGCTTTCTTCTGCGTGCCATCGAAATCAAAACGTTCCGCACTAGCAAACGTTTCTGTCATCGGACCGGCGGTGATTTGTCCAACTAGCGGAAGCCCAACCGTCGCCGACTTCTCCGTCAGCGAAATTGACCGAGCTCGATTTTTTGATCGCTTGATCATTCCTTTCGCTTCGATTCGATTGAGCAATCCAGCAACACCATTGGGGGAAGCGATGCCCAAGTGTTCTCCAATTTCACGAATCGTTGGAACATTATTCTTCTGTTCGATCTGACGTTTGAGATATTTCAAAACGCGCATCTGGTTTTTGGTGAGCTCATTCTGTTCATTGGGCATTGGAATTCTCCGTTCAGGGATTCCCAATGATATCAAAGTTTCGATACAATTTTAATGCTTGCTCCGTAACCACTTCTACAGGAACCCATGCCAAACGAAAACCAAAAAGTCTGCATGATCACGGGCGGCGGTAGCGGCATTGGCTTAGCGACGGCAAAACGATTCGTAGGGCAGGGCTGGGCCGTATCCATCTGCGGCCGGCGAATGGAAACGCTCGAGTCTGCCGCAAATTCGATTGGCTCCCCCGAATCAGTCTTGGCGACGACTTGTGATGTTGGCAACGCGGAATCGCGAAAGGCGTTTATCGCGGACACGCTTAAGAAGTTTGGACGTGTCGATGTGCTGGTCAACAATGCCGGCGCGGCACCGTTGGGTGAATTCGAATCGATCGATGAAGAAACATTTGAGAATGTGATCAGCACCAACATTCGCGGCGTGTTTCACCTGTCGCAATCTGTTTGGCCGATTTTGAAAACAGGCGGTGGCGGATCGATTGTGAACATTTCATCCATGGCAGCAGTCGATCCGTTTCAAGGGTTCAGTATTTATGGTGCTTCCAAAGCGTGGCTGGAGATCTTCACCAAAGCAATCGCCACCGAGGGAGTGGAGCACTCGATTCGCGCGTGTTGTGTGCGGCCGGGAGCCGTCGAAACGGATCTCCTGCGTGGGCTGTTCCCAGACTATCCGGCGGATCAATGCGTTAGCCCGGACGACATTGCGAACAAAGTTTGGAACTGTGTCGCGGATCCGGACAATCATCCTAGCGGCGAAGCTTTTACGGTCAGCAAATAGATGATTCGACTGTCGCGCGAAATCCGATTTACTTTGGTCAATCCGGCTGAGTTGAGTCAACAACTCGATCATCCGAACCAGAAAAATTCGTGGGCTTCTTGGCCGATCACGAATCGAATTGCGCCGCATTTAGTTTTGAGTGCGATCGTCGAAGGCACACCCGATCCGGAGACTGGCTATCTTTGCAACGTAACGTTGATCGACAAAGCACTGCGTTCTTTTGTCAGCGAGTCTCTCGTGCAATCGATGGCCTCTGTAGCGTTGGCACAACTGCCGTCTGCCGAACAAATCGTACGGCAAGCTCTGCTGGCTCTGTCGCCACAAACATTCGAAACTGCATCGCTTTGTTCCGTAACCCTTCACCTGTCGCCTTACCTTTCTTACACCATCGACACAAGAGTTCCCGAAATGATTCAGCTTACTCATCAGTTCGAATTTTCAGCGGCACATCGACTGCACTGCGATTCGATGTCAGCGGACGAGAATTTGGCCACGTTTGGAAAGTGTAACAATCCGGCTGGCCACGGACACAACTACGTCGTGGAAGTTTCCGTTGCGGGTGATATTTCCGGGTCCGCCGAAAACGATTCCGTGATTGAGCTCGGAAAACTGGCTGAGATCGTCAACCGAAACGTCATCGATCCGCTGGATCACAAAAATCTCAACGAAGACATTGCGCACTTCGCGAACGTCAATCCCAGCGTCGAAAACATATGCGTTGCCGTCTACGACTGGCTCAAGGCCGACATCGAATCTGCAGGTTGTCGGCTGGCTGAGGTGAAAGTTTTCGAAACACCTAAAACATGGGCCTGCTACCGCGGGTAATATTCAAGCGTGATCGTCCTCAACCTCTCGGTTGCATTCTTCCTCTGTGCTCTCTGTGCCTCCGTGTTTCAAATTTGTCCATGCAAAGTTTTGAAACACAGAGGCACGGAGAACACAGAGTTACGGATCAGCACGATCATTATTTCCTCTAGGAAGAGAGACATGAATCTTCAAGCTCGTTTTTTTCTATGCTGTATCACGATTTTCTCATTCGCTGCTGGCCTCTGCGTGGCCCAACAGACCGCCGCACTGGCGTCACCACAAAAACCGGTGGCTGCGGCTCAAAAAATTGACTTCGAAGCAACGCTCAAGAAACACGTCCAACATTTGGCGACGACAATCGGAGAAAGAAACCTAAACCAGTACGAAGAACTATGCGAAGCCGCAGACTACATTGAAGCAGAATTCAAAAGCTACGGCCTGACGACAACTTTGCAAACATTCAAAGTCAAAGGGCTCGACTGCCACAACATTGCCGCCGAAATCAAAGGCACAACTAAACCTGAAGAAATCCTGATCATCGGCGGCCACTACGACAGCGCCCGAGGAACGCCCGGCGCAAACGACAACGGCAGTGGCACAGCCGCGATGCTTGCGTTGGCTGAACACTTTCAAAAATCAAAACCCGATCGTACGTTACGGTTCGTGGCTTTCACCAATGAAGAACCGCCTTACTTTCAGACAAAAGACGAAATGGGATCGTGGGTTTACGCGGAGATGTGTCGCCTTGAAGACCAAAACATTGTCGGCGTGATTAGTCTTGAAACGATGGGCTACTTCACGGACGCGAAGAACAGCCAACACTACCCATCGCCGCTGGATCGAATGTATCCATCGACCGGAAACTTCATCGGTTTTGTCGGTGACCTCGGTTCCGGAAAAATGATGCGTAAGGTCTTGAAGTCCTTCAAGGAAAACAGCGAAGTCCCTGCCGAAGGAGCGTCTCTGCCCGGCGCGATCCCAGGAGTTGGCTGGTCCGATCATTGGTCGTTCTGGCAAGAAGGCTACTCAGGGATCATGGTGACTGACACGGCTCCGTATCGATATCCGCATTACCACAAAG
>CAZORS010000297.1:0-4868 GCA_964582025.1 uncultured Pirellulaceae bacterium | reverse complement strand
CAGGTCAATCGCATGAAGCGAACTTAAAGAATTGTATTCTCGTAGATGGTTCCGATCAAATTTTTTGGTCGTTTATGAAGAACCATCACGGAGGAATTCAAGATGCCATCACACGCGATAGCAGCGATTGCTACCAAACAAAAAGCCGACGAGCTACGTACAGTGTTCTCGACCGTCGAAGACCCTCGCAGTCGCAAGTCAACTCACAATCTCATCGACATGATCTTCATCGCGTTGTGCGCCGCAATCTGTGGCTGCGATGCGTGGACCGACGTGGAGTCTTTCGCCAAGCAGAAAACGCATTGGCTGCGTAAATTCCTTCCTCTTAAAAATGGCGTACCTTCACATGATACGTTCTCTCGCGTCTTCAATTCTCTCAACGAAGATCAGCTGTGCAGCGCATTGACTCGCTGGTTGGCTCTGCTTGGCAAGAACGAAAAGGGTCAACATATTGCGATCGACGGAAAGGCACTCCGTCGTTCGTTCGATGCCGCCAGCGGCACGTCGATGCTGCACTTGGTGAACGCTTGGTCGACGGAGCACGGCATTTGTTTCGGACAACAGGCTGTCGACGAGAAGTCAAATGAAATCACGGCGGTGCCCAAACTTTTGGATCTGATCCAAATCAACGGAGCAGTGATCTCGCTCGATGCATTGCACTGTCAGCACAAAACCGCCCAAGCCATTATTGACAAAGGCGGCGATTATGTAATTTCTGTCAAAGGAAATCAGCTGAAGCTCGCCGACGCGATTCAGGGTGCCTTTATCGAAGCAGAGGAATCGGAAGCCGCGACCAAGGCGGCCGGCATGCGAACCAAATCCGAGAAAATGAACACCAAAGCCGGAAAGAAGAACCGGATCTCAAGATCCTACAGCGTGATGCCAGTTCCTGCGTCGCTCAAGGGGGCCTTTCCGGGGCTCCGCAGCATCGCTCGCGTCTACCGAGAGCAGGAGCGGCCGCAAAAAGATGGTTCTATCAAGCGAACTGAAAGCGTTTCATTTTTCGTCAGCAGCATGCGTCCAATCGTACGCGATCATGTTCGCGTGATCCGTGGACACTGGAAGGTCGAAAATCAATTGCACTGGAGTCTTGATGTCACTTTCAGCGAAGACCAAAGAAGAAATCGAAAAAATAATGGCGCTGCAATTGCTGGCTTTATCAGCCGCTTGGCTCTTTCTATGCTGCAACAGGACACTTCGATAAAGAAGACAAGCTTGCGATGCAAAAGAAAGGTCTGTGGATGGAATTCAGACGCTCTCGAAGGAGTGATCAACGGTTTTTCTCGATGAATAAACCATTCCTTCATGCGATTGACCTGCCTCGATGCTGCAACTAAACTGAACACCGAACAATGGCTACTTCTTTCGACCAGCATGGAAATATTGGAAAGCGAACTGGAGAACGGTGAACCCACATGCGCCACCCACCACGAACTGATTTCCTCACTACTTACCTTGTTTCGTGAATCGGTGGCCATTGAGGGTCCGTCTCACTGAACATCAACAGCGGTGACCGTCTGGTCCGATGCCAATGCCTGATCTACGAGGTGCTTTCCAATACTCCCAGTGGCTCCAAAAATTGCAATTTTCATTACGAGTTACTTCAAAAAAGAAAAACAGCAGTCGTCAGAATGAAAGTCCTTGTATTCGCTGCCAGCAGCAGCACAAAATCAATCAACAAACAATTGGCCACCTATGCGGCCAACTTAGTCGAGAACGCAATGGTCGAAGTTCTGGACCTGAACGACTATGAAATGCCGCTGTTCAGCCAGGATAAGGAAGCCGAGATCGGTTCACCTGATTTGGCCGCAGAGTTTTTCAGGAAGATCGGCGAGGCCGATGCGATCATCGTCTCGTTCGCCGAGCACAATGGCACGTACACGGCAGCCTACAAGAACCTGTTTGATTGGTGTTCTCGAATTGACCAAAAAGTGTTCCAGAGCAAGCAAATGGTAATGCTCGCCACATCACCCGGACCAGGCGGAGCCAAGAACGTATTACAAACAGCTGTCACATCCGCGCCCTATTTCGCAGGCAACGTCAAAGCCAGCCTTTCAGTTCCGAGCTTTCTCGACAATTTCGACTTTGCAACGGGGACGATTACCAATGACGAAATCAACCAACAGTTGATTGCCGCAGTCAAAACGATTGCGGATTGAATCTGGATATACACTCGTAAATTCGGTCAACGATTGACTTCATTGAAAAGTGTAAAGGTCCGAATTCACCAGGAGAGGGGGAGTAGATCATGGTTTTATTATTTCACTGTCCCTAAACGAGAGATTCATGATCATCAGACGCGGGTACAAATTGGCCAAACAAACCAGCCAAAACTGTTAGCCACCCAAGCGCGAACGGCACCCAACCGCCCCAGCCGCGATAAGTTGTCTTTGCTGGTAAAGGAATTCGGACATCGCAGATCAATTCGGCCTCTTCGCGACGCGGACCGATTTGAACGTGCCGGCCAAATTCATCGATGTGGGCCGACAAACCCGTGTTCGCGCTTGCCAACAGTGGCTTCCGCATTTCGACGGCGCGTAAAGTATTGCATGCGAAGTGTAAATCGAGACAGCTGGTGCCGAAGAACCATCCGTCGTTCGTGACGTTCACCAACACGTCGATCTCGTCGCCAGAATCTTCCAGTGAGTTAACCTGTTGGCGGATTAAGTGCGGGACCGTCGTTTCGAAACAAATATTGGGCGCGATAGAAACGTTTTTCACTTTTATTCGTTCAGGCTCCGTTCCGGCATTCCAACTACTAAAACCTTTGACGAAATCTTTCACCAAAGGAATGGACTGCAAAACGGGAAAGTACTCGCCGAACATCACCAGATGATTCTTGTGATACGTAGCGCTGACTTTACCGCGATCGTCGAACAGCAAAGCACTGTTGTACGCCGTTTCATTTTTCGGATCGCGGGTATAGGAACCAACCAACAACGGAACAGGGGCACCAAATTGAGCCGGAGATCCGACAGCGTCTTGCCAAGCGAAAAACTGTTGTTCGGCGAGCACATTTTTTGTGTATTCGGCATCGACGTCCGAAAGAAACCGGCCATAAGGAAAACTAGATTCAGGCCAGACGATCAGGTCAAGCTCATCCGAAACCAAACGAGCCGAATGCGTCAGGTCGCAGAGGCGATCAAATTCATTCTTAGTCTGTTCGACGGATTTCGGTTTCAGGATCGTGTTGATTGAACTCTGGATCACCGCCACTTTCAAATGCTTGTGCGCCTCAGCTGTCTTTCGCAATTGAGCATCGTTTGCCAACCGGCTTGATCCGTAGCCGAAGACGCCTGCCACCGTCACAACCGCCAACACGGCGTGAATTACTCGGCTTGGAATCGTTGTCGAAGCCTTCAAATGTCTCCATGAAAAACTGCTTGCCACACCAACGGCCGCTGCAAAAAACATGATCGCGAAGGTGATCCCATAGGCACCGAAGAACTCGGCGATCTGCATACTCACGGGAGCTTGATACTGTGAATGGCTGAGGCAACCGAGCCCAAACCCGGTCAGAAAGTTAACTCGAATCCACTCCAGCCCCGTAAACACGACCGGGACTGCGATCACGGTCGGAACGCGAAATCGGTGTACCAGTGTTCGACTTATCGAAATAAACAGCGGTCCGTAAACTGAAAGATAAGCCGCCAATGCGAACCAGCCAAACCACAGCACCCAAATCGGCAGTCGCACAAAATGCAACATCGCCAGCCAATACAACAGCGAAGGAATCCAAACCTGTCGCAGCAATTTGTGCGGAGGAACAGGGGAGACGATCAGCCAGACGAGCGGCACCATCGCAATCCATGCCAGCCAAGAGAGATTCCTCCCCGGCATCGCCAGCCAGAGTAGAAAACACGAAGCCAACGACATCCAAAGCGCCATGAATTGTCGCTTCGTCTCAGACGCGGGAGATACTTGGGCTTTCGCCTTCCGTTGCTTCTTCCGCTTCCTGAGTTTCCTTCGCTTCCTTTGATTGGCCATGTCCCATCCTGATCAACACCGGTGCAGTGCCCATTATTGCGGGGACAACGGGCCGTCGCGATGCCAATCCGAATAGTTCGTTGCTTCACCAGAAAAACATTTGCCAGAATATTCAGAACTGGACAGAAAAGAATCGCGATTAAA
Source organism: uncultured Pirellulaceae bacterium (assembly GCA_964582025.1). Classification (GTDB taxonomy): domain Bacteria; phylum Planctomycetota; class Planctomycetia; order Pirellulales; family Pirellulaceae; genus Mariniblastus. The sequence continues at coordinate 737 of CAZORS010000297.1, read as the reverse complement.
GCGAAAAAGGGCGATGAATGGTGGGCAGGCAGCAGAAAGGCTCGCAAATACATTACCCTCGCGAAGGGCAACAATTTTCTTTCGTGCACGATCGCATCACCAACCCGATGCGGAATTGCACTTCAGAACGCGGTACGACAACCACAACGTCGGCCGCGTTTTTTTGTTTATTGATGGTCGACTGCCGTTGACCAAGACTGTTGCCTAGCCTTCGTTTTCGCCAAGGTGACGCTTCCAGCGATCCATCATTCCACGCTTCTTTTCGTTGTGCGCTGGGACAGGCTTCGATGTTTTGGCTTGGGCAAGCTTCGCTTCCAAGTCGGCTTCACGGCGTTCCAGATCGGCCTGCATCTGCTCGAGCGACGCCCGTTGTTGACTCAGTTTCGCTCGATTGATCGACATTTCGATTTCTGCTTCGCGTAGCTTCGCGGTGAGTTGCTCTTTGAGCCCGTCTACGGTCGTAGGTTCTGCAACGGGAGCGGCTTCTTTTGGTGCTTCTTCTTCGACTTGGTCGTCTAATGTTTCGAATACAGGTGCGACATAGTTGCCGTTCGCGAAACTGTCGATTTGAGCAGAAATCACTTCCAACATTCCGCTAACTCGTTTCTCAACAGCCTGAAGCTTGTTCGCCACCAACGTCTCGAGTCCCGCAACGCGATCCTCAACCGATCCTGTGACTTTTGGTTGCAAACCGCTATCTGCGGTAGCTTTTGTTTCTGTTTCTGTTTCTGTTTCTG
>CAZORS010000296.1:0-4915 GCA_964582025.1 uncultured Pirellulaceae bacterium | reverse complement strand
AGGGAACTTGATTTTGAATCAAGCGCGTCTGCCAATTCCGCCAAGCCGGCATGTTGAATCGGTGATGAAATTTTAGTCGAATATCACCCGTTTGGACAAGTGCTTTTCGATTTGGTTCGCTTTGGCTTCAGAAGGTGCTGATGAAAGCGAGCGCATTACCGCTACGATTGGAAGGCTACCAATCGATCCGCTCGAAAATCGCTCGTAATTTTGCACCGCGAGCCGCATTTAGCCTCTCGACCCATTGGACTCGACCATCGAGATGCTGGCGGAAGTGCGGGTGTGACCTTCGATTCTGGGACGCTGGACCTGATTTTACGCAGTTGAAAAGCGTCGCTTTCAATCGATCAAATGCCCTCCGATCAAGGTTCATTCCGTTGTTCAAAACCACACCAGTTGCAACCTGTCGCTGACTCGAGCGCATCAGTCGCCATTTATGGAAGTTGGGTTCAAACCCCTCCTCAATCACAATGGCCCCAATCAACGGTTTCAATCGCCTAGACTGCCTCGCCAAATTTTCGTCACCGGAGAAAAGAAGGTCGTCGGCGTAGCGCGTGTAATGCACTCCTCCGAGGGATCGCGCTAACCCCGAAAGCCGAACATCCAATCCGTAAGCACACAAGTTTGCGATTGCAGGCGAAGGCGGAGCTCCCTGTGGCAAGTGCCGCCTCGAATAGACGCGAGACCATTGGTTCGGGAAGGGTACAACTTCCGGATGTTCAATGCCCAGAATTCGCTCACTGGTTCGTACTGTTGTCAACAACGCAATCAAATGCGCAACACTCCGCCGATAGCCCAAACATCGCATTAGCCCAAACACTCGTCCCGTTCCAATCGAAGGGAAAAAATCCTTCAAATCCAAACGCAAACAAACCGGACGATTCAAATGTGGCTTCAAAAAGTCAATCACGTCGCGACCTTTACAAAAACCAAACGAAAGGGCGTGAGGTTTTGCGGCCCCAAGCACTTCGTCAACCAATCGTCGCTGCACGGCCTTCAAACGTCGTCGCGGTGCTTCAATCAGACGCCATCCGACGCTCCGTTTTTTCACCCAGTGGAATCGGTAGTGCTTCGCCATTGAGTCGTCGGTCGAAAAACGCGTTCGTTGATTCGCTAACCAATACATCTCACGGGAGGAAATCTCAAGTAAGCTCGCGAGCTGCCTCTCCGAGTCAATTTTTGGCAGAGAGTTGTTCATTCGACTTTCAACAGAAAACACCTCCCCAATTCAACGTGTCTCACCGATCGTGAAATGATGGTCGACGGCAGCCGACCGATCTTTCTCGCCAACCAAAGGCGATCGTTCATCTGAACCGTGGGGTAACCCCACAGAGGATAGAACTCAGACAGTTCAATCCAGCTTGAAAAGAGGAGGCATTTGTAATGTGACGACTGTTGAGACGAATGTCAAACTAAAGAATGTCAAACTAAAAAACTCAGCCTAACCGGCTGAACGAATTCCGAAAACGAAATTACGATCGCAATGACTCCAACAAGTTCATTCTCGACAGAATTCGTGTCGCCAAAATACTTACAAAGATTCCGATGGCAAATATCGCCATGAAGATGCCAGCCAATGCAAGCCACGGAACCGATGCGGCACCAAAAAGGTAGTGGGGCAAGGTGCTGCACACTGCGGACATCACACCAATCGCCAATCCGGCTCCCAACAGCCAGCCGTTTTCGATCAAAATCATTTTCGATAGTCGCCCTTTGCCGAATCCGACCGCTCTCATCAAGCCAAGCTCGCGTTTCCGCTCCAAGACGTTGCGAATCTGCACGGCCGCCAGTCCAAACGTTCCCAACAACAAACCCAACGCTCCTAACGATTGAAACGTGCTCAGGTAAGTGTTCTGCACGGACATAAAGTTAGCCAACAGCCGCGGTGCCGATTGAGCATCAAACCCTTCGTCACTAAATTGACGCTCCAACATCGAAACCGTTCTTGCGGCTTCTTCTTCAGAAGCATCGCCGTTGTCGATAAGAAAATAACGCGATCCGCCAAGGTAAGGGAATGCTCGCACGAAATCTTTTTCGGAAACCAACAGGCTTCCTTGCAGAATCGTATTGCTCAAGAAGCCGACGACTCGAAACGTAACGGTTTCACCGCTGTCAAAGGCGACCACATAGTCACCTCCAGGAGCAAAAATCTTCAAACTGTAGTTGGCCGTGTTCTTGTCGATGATCACTGGAATGGCACCATCATGATAAGTCCGATTCAACAACGTCCATGGATTGGCGATCTCAGTTTCGGACTCAGCAATCGAACCTCCCCAAGCGAATTTGGGGCCTTCGTCATCAAAGCGATTGATAAACTGTTCGGATACTCCAAGCACGCGAGGCTGCGAAGACTGATAGAGATTGTTGCAGCTCGCATCTTCGCCCGGTTTGAATCGAAATCCCATGACACGTGTCGATTCTGGAAGTCGATCGTCGGTCAACAGTTCGGCTTGACCTTCTTCGGTATTCAAATCGGCAAAGATTGGTTGGCTGGATTGGGCCACGTAATCATAACCAGCGGTACCTTGCTCGGTCGGCGTCAATCGAAATGAACTAACCGCAGCGATCAGGAAGCTTGCCACCGCAACGAGTCCAATCGTCAACGTACTGCGAAGCGGATTGCGTTTCAGACTCATCACGGCCAACTGTTGCAAGTCAGCGGTTCCATTTGCTTTGTCAGAATCCGTTTTCAAACGCGAGTAAACGAACATCAACAATGCGGCCAACACGCAAAACCCGGAACCCATAAATGATCCAGCTTGTGCGTCTCCGTTGAGCCCCGACGCAAGCACCGAAAGCCCGATTGCCAAGACCAGTAAACCAATCATCACAACTCCAAGCCAACTCATCGGCTTGTCGCTCGCTGATCCGCTCGACTCTTGCATCTGCCCGTTCAACATTCCTCGAACACTTTGCTTGCGCAATGAACGCAGCGACCAGACAATCGTTCCGATGCAAATCAATATCCCACTGACGATGCCCACAATGATACTTACTGGCCCGACATGCAGATCGATGATCGGTTTCGAGATCGCACCAAGCCACCACGTCTTCAAACCCCAAATCATGATCGCGGCGTAGCCAATTCCAATCAGCACTCCGAGCACGGCACCGAGAACACAAACAAGAAACATCTCTCGAATCCAAATACCGGAAATCTGTTTGTTGGGGCAACCTACAGCATTCAAGACACCGACTTCGGAGGCCCGCGACTGAAGTGCGAGACGGAACAGCAACGAAACGAGGATCAAACCTGAACCAATAACGAACATGCTGAGCGCTAGAAACAAAACGTCGAAAGGAGTCGATCCGGATGATGCCGCAAGTGCATTCGACTTGAGTGGAATGTATTCAAAATTGGACGCTTGCGGCGTTTCATCAATTTTCGACATCAAAAGATCGCGAATGCTCTCTGGATTATCACCCGCCTGGTCGACGGGAATACGAAACGAGGTTACGTTTCCGAACCGGCTTCCCCAGAGTTTCTGCCCGGTCGCCAGAGACACGAATGCTTTTGGAGTCGTTCGATGAAGCTCCCAATACTCGTCATCGGCGGGACGCAACTTACTTGCCGTCTCGAATGGAAGGTCCCAATTTTCTATCGACTCCGCGTCAGTCACTCCTGGGACGGCTGGTGTCAAATTCGGATCGTTTGCCACCGTTGGAATTTGCACAAACTTCGGTGGATTCACTTCGCCACGTCGAAGAACTTCGAACGGCTCATCCGGTTCAGTCAGTTTCGCGATTGCCACAACGTTGAACGTTGCTTGCGCCTCCGCTTGTTGGCCGTGAGTCGATTCAGGTTCGAACCACGTAACAACTAGCGAGTCACCAACTTTTACACCAAGGTTTTGGGCAGACCATTGATTCAAAACGATTTCGCCTTCACCTAAGCCATTGATTGGAATCCCTTCGATCGACTTTGGACGAAACGCATCTGAAAAGTCGACTGCGGCGATCATCGAAAACGGAATACCGGATTCCTGATCCGCCTGGCGAATGTCATTTGCCAAATAAGTAAACACCGGCTTTGCATCGGAGTACGCATCCTCGATCGCAGCAACCATTTGGCTCGAAAGAACCATTTGCTCTGAAGACAAACTCCAATAGTCGAAGACTTCTTGTTGTTCAAATGAAAGACTGGCCCGTTTGAGTATCAAGGCCTCATCCTCAAGTGAACGCTCGAGACCCAGTCTGACCATTCGTTCACGGTCGGATTCATTTGCGTAAACCGATGCGGTATCGATACCCAAAAAGGCGACGTTGGCCTGCTTGGAATCCGATTTGTGCTTCAGCGCTTTTCGCGACAAGGCATCCTGCAACAGCTCAATCGGCACAAAGATATTTGGGCTGTCCAATTGGCTGGGATGCAAACTGAAGTTCGCGATTCCTTGATTCGGAACAATCTGTGCCACTTTTAGAGAGACGAGGCTTTCAACGAGATCGCGTTTTGCCCCCAGAGCACTTTCGGCAGGAAGTTGAGACGGTTTAGGAATCCGTAAAGTGAGTTCGTCAACTTTGGCTCCCAATTGATCTGCAAGTGCTTGGTTGATGATGACTGAGTCGCCGACTGGTTGTTGGATCTTAAGGTCGCCGCCGTCAAGCTTCCAAAACTCAGTCGGAACACCAAACACGTTTACATTCGTTGCTCTCGAAGCAGTTTCTCCATCGGTTGACGAAACTTCAACGGTCCCGTTGTTGAACAGAATCGCGGGCACGACCAACTCACCGGCTGGTCCTTGCACGACATTGACTCCAAAAAAACCACTCGAGACAACAAGAGAATCAATGTCTCCAAGTCGGTCCATCGTTAGATTTCGCAAACTGGTTCGCATGCTGTCACCAACGAGCAGCGCGCCGGTCAGCACTGCGGTTGCCGCTGCGACGCCGAGTGCAATCGCGAGATTGACCGAGA
>CAZORS010000295.1:0-4977 GCA_964582025.1 uncultured Pirellulaceae bacterium | reverse complement strand
GGCGTTGGAACCGCATCGGTGAAATAGGAAATCAGTCCGTTTTCATCAACGTTCGCGAAGAAGGAGCTCAGCTGGTAATACTCTTTCGTTTTCGTCGGATCGTATTTGTGATCATGGCAACGACAACACTCCATCGTAAGCCCCATGAATGCCGCTGAGTATGTATGCGTCCGGTCCGCAACGTTCTCAACACGAAACTCTTCGACCGCGACGCCGCCTTCTTTTTTGTGCGAGTGCAAACGATTGAAAGCCGTCGCCACAATCTGATCGCGTGTCGGATTCTCCATCAGGTCGCCAGCAAGCTGCCACGTGATGAACTTGTCGTAGGGCATGTTTTGTTTGAAAGCACGAATCACCCAATCGCGATATGGCCAAACGTATCGCGCGTCATCGCGTTGGAATCCGTAAGAGTCCGAATATCTCGCGACGTCCATCCATTCGCTGGTGAGTCGCTCCGCACATTCGTCGCTGGCGAGCAAACGATCGACTACCGTTTCGTGAGCGGTCTCTGTTTCGTCGCCAAGAAACGCATCAAGTTGTTCTAACGTCGGAGGTAAACCGGTCAGATCAAACGTAACCCGACGCAACCATTTTTCTTTCGGAGCCGCCGTGTTCGGTTTGAGGCCGGCTTTCGTAATCCCGTCCAGGATAAAATGATCGATTTCACTTCGCGCCCAAGACTGTCCCTCGGAGGGAACTTCAATGGAATCTGGAATTGGTTGAAACGCCCAGTGACCCTCGAACTTCGCACCCTGATCGATCCAGCGATCAAGGATGTCTTTTTCAGCTTCAGTTAACTGTCGAGGAGCATCTGCAGGTGGCATGACGGAATCATCATCCGCCTCAGCGTGGATTCTCGCGTGTAGTTCGCTGTCTTCTGCATTGCCTTCTTCAATCGCCTGTAGCGCGTTCTCTCGCGTGTCGAGCCGGAAATCTGATTCCTGATTGTCGGCGTCAGGACCGTGACAGTGAAAACACTTGTCAGAAATGATTGGACGCACATCGCGATTGAACGACACTTCCTGAGCTTTACCAGTCCGGCAGATCGCCAGAGAAATCAAAACCAAAACAAATAGAAGTCTTTGCGACATCAAACGTGTACTCAGAACAGGTGGAATTCTTTCATTAACATCCTACATGAAAGAACCGCGAAACCGATCGCGGGATTCGCCTGTCTATGTACCTTTTGCTGGCCAAGCCGCCATTTGTGCGGGCTTGAGCAATGATCGCTTACAGAATTGAAGAACCAATCTGTTCCATGATCCAACGATCCATGTCCGCGAGAACACTGTTCGTCAGCTTGGCCTCGCCCGGATACTGTCGAACCGTGGTCGTAAATCCGGCGATATGTAGAAGTCGCAAGTGATGACAAAGATCCTCCGACGTGTAGCTATCGGAGCTTCGAAAGCTGGAAAGCAAAACGGGCAGCTCGCGACAACGCTCCCAATCGCGAAGCGGAACGTGCTCCGTTTCCATAGGACCGTCGATCGAGATCACGCCGCCGAAGACATCGGGACGTTCGAAAGCAATCCGAAACGCCATCGTTCCTCCCGTGCCCGCACCGGCAAGGATGACGCGGCCAGAGTGAATGTTGAATCGAATTTTTGCTTCGTCGACGGTAGCCATCACGGATTCATAAGCCGCCTCGACGGACTCTTCGCAGTTCGGCCAAGCAATCGGAGACGCGAGTGAAAATCCTGACTGTGGAGCGATCGCGACGTGGTTGCGAACGCTAATTTGAGGCATCAGTTTTTGCAGCTGATTACAATCCGCATCGTCACTGTGCAGCCAAACGATCAACGGGTACGCATAGCTCGATTCGTAGTGCATGGGAACGAAAAGAGAAAATTCGCCTTCGGAAGTTCGGCGGAACGCAGAAGCCTGTTCCGCGGGCGAGAAAATTGACTGATTCGGATCGTCACTCTTTGTTGCTTCAAGTTGTGTCGTCGCTAAAGGGCTAAGCTTGATCCGATTCATGGTGACCTCGTTAGAACTTTCTGTCCGTCAATGCGTTGCGGTTTTTATGGCACGGAATGCATGAAGTCAACGGGAACAACGCAACGTATCGCTCCAAGACCATTTTTGCAGCGTATCTACTCGCTAGCGAAAAAAGTCGCCAGCCGCAAAGTCAACACGGATTGCCGACTTTAACAGCTAACGCTTTAGCACCGCCTACAAGAGATCTTTGACTTCATCACGCTCTTCTGAAAGTTCAGTTGCCGTTGCGTCCATTCGCTCGCGGCTGAAGTCATCGATTGGCAGATCTTGGACGATTGAGTATTCGCCACCGCTGCATGTAACCGGGAAACTGTAGATCAAACCTTCGGGAACGCCATAGCTGCCGTCGCTGGGGATTGCCATGCTGACCCAATCGTCATCCGGAGTGCCCAAGACCCAATCACGCATGTGATCGATTGCTGCACTCGCAGCCGATGCGGCACTCGACGCACCGCGAGCTTCAATGATCGCAGCGCCACGTTTTTGGACGGTTGGAATGAACTCATCGCGATACCAATCGGTTTCAACTTGCTCGCTGGCGGCTTTGCCACCGACGGAAGTCTGGCTGATGTCTGGATACTGAGTCGCCGAATGATTGCCCCAGATTGTCATCTTCTTAATGTCTGTTGACGCTGCACCTGTTTTTCCGGCCAACTGGCTGATGGCACGATTGTGATCCAGTCGCGTCATTGCAGTGATGTTTCCGTGCTTGATCTTGGGAGCATTCGCCATTGTGATCAAAGCGTTCGTGTTGGCTGGATTGCCGACAACTAGGACTCGGCAATCTTCTTTGGCGTTTTCGTTGATTGCCTTTCCTTGAGCAGAAAAGATCTTTGAGTTCGCTTCCAGTAAGTCTTTTCGCAGCATGCCCTTCTTTCGCGGCATTGCTCCAACAAGCATCGCAAAGTCAGCATCTTTAAAGCCAACGTTTGGATCGTCTGTCGCCACGATATCGTGCAACAGTGGAAACGCACAATCATTGAGCTCCATCACAACGCCAGCAAGTGCGTTCATAGCTGGCGGGATCTCAAGGCATTGAAGAATGACGGGCTGATCCGGCCCCAGCATATTGCCTGCGGCAATGCGGAACAGAATGCTGTAGCTGATATTTCCGGCGGCGCCGGTCACGGTGACTCTAACGGGTGATTTCATGGTCGCTCTCGAAATTGGAGGTTCAAGCCCATGAATATCGTAAAGAGATCGCGAATTGGCAAGCCGTGACGGCCTCGATCACAGCCTATCCGGCAAAGTCTTCCTCACCCGGACCTGTTAAGCCTTGGCGATTGTTCGTTCTGTATTTGGCTTTCCCAATTTCAACGATTCTTTTTCGTGTTCGGAATGTTCATGTCCTAATTATGGCACCGGCGATAAACAGTAGGAATTCGGGGAGTCGTCGTGAAAAGTCGGACGATAAGCGAAATGATCTTTGGATCGAATCCTCAGGTCGCACTGACATGTTTATTGAATCAATTGTTTGGCGGATAACATCATGAAACGAATCGCGTTTTTGATTGTTGCATTTTCCTTTACGACTTTCGGCTTTCACGTTCAGCCTAGCATTAGCTTGGGGCAGGATTTCCCGTCCACGAACCAAGCGTCGTTCGAAGGGCCAATCATCATTCCCGAAGCAGAGACTTTTCCTTTGCCGCCATTGCCGGGCCAGACACCTACTGCGTCATTCGAAAACACGGGAATGCAAAGTTTCGGAAGCGAAGTGTTCTCATCGCCGACAGAAATGCAGATGTTCTCTACTACGAACGCTAAAACTTATTCCGCACAGCCAACGCAGTCCTTCGGTGAACCAATCTTCGAACAAGATCCACAAGGAGTCGAGTCTCAATACGAAGTCGTTGGTTCTGTTGACGATTCTTATACGGACTGCTTTGTAGATGAATCGCAGGTCGTCGGTGAATACATCGAGTCGCCCAGACGTGCCCATCCGCGCCCCGCTTTTGAAAGGTCTTTGCCTGAAAAGTTAAACTATGGCGTTTATTCGACGATCAGCGTTTCAGCGCTGCTGTTCAATCGCAACAATGGTTCGAGTCGCAATTTTTCAACCAATGGAGGCGGCGAACTTCTTTCATCTGACAACGCTGTATCAGACGTGCTTGGTGGGATCGATGTTGGATACGCTCGGCGACACATTAACGGACTGGGAATCGAAGCTCGCTACTTCGGACTTTATCCTTCTGACGTATCAGCTCAACTTGGAAACGCGAGCAGTCTGTTTCCAGGCTTGAGCCAAATCGCTGCCAACACGACCGGCACCGGCCCAGCGATTCTTCCGATCGCGCCTACTGCACTTGGCCTATTCGATCTGGCTGACACGCATGTGTTGACTCGACAAACCGAGATCAACAATTTCGAAATCAACGTTATGCAAAACACCCGTCCAAGGTTCCATGCAACTTCGACAGAGCTACTACTCGGATTCCGTTACTTTCAGTTTGGCGAGACGTTGCTTTATGAAGCAGTCGACATTCCGCAATCGCCGCCGTTGGTAGCCACGCCAGCGAGCGTCGGATATTTTTCAAGCGTCGAGAACCAATTGCTGGGTATTCAATTCGGAGGTCGTTCCGACTACCAACTGCGTCACCATATCGGCTTGCATGTGGGCTTGAAGGCCGGTATTTTCAACAATGACGTCAGCACTCGACAGCGAATTGACTATCGACAACGTGATGGGAGCGTCACGAATCCAGTGGCCGTTGGCGGCGTACGTTCTGGTCAAGCTTTTGACATCGGTGGTGAAGACAACGGAAAATCGCTCCTTGGCGAGTTAGATGTTGCTCTCTCGATGCAATTTTCCGCGAGGTCTCGCATCCGGGTTGGTTATCGAGCACTCGGCGTAACTGACATTGCCTTCGCAAGCGACCAGTATCAAGACGACTTTACTGACGCGACCGGATTTCAGAATCCGTCCACCGATGCGAATCTTGTCCTGCAAGGCAGCTACATCGGTTGGGAAATGGCTTACTA
>CAZORS010000294.1:0-4993 GCA_964582025.1 uncultured Pirellulaceae bacterium | reverse complement strand
ATCATGAGTGCTACGACGAGCTAAATTTCTCGACCAACCGTTTTGTCTCCGACTCGCCAACGATTGAAACAAGCTTCAAGTACGGCCTCAGTCCCAGCACTTTCATTTTTCGTGCTCGCAATGGTGCGGCTGTCGACCCGCAAACATTGCATGGAATTGCTGGACTGGCGAATCCGCAATTCGCGCAGCTCCGTTCGGTGGACCACGATCGACCGTCGGAGTTTCCAGGCGGGGTTAGCTCACATCGGAATTCGAGATTGTGATCCAATGAAACTCGAACAGCTCTACTTAGCCGACGCCAAGCAATCGACTGCGATTGAATCTTCTCACATGCCTGACATAAATAGGAAAGCTGTTCCGCAGAGAACTTCTTGCAGCTCCAAACACCGTACCAAGACGGTGAAGTGATCGGAAATGGAGAACTCACAGCCATCGCTTGCATCGCGGATTCGAATTGCACGACGATCGATTCCGCGTCCCTCTGGTCCGACGCATCCTCGCACTCCATCAGTCGCATAAAGCTCGGAGACTCATCGCTGGTCGGCTCGCCGAACGGAAGCCACCCGAAACAACCGGCTTTCGAGAGAACAGCATCGCCCGAAAGTTCCGCGCTGGATATCGCCACGTTTGCAGGACAGCCTTGGCACGCGTTTGAGGTTTCTTCTTTTCCACCAAACGCCGCGTAAACTTCCCGGACAGGAAAGCCGGTCGCCGTCGCGGGATCTTCGGGGCTGACATCGGGATGGAGGCAGATTCCGTCGACGATTCGATCTTCGATTTCCCCTACCGCAATCGCCCGCAGGCTCCGCAACTCACGAAACGCGGCATCAGTCACGTTTTTCGCGTCTGGATCACGAAAAGGGCAGGGCACCACGATCGTCCAACGAAGAAACGGAGGAGTTGGACCCAAGATCGCGGCGGTTCGTTTCATGAATAAGGTTTCAGATGACGGGTCGTCGAAAGATGCAACAGATTCTATAATCTGCGATTCGAATTCAGAGGAGATACAGTGTCAGAAAAAGTCGTCATTATCGGAAGTGGTCCTGCGGGCTGGTCAGCTGCTATTTATGCCGCGAGAGCGAACCTCAGTCCATTGCTTTTTGAAGGAACCGTAAAGCCTGAGATGATTCCACTGGGGCAATTGGCCTACACGACCGAAGTCGAAAATTACCCTGGATTCCCGTTCGGAAACGTACGCGCCTTCGTTGAAAGCGCCGTCGACAAAGACCGACACTGGAATCTTCCCGGAATCCCAAACCATCTCCGTGAAAAGAAAAAGCGGGAAAGCCTAGCCGACATTCAGCCGCATTATGCCGTTCAAGGCACCGAACTGATGGAGCTGATGAAGCAACAAGCGCTCAACTTTGACACGCGAGTTATCGGCGACGACATCGTCGACGTTGATTTCAATTCCGGTCCGATGCGAGTCATCCCGGCCAAAGGTGATCCCGTTGACACTCACACGATCATCATCGCCACCGGTGCACGTGCTAATTATCTTGGGCTGGAATCAGAAGAGGCTTACAAAAACAAAGGTGTCAGTGCCTGTGCGGTGTGCGATGGCGCTTTGCCTGTGTTCTGGAACAAGAAGCTCGCCGTCGTTGGTGGAGGAGACTCCGCTGTCGAAGAGGCAACCTATCTTGCAAACCTCAGCACCGCAGTGAAAGTTTATTTGATTGTTCGGCGCGATGAGATGCGTGCATCCAAAATCATGCAGGAACGTGCAATCAATCATCCGAAAATCGAAATTCTTTGGAACTCAGTGGTCGACGAAGTGGTCGGCGATGGAGACCTAGTAACAGGATTGAAAATCAAAAGTACGACTGACGACAGCATTTCTGATCTGGAAGTCGGCGGCATGTTCGTGGCGATTGGTCACACGCCGAACACCAGCTTCCTTAGCGGCAAGTTGGAGATGAACGAAAAGGGTTACATTCAGTGGACCAAAGCGTTCCGTACTAATACGAGTGCTGAAGGCGTGTTCGCCGCAGGCGACGTCGCAGACGACTACTATCGTCAAGCGATTACATCAGCCGGAACGGGCTGCATGGCGGCGCTGGATGTCGAAAGACACCTCGCTGATAAAGGAATTGAGTAAGCTTTTTCGCGGGGCAGGTTTTCAACCTGCCAAATAGATCGAAATGGCAGGTTAAAAACCTGCCCCACTGAGAAGGTTGGTGCTAGCGACCTGCTCGCTGTGGACCCTAATCTGCCAAGTCGCTAATCTCCGACAAAAACCTTGCGGAGAAAAAGCATGCTTTCGCCAAACTGGGGGAGCCGAGCCCGAAATCTGACTTTGTTCGCTTCGATGTTGGCAGTCTGCATCGGCACCAATGTTATGGCTCAGGAATTCAAAATTGAAACGGCGATCTATGCTGGCGACAGCAAGTTACCGGTCGCTCAAAATGTAACTCTGTTCCAAGGTGACTTGGTCGTCGACCTGAAAATGGATTCGGCGACTCCGCCGAACATCGTCGACACCAAAATTTACGACTCGCAGCAGAAACTGGTCACGCTGCTTGACCACACGCGGAAAATTCGCCTAGAGATTTCAGACAATCGCCTACTGCAAATGGTCGATGGCTTACGTCGCGATATTTCGCAGAAGAAAGGCTTGCAGTTTCTGGTCAACGAAACGTTCACCGAATCACAAGAGTTACAAGCATCCCGGATTCGTCTGACTAGTCCTTCCATTCGGTATCTTGTTGAGGGACAACGTCCTGCCGACACTAACTATTTGAAAATTCACGGTGAATTTCTTGACATCTTCACTCGTCTCAACGCTTCGGATCCGGGAGGTTTTCCCCCGTTCGCACGTTTGAAGCTGAACCAGTCGATCAAGAAGATGGGCTGGATTCCATCGCTCGTCGAAATTGAAATGGAACCAAACGCTTTGGTTGCCAACGGATTGAAAATGAAATCCACGCACGTTCTGATTGATGGGCTCTCAAAAGACGACAACGCAAAAATCAAGTCTGCAAAGAATCAGTGGCTTAGCTATCAAGCCGTCAATCTACTTGCTTTTCGTGGTATCGAAAAAACCGCAAGTACCAAAGCTAAAGCTGGTGCAACCATTTCGACGAAGTAGCTTGTGGCCCCGCGTACTCTGAACCAATCTCTTCATTCATCCCGCCACGCTATTGAATATGAAGAAAATCCTGTTCGTTGTTTTGACAGTTTTTGCGATCGTAGGAATCTGCCTATTGTCGCTAGGGATTGGGGCAAAGCTCATCACGCGAAAACCGAACTTGGAGCTTTCGGATACTCCGATCCAAATTCTTCCGCCTGATCATCGTCCAAACATCGTGTTGATCAATCTTGACGATGCGGATCACAAGATGCTCTCGCCCGAGATGCTCAAGCTCTACCCTGGCTTTGATCAATTGGCCAAGCGAAGCGTTTCGTTTACCAACATGCACGTAACGACGCCTTTCTGTGGACCATCGCGAGCAGCGTTGTTTCGCGGTCAGTATGCACATCGAACCGGCGTTCGAGTCAACATTCCTGAATCCGAGTTGTCGCTTCAATTCAAAGGGGGCTACGCTGAATTCATGCGGCAAGGGCACGATCACGAAGAGCTTGGCGTTTGGCTGAAACGCGGCGGATACCGAACGATGCTGTTGGGAAAGTATCATCACAACGGATTCGATGGTCGAAAACCAGATGGCTTCGACGATTTTTACGCGACCAATGGCGGACGCTACCTTGGATCTTACGAATTCACGACTCGTAAAGTTGCTAAAGGCAGAGGCGAACAGAATGAGATGAGTGTCTATCGCACGAATCGAGAAGCCGACGACGCCGTACATCTGATTCGCCAACACACGCAGCGACGAAAACTTCAAACTGCTTCTGGAGAAGTCGCCCAACCGTTCTTTTTCTACTACGCTCCGCTGGCACCGCATCGGCCGCTCGGCAATGACTTCACAAAGATGGTCGACAAAAAGAAGTACGCCAACTGGCAGGCCAACTTAAAAATCCCGATGACGCCAGATTTCAATGAAGCTGACATGTTCGACAAACCGACGCATCGTCAATCAGAACCGTACTCGGATGACGAATTGGAAGAGCTGCACGCGGAGTATCGCAGCCGTGCACGCGCTGTCAAATCTGTCGATGACTTTATCGTGAAGATGATCAACGAGCTGAAAGATAGGGGACTCTACGAAAACACCTATTTCATGATAACGTCGGACAACGGTTATCAAATGGGTCATCATCGATTGCATAACAAACTTGATCCGTATCGCATGTCGACAACCGCACCGCTGTTTGTCAGTGGCCCCGAAGCAGCAGCACCGACAAGCGTCGGTCATCTTTTGGCTCATATTGACATGTGTCCCACGATTCTTGATTTGGCCGAATGCCCCAAACCCGGTTTCTTGGACGGCAAGTCGTTTGTCGATTTGATCCGTGACCCGCATTCGCATGATGAAAAGACTTGGAGGAAGCCAGTCGTTCTTGAGAACTGGCAAGTCAAACGGAATCGATCCGCGTGCTTGCCTGGCACCTACAGCGGCCTGCGATATTACGACCGAACTTACGTTGAATGGTGCACCGGTGACCGGGAGTTCTACGATCTTTCCGCCGATCCGTATGAGCTCGAGAACGCCTACGATTCACTTTCGGATTTAGAGAAAAACAAACTGCGGGAAGATTTATTGAATTCGCGGTCAGTTGAAATGGATCCGATCGTTACCGTGTTGAAACGAGCAGTACTCTCCGAACATACTGAATTCCCTTACTGCGTGCGAGGAATTGCCGAAGACGATCGATGCGTGAAGAAAATTGAACTAATGATCCGACACGAAAAGCGTGGATATTGGAACGGGGAATCGTGGATACCCAATAAGAAGCGAACTTACATGGAAGTGACCGACTTCGCACCCGACCAGCAAATGGTCTCTTGGCGATACGATATCCGTGACGCAGTCTCGCAGTTGACCAAAAAAGACATGGTGACACTGAGGAACGGCAAGAAAGCCTTCCGACT
>CAZORS010000293.1:0-5007 GCA_964582025.1 uncultured Pirellulaceae bacterium | reverse complement strand
GCACACATCGTTCACAAACTAAAAAAATTGTCAGGTGCGGAAGATCTTGATGGGCGGAAGATCTTGATGGGCGGAAGATCTTGATGGGCCGGTGCTTGAAGCGGACGGAATTTCAGAATTGGTAGGGCAGATTGAGCCCGAAAGGAAATTCGACTCCAGTGATTGGGCTCGTTCTCATGAAAAAAAGCCGCAGCGAAAATCGCAGCGGCTTCATGTTTTAACTGGGCAAAAGAACTAGAACCCGCCACGACCGCCTCGGCCACCACGATCTCCGCCTCGACCGCCGCGATCACCTCGGCCACCACGATCTCCGCGTCCACCTCGGGTGCGAGTCATTTCAAACGCTTCACCGATCATCTCTTTGACGCTTTTCTGTTTTTCCGCCGAAAGGACCGAAAGGATTTCGTCCTGAGCTTCTGCACGAAGTTTTTTGATTTTCTCTTCGAGTTCCTTTTTGACTTCTTCTTCTTTCTCTTTGAGCTTGGCAGCTTCTTCCTCGGTCAGTCCAAGCTTCTCACGCATGGCATCGCTCTGAAGGGCAGCCGATGTTCCGCCGCGTCGCATTGAGTTCTGAACAACAATCTGGTCCAGTCGAGCCAACTGATGAGGCACTAGGATGCCACTGACTTTCTCGTCAACGTCCTTCATTTTCTCTTGGATGGTGCTGCGAATCTCAGCCATCATCTCATCGCGTTCTTCGCGGGTAACGCCTTGGAACTTTTCACGCATGCCGGAAAAGGCTTCTCGCATGACGTCCCGTTGTTCGGCAGTCATGTCCTCAATGTCTTGAAGCTGATCGTCAACGAGGTCGAGCTCTTTCTGTACATCGGCGTTGTTTAATAGTTCAAGCCGTCCGCCGCCGCCCCAACCGCCACGCTGAGCCATTGCGTCATTGACCAAAAATAGACACGCCACAGCCGCAATCGCAGCAAATGTAGTTCTTTGAAAAAGCATTTTCACTCCTCTGTGGGTTTCCGGCAAACCGGCTGGGTAGGTCATTCAAGCCGCGGATTGTAGCAAATCTGCTCTTGAAAGGCTGTTACGCGCTTTTAAACCCTTAAAATGCGGGATCGGGTTGGTTCAGAGTTCAAATTTTTGCGATTTTTTCTGAAACCGCATCCAATCGGCTGTACCCGCTTGAAATTGGTGTTCGGAACGTGGGTCTACGTGGATCCGAGCGTAGCAAACTTGGCCTACTGCGGAAGCATTGAGTTTGTTGGAATTCCAGCAGAGTCTGGGATCAAACTACTGCCGTCTTTAAGGATATCCATTCTAGGCGTGTCGTTGTCGTACCCTCGCGCCGTGGATACGTTTTGCCGCATTAGAAGTGTGCCCATTGCACGCTGCAGGGCGACTTCAGAGACCTTTAGCTCACGTTCTGCCTGAACGTAAACCAATTCCGCCGAAGCTAACCGATCCTGAGAATCAAGCAGCTGATCGAGAACTGTTGTCGGGTTTTGTCCATCAGCCAGGTCGCCCTCGACGAGTGCAAATGACTCCCATCGATTCTCGAACTGATTGCGGTCTGCTTGTGCCGCGCGAATTGCTTCGGTCGCGGCGAAAAGCGTCTCCGAGGCCGACTCGACTCGACGGAGAGCTACTTGTGACTCTGCGATCACGCTCTGCATTACTTCGTCGACTTCGTGTTTGATCTTTTTGACTTGTAGTTGTCGTTGAGCCAAGCGACTTCGCGCGGCTCGATTTCCGTAAGGAAGTTCAAAATTGACTCCAACGCTGTAGCCAGGTTTAACTTGACCGAACTGATCCTGAAATGCGTTCCCGATGCCCGTGTCACCTCTCAGGGAGCTGACGTACGATCCCATCAGCAATGAAAGTTCTGGCATGATTTCATTGGCACTGACATCACGTTGAACCGTCGCGATACGAGCTCGGCTCATCGCTTCACGAATTTCGGGACGATGTTCCAAAGCTGCATAGACGACTTGTTCCAGCGGCAGCTGAAATGTCTCCGCTGTCGGAAGCTCGCCGGGAATCAACTCCGCTCCGCCGCCGTTCATCCAACTGTTGTCCGCGATTCGACGTCGGACTTCCGTTTCCGCATTCCGCACGTCTCGCAACGCGTTGGCCAGTTCGGTACGCCGCGTCTGAACCGAAGAACGAGCTCTCGCGATTTGGCTTGGCAGTGAGTCGAGTCTTGCGCGACCTTCGAGTCGGCTGAGAATTTTCTGGCCGCGTTCGACATTGCGTTTCTTTTGCAAGTAGACGCTACGATTGAGATAGAGATCCCAATATGCAGAAACGACGCCCAACAGTTCGTCTTGCAATTCGCCGTGGAAAGTCTGCCACGCCGCACTGTTAGTTGCTTGGGCAATCAGGATTTGCGATTGGTTGTAGTATTTACCTCGACCGCGAAGCAAGGGCTGCGTCACGTTCAACGCCAGCGTTGCTGTTCCTTGATCTTGAGGCACGAAGAAGTTTGAATTGCTGTTTTGAAAACCGAGCCGTTGATTCAATTCCCAGTTGGCACCGTTTCGAGATTTCTTTCTCAAGCCCATGTCGGCTGACCAAATGTTGTCTTTCAGGAAGCTTTCGCCTGTGCCGACTGTCAGTGAGTTTCCGACTGGATCGACGCGATCTTCAAATTGACTGCGAATGTATTGCTGTGCATCGAACTCCGCATCGGCCTCTACGATTTGCAGTTCTCTGATGAGAGGATTCTGTGAAACGGCTTGGATTCGGGGGCTGTTTTGCAATGTTCGGTAGACCAGAGTGTGTGAGTCAACCGATTCGGTGGGACGGTTTCGATCTAGTGGCTGCAGCACAACCTGCTTCCACCACGTTAGTGAATCGGGGTTCTTGTCGTTTGTCATCGCGGGCAACGCCGGGGCAGCCATTGTCGTCGCTACGGTCGTGGCAGGCAATGAATCAATCGTGAACCCAATCGCTGGGTTGGAACCAGAATTCGAAAGAGGGGTGAAAGCCCCAAATCCGTTTGGAACTGCGGAACGTTGAGTCGATGATGAAACGCCTAATTCTGAAGTAGAAACTTCAATTGAATTCTGGATCTGCTGTCTTGCGTTTTCGACAGCAACGGACGCCTGGTCGGTTGCTAACAAACCAAAAGGAGCTGTGTCTTGCGTTTGTGCTGGCAGCGGCAACGTTGTGGAGGCATTCTTGAACTGATTCGAAACCTCCGCCGTGTTTTCAAGCACGGTAATTTTCGGTACCGTTTCAAGGGCGCGCATGATTGGCCGAGACTGAAAACTTTGACTCTCCATAATGCTTGTCGGTTCTTGGATCGTCGAGGGTCGTTTAGCGACGCGATCTTGAGTAAATTGCTTGAGGGCTTTATCAAAGATGTGGTCGAATTCGCCAAGGTCTTGTGGCGGCACGTTTACGTTAACAATTGGCTTACTTTGGATCTGAGGCTGAGTTGCGGGTGCAGTCAATTCAACTTTGGTGTCGCTCAGCGGAGGTAGCGATGTGATCTGACAACAATTTCCTACGGATGCAGTCATCCCCAAGAAAATGGCGATCGTAGTTGGAATTGAAAAACGCATCTCGGAAAGCTCCGACCATACAGGCAGCACAATATGTATTAAAGGATTTCGCCGTAACAGCGGTGCAATGCTTAGCAAGAATGAGGTCCGGGCATCAGAAACGGTTTCTTTTTCTGTCACAATGGTCACAATCGGAATAGATCCACAGTTCCGATAGCACATGTGTGGCTTGGTAGTTTCCCTAAATTGACTGCGTTGGCATGCAGGGATCACGAGAAAGGAGCGCACGAAAAAACCACCTGCTGAGGTCCTCAACAGGTGGTTTGAGCGAAAGACGGCGAATCTTTACGGGTCGATTATTGCGGGAAAAGCGGCGATGCTCTGGTGGTCTAGACCAGCTCCCAACTGGTGGTTAAACCAGTTCTTTAACCGAACCGATCAGCGTGCGAAGTCGTTCTGCAAGTAAGCTTGCATCGAACGGCTTCTTGAATGTCTCATTGATCGCAGAGCGATCGAAGGAAACAGGTTGACCATCATCAGGAAGCAGAGCAATCAGAATGGTCTCAGAAAAATCGGGATTTTTCCGGAGGTTCTGACAGATCTGCATCGCTTCGACTTTTCCGATAGAGAAGTCAGTAATGATGCAGTCAGGGTGGAAGCTTTCCGCTTGAATACCAGCTTCAAATCCGCTGGCAGCGACAGCTACCTTGAAGCTCTTTTCGGGAGGAAGTTCCCTTTTCAAATTTTCAATCAATACCTGATCTTGAGCGACAATCAAAATTTTTGCCATCGCTTCATCTTCTAGATCTCCCAAAGGCATACCATGCTCTTTGAGAAACTTGATCAGGTATTCGCGTGGAATACGACGGTCTTGTGATCCGGGGATCCGGTAACCCTTAAGGCGACCAGAATCGAACCACTTGCTGACCGTGCGTGGGGCCACTTTACAGATCTTGGCGACCTGTCCAGTTGTGAACACCTTCATCGCAGGCTCTCCATAAACACTTTTAAATCGTCTTTCGCTACACAAGTTGCTGGCTTCATAGGAAACTTTCGCTCACGTAACTGTCTGCCCCGAAGGGAAAGTTCCCATCTGGGTCAGGACAGACTAAATATTCGCTTTAAGGTCGAGGACGTTTCCGTACGTCAACTCCCGTCACGACATCAGCTATGTCTGATTTTTCTGGCGTTATTGAATTCGCTCCGAGGCCACGGATCAAACTCAAACCACCAGTCCTTTCAGACGGCGACGAGGATATCGTCCGGAGAGAAACTCGAATCACTTCATGCGACCTGGGTCGATCACATAATGCGACTTCAACGAACGTTGCCGTTCGCTATCGAAATTCCCCCCTAGTAGGATCATTGGTAACTTTCGTTGACAAATTGAATGCCGGTGTAAACGGCACGAAAGTTACTTCATTCACCTGCACTATCTTTCGTTTAATCGGAGCCCATTTCTTTAAGGCGTTTTTACAATCGCATGGCTAGCGACAGAGATTCCGGAAACCACAGCTGCAACAATCCGCATTGTTTGACGCATCAA
>CAZORS010000292.1:3703-5014 GCA_964582025.1 uncultured Pirellulaceae bacterium | reverse complement strand
CGTGTTGTAGCCAAGTCCATAGGAAGAATTCGAATTGGCCTCTGAACTGCCCCTCATCTGCTGAATCAGTTCCCCTTCGTTAATAGTGTAGGAATCTTCAGAATCGCTAAACGCAGCAACGCCGGGGCCTGCTGGATCGGCGCCAACCTTGCGAACACTGCTGGATGATTCAGAAGTCGAATCACTTGAAGAAGAACCAGAGGTTGTATTTTTGACTTCGGTCGTGTTCGTGGATTCATAAATGTCGGTGTGTACTAACGTGCCCGTTATTGGCACCTGTGTGTGGCGAAGCAAGTAGCCCCATCCGGCAGGCCCTGCAATTGTGTCGCTGCGTTGTGATATTTTCTTACTTTTTACCTCGGTCGTGACCTGCGACGTTCCGCCTCCGCCGGAGCGTGTGTTGGAGCCGCTGGTACCTTCGCTGGTAGATGATTGGCTGTCGCGATTGCCTCCTGATGATCCACTGGCAGTCGCGTTGCTTCCTCCGCCTGAATCAACCGTTCCGTTTCCATTTGTCGTCGTTTCGCTGGAGTAAGTGTTTCCGTTGGCATACTCGATTTCAACCTTGTAGTAGTCGTTGCTTCCTGATGTCGTCTTGATTGTTGCCTTTGGTACGCCTGCCGAGCCTGAACCGCTTGAAGTGTGGTTGATTGAATCGGCTCGATGCCCTCCGTCTACTTTGCTGAACGTCGCGTTACCTGTTGTCGATCCGTTATTGTTACTTGTTGCCTTTCCGTCGGCGGAAACGGTCTGACTATTGCCGCCATCTTTCGTGATTGTGACAAAGTTGCCGTCATCGTCGGTGAACGAATTGGAGCCATATCCACCCTCGCCAGTGGTCAAGGTCGTATCACCATCAGACTTTGATTGGATTCCCCCGCTATTTGTGTGGATCCCCGTACCACCTCCATTGTCGAATTTAACTTGAAGTTTAGATTCTGCCGGACCAGCGAGCTTGGAATCGCCAGAGGCTCCGCCGACAAGCGTCGAGCTTCCACTGGCATAGCCGTAGTCAAACGGAACGTGGGCTTCACTCCCTGAATTGACGCCGATATCGCCGTCGCCAGAGAGGTTTGTCAGTCCCGATTTGCGACTTACTTCTCCAGACGTTGTGGCGTCGCTAGAACTTGTACCGTTCCGAGTGAGGCTTGTGCCCTGCTTGCGATCACCTGAACTGGTTCCACTGCCATTGGCAGTGGCTTCCGAAGTCGTCGTTATGGTCGTGGTGTCCTCGCCGTCGAAAATGCTCGTAACCAAGTTCCGATTCGCAGATCCACTTTCGGATGCAGTTCCGTTGCCGTTATCGTTACC
>CAZORS010000292.1:1217-3603 GCA_964582025.1 uncultured Pirellulaceae bacterium | reverse complement strand
AGTTCCGATTCGCAGATCCACTTTCGGATGCAGTTCCGTTGCCGTTATCGTTACCCTGATAGCTAATTGACGAGAAGTACAAATTTGGCGCGGTGCGAGAAGTGAATCCCATTGAGTAGCCGCCAGACCCCGCCGCAGCGCCGCTCTGGCTGCCAGAGCTCGACACCGAACCGGTTGTGGTTGAAGTCCCCGCACCAGAATCGTCATCGGTTCCGTCGTCATCTCCACTATTGTCGTCATCCGAACCATCTTCATCATCGGAACCGCCATCATCAGGATTCGTTGAGTCGGAGAAAACAGGTGTCGTGCTGGATGATCCTGAGCCCCACGAATTGTCAAAAGAGTATGACCCAGACCGAGACCACGAAACGACGGTCTCTGAATCGCCGGTCCCAGGTTCAATTGAAATCGAAATGGTCCGAGAAGATTTTTCTTGAGATTGGTTTGAAAACTTTTCTTTACCCTGATTTTCTTCTTTGTCATCGTCGCTAACTTCATTGCTCCAAGCGAATTCACTGCCGCTGGATGATGACGTTGAAGCTGACCATGACGAATTTGCGATCCTTCCGATCAAGTCACCGGCACCATTTCTATTGACGAATTCGTACCGGGAGCCAGAGTTGCCGATCATATTCTCTGACCGACGACTAAACTGCTCGCCATCCCGCAGACCATACTCGTTGGTGGCGTAGCCTTCGCCAGAACTATCATCGTTTCCTTGCGAATCGTCTACCGACGCAATGCCGTAGAGCGAATAGTCGTCAGAAAACTCAACTCCATAGGTGCCGCCAGCAGACGAAGAACCTGTGCCATCGTTTTGAAAATAGAATTCACTCGTTGACGAAACTCCAACGATTGAACGGTTCTCAAACCCATCAAGTGAATTTGCCGCCTGCAACTGGCCGAGCTCCGCGTCGCTTCCAATAAGAATGTCAAAAGAAACAGTCGTTGTGAAAACTTCGCGTTGTCCACCGAATACACCTAATGATGTTCCCCGAGCACTGGCCACATTCTCCAAGTTCAGCAGCGAAACGAAACCAGCTCCAATGTCGGACAGGTTGTTTAAAGAAATATTTTTATCTAGATCATCGACGAGACCGTCGCGATTGATATCGAATTTGTCATCGACTGTTGATGCATCCCGGTCAGCGAAAATATCGTCGTTGCTGAGCGTGAAATTGTTCTCAATTTCTGAAGCGTCTCGTGAATCAACAACCACATTACTTGATTCAGTCAGCGTGTCTCCAACGGAGTTTCCAAAATAGAAAATATCGTCCTGTCGCAGGTTCGTATTACCGTTAGCCAACATGCGAACTTGAAGCCATTCATTGGTAATGGCTCCGTCAGGGAATTCAATTTTGATTCGATTGGAGCCACCAACTCCCTGTCCGACCAAAACGGTGACCGTTGCATTTGCGGCTAAGGATCCCCAGCTATCCGGTGTATTTGAATTGCCGGTTCTGAATTCAAAATCGTCAATGGTAATGTTTTCGGCAAGATGACTGATGTCAACAATAATGCCGTTGATACCTTTGTCGTAAGAGGAAACGTTTGCGGAAGAAGCTTGCTGGCCTTCGAGCAGAGCGAGGCGGTCAAGGGCGATCGCATCAGAATCACTGACGGAATCGAAAGCCGAGTTGTTGTAAAAAAGGTGTCTGTCAAGGATTTCCGCAAATGCCGCATTCTCAAGTGAACTCGCAATCTCAGTTCGCTCAACAAAAATCAAATTCAGGTTGTCGTCGAGTTCTTCGCTGGAAACTGTGAACGTTGGCGTTGTGCTGTTGATTCCACCAAAAGTGTAGTTGTCCCATGCTCCACCGGAGTATGCATTTTCGGCTTCGCTGGTGTATGAGTCGAATATGTCGATTCCAGCTAGGACAATGAAGTCATCATCAGATGCGTTGTCAGACGAATCGCCTGAGCCATCATCTGAATCACCATCGTCGGAACCATCTTCATCTGATGACCCGTCATCCGACCCCGTGGAAGTGCCGCCAAACGGGTCATCACCACTTGGACCATTGTATGAACCAAATGTTTCCGCGGCTTTCGTCGGACTTGTTGGAGTAAAAGCATCGCTGTAGGGAGCTTCGACTGCCGATGGTGGGGCGCTTTGGCCAACGTTGAAGTCGCTTACGGAATTCCCTTCCGGGCCGGCGAATTCCCCGTCTTCGGGATTATCGGATCCAGTTGGATCTTCATTTCCTCCGGTGACGGTTTCGTTCCCATAGTCAGTGGAACTGGGGCCATTTATCGTCGCTGTCGGACCACTTGAAGCGAGCGTATTGGCATCAACGGTATAGGACGATGTGACGGCCGTTGGGCTGCTGAACGGATTCGATGTTGCAGTTGCTCCAGTTCTTAATCCGCCTGAGAATCCGCCATC
>CAZORS010000292.1:0-1117 GCA_964582025.1 uncultured Pirellulaceae bacterium | reverse complement strand
CCGCCATCGCTTCCGCTTGCCCCCGAATCGGAATCACCCGATGACGAACCATCCGATGAGTCGTCGCCTGAACCAACAAACGAATTTCCAGATTCCAAACTACCAAGAATCAATGCGGCTCCGATACCGCCGATACCATCGGTGATGCTGGCAACCTGATTTCCCAATTGCTCTGAGTACTCTGCGATCCGCTCATTGAACGCAAGAATGTCTGTGGTAAGACCAACCACGAATTCTGCAGTGGTAGCAGCAGAGGTGTTGGTCGCGTCGAAAGCGCTGACAACAAATTCATAGATTCCCGAGCTTGGTGGAGTTGTCCAATTAAGAACAAATTCATCCGTGTCTTCTTTTCGCTCGATAACAACATTTGGATCCGGTGTTCCGTCAACCAAGACAGTTCCAAACTCAATGTTTTCAACTTCAATTCCGTAGAAGTCGAGATCGATCGTTTGCTCCCATTGAGATGCCGTTTGGACGACATACACACCTGCTACATCAAAATTGATTCCATATGGGACTGTGGCGTAAACAAAACCATCGGAATTGAGGACGTCAACGTTGATCGTCGTTGGATCCGTTGTCAGGTCTTCGTTGGTGGCGCGGACTTCGATCGTATAGGTGCCTTGTCTTTCCCATGCATGCGTGGCAGAGGCAATGTTTCCCGTGTGGATGTCGGTTGTGCCGTCGCCCCAATCAATGAGCCATTGACCAACATGGTCGTCTGCTACGTCACTTGCCGAAGCTTGAAGGGCGATGGTCTCACCTTCATTGACGGTCACGGCGCTGGTGATCAAACTGATCGTCGGTGCGACGTCGTCCACTTCGACATCGATCTGGTATGTCGTTTCTATTCCATCATCGTCGGTCAAAGTCAGCACAGCACCAAACAGCCCATCATCCGCGTAGTGAAGTGGCTGCGTGGATTCAAAGGTGATTTGTCGACCGATATTGCCGTCATCAATAGAAGTAACACTCAGGCTGATCGGATCGGAGCCGTCGCCCAAATCGAGTGTCGCGGCAAAACTATCCTCTTGTGAAGTTTCCTGCACCGTAATCGACAAACTGAATTCTTCGCCTTCGTGCAAAGGATTTCGTGTTAATTCACCATTGTTAAAAG
>CAZORS010000291.1:0-5134 GCA_964582025.1 uncultured Pirellulaceae bacterium | reverse complement strand
ACTGAGATTCACCTTTCCAAGCTTCCAGTAACGTTTGCTGAACCACGTCCGACGCATCAAACTTTCGATCCCACTTGGGATCAAGCTGCAAACGCGCCATCAGCCTCAGCCAAGCATGGTACTGCGAAAGATAGTTCGATTTTTCGGCATCGGAATCGAGGCTCATGCGACCACAGTCTCCGAACGCCGAGAAAAATATCTAAACGGACTTAGCAACAAGCCGAAGGCTCGATTGAACACCCAAGTACAACATAGAAAGAAGCCAACAATCCAAGCACCCGTCGAAAACAACATCAGCGTTTCAGGATCCCATAGATCATAGGATCCGCCATCGGGAAGCTTTGCGCCGGAACCCAAATGTTGCAAGATGGCGACAATCACACAACCGACCAACGCGAAAGCAATTAAATACATTAATCGCTTCCACTGAGAATTCCAAAATCGAACCAGGCATACGGCAACAAACACGAGAGTCGGTGCACCAAAGATGGCAGCGATAACTTTCCCAATCCAATCGGAGACTCCGTACTGATTCGCGGTCAGAGTGCTGAATTCGTGAGTCAATCCAAGCGAAAGATAGGGCACCACAAAAAGCAGTGGTAAAAGCATCAAAGACTTCAGCGTCCACTGCCGCCTTTGAATCATTCGCCGCAAGAAAAGGATTGGGAAAAAGATCACTCCCAGAGCGATTGGGATTTCTTGCGTCAATGTTGAAATGATTCGTTCGCTCGGAGACCGCAGAAAATGAACAGAGTTCCATGGAAGCGGCTCAATGAGTCTGGGATCAAAACTGTTGCCGGATGCAAGGATCGGGTCATGTCTTCCGGTGGCGGGCATTAATTGCTGATCGCCGCGAAACTCTGCTGCCGTCGCCACGGTGCAGACCACGTCACCGCTCGGACCGCGAAATAGAGTTCTCGGTGCGGAGGCGAATCCGGATGGTTCCGAAGGGTTTTCTTTTGAAAGGATCGAAACGAAATCCTTGTCACGGGGGCGATTCAAATCCCAGGTGACGTCGAAACTTTTAAGATCGACCAATTTGATCCGTGAGTTCTCAACTTGTTCAGTTTCCAGTTCAAGGAACTTGGCTCCCGGTTTGTAGCGGATTTCCTGGACT
This sequence comes from uncultured Pirellulaceae bacterium, assembly GCA_964582025.1. Classification (GTDB taxonomy): domain Bacteria; phylum Planctomycetota; class Planctomycetia; order Pirellulales; family Pirellulaceae; genus Mariniblastus. Next base: position 4,017 of record CAZORS010000291.1, on the reverse strand, counting down.
CCTTCTATCGCTTGCCGTTGTAACTCTGCGCCCGTGACTAGGTCGACGGCCACGATGCCTGTTCCCGTTTGGAAAACCGCATCGGTGGTCCCATCCTCGTTAATGTCGGCAACGATAAGCTGGTCAAGACTAGCGTTAAAAGACTTCGCCGCATATTCACGAATCGAAACACGATTGACCAATCTTGCTTTCGCACGACCGCCATCAATCACGCAAACATCCATTCCGCCGTTGTCATTCATGACGCAGATTCCTGCGAAGGTTTGATTGCCTGAATGCACCGGAAACGGAAACCCACCCGACGGCAGATGTTCGCCAACGGAGTAACTGAAGTGCCCAAGTCGATCTTGAGACATCCACGAAGAAATTGGCATTCCATCATCAAGTCCAACGAAATCTACCTCGACCGACTGCATGTCTCCTGCAAGGTAATGGTTTCCGCAAGCGGTCACGAACATAGCCTCTGAATCGGGAGTAGCTGAGATTAATTCGCTTCGCCAACGTGGGATCGCATGGACGTTTTTTAGCTTCCGAAGCTTGAGCTCCCATATTCTTTTCCCAGTGCGTCCATCGATTGCAGCAGTTGAAAAGTTTCCGCTTCCAAAGAAAACCGGACACACAATGTCTGGAGTTTGATCGTTATTGACATCAACAATCCGGAAATCGAAATCCCTGACATCAAAATGCAATGCAGCTGGCCCAACATTGGCAGGAGCAAGCGTTTCCGACCATTTTTTGCCGCCTGACACGCCATCAAGGCATGTAAGTTCAAACTTGGCAGCGTTGTTTGAAGAATTCGTTCGATAAAAAACTAGTAGATCATCAGTGCCGTCACGGTCCATGTCCTCGCATGCAAAACGAGGCTCCAAGCCATAGTTTGAGGAATCGAGCTCTTCACTCCAAATACTTTGTCCTTCCTTTCCACTAACCAGTGTCAAAACAGCCGTCGGGAAATTGAAGCCCTGATCTACTCGTTGCACGATACAGTCGCTCACTCCATCGCCATCAAAGTCACCATCGATCATGTGAATTTTTCCGCCGACCGCTTCAAAACCGATTTGACTCAATGTGCTGCCATCTGCACCTGACACGATCCTCCTGCGGCCGCCACCATTTGAGTTCTCGCTGATCAAGTCACTAACACCATCGCCGTTTATGTCGTCCGTCGGGATAAAACCACCGCCGTTGAGGCGAAAGCCACGACTTCCAGCTGTCTTTAGAGAAACGAGTTGAGCCGAACGGCGAAGGTCACTTCTGTTGCGCGGCTTGATTAGAAACAAGTCTTTGTGACCGTCTCCATCACCATCGATTAGCATTGGGTATTCAAGTTGGCTTCCAATTTTCGCAAGCTCGCCATCAATAACTGACATAACAACTGTGCTTTGTCGTTTTGGCTGACCCGACCCAACCCTCTTTGACGCAACAACAAGCCAAGCTCCAAGATCGCCACAGTCTCCCAGGAAAAACGGCGTTTCAAGATCCAGCCCAACGTTCAAGGCGTTTTCGAACACAGGCACTTCGGCGCTGACGGTTTTGATTCGTTGGCCAGTGTCGCCACGAAGTATATCAACAAAAATCCAGGGCTTCGAATCCAGCATCGGCGTCACGACATAGACGTCCTGCTTTCGGTCACCATCCAAATCAGGGCCGACCAATACGTTTTGAATCTGTTGATCCTGACATCGGATTTTGGCGGTCTGGTTCGTGTCCCAAAGCGGCTTTCCAGACTTCACATCAAGCGCCTGCATCGATCCCACGGAGCTTATGTTGCGGTGATTCGACGATTGCAAATCAATGTCGTCGGAAATCAAGATTTCAGGATCTGAGTCTCCCGTTACATCTGCAATCAGCGGCCAATCTGGGGCAACGCCCAACCAACCCGGATCGCAGGCAGTGTCTCGGCTCCAAAGCTGTTTACCGGTTTCCACGGAGTGTAGTGCAAACCGAGTGACCGGCGCGACTTTTGGATTCGTGTTTGTCAATGTAACGGCATCACAAAGTAACAAGCCAATGTTCGCACCAGATTCTGACTGGATTAACCGTGGTTGAAGAGCCGGGAAAAAGCCAAGCTCAACCGGTTCCCCGCCGTTGAGTGAACCAGCTTCTCCCGTTGTTGGATTGATCGAAATCAGTCGATCGCCGCACGAGACAAGGAATTCGAAGTTTGAACCATCGCCAGAGTTTTCAGAAACCCCGATCATCGCCCAAGGACGAATCTCACCTTTTGCCTGTCCTCGAAACGCTCTCCCTTTCCGAAACTTTCGCTCACCGGTCGTCATCCGCATGTGTCGATGGAAAGTATCGTTAGTGGAATATGAAAACATGCCGAGTTCTGGAGCATTGAACTTCGTCTTGTCAAACCACTCTTGGGGCAAATCCATTTGCCAAAGCTGTTGGCCTGTTTTTCCAGATATCGCCTCGATCCAGCGAAACTTATCGCGACCGCCATCGCAGCTAAAGATCCCTGCAAAATCAGTGATTCCATCATCGTTAATGTCGCCAATGGATAACGGCGGCTGGAGAGTTACGGCGAGACGACGTTGCAGTCCTTTGTGGTCCGCCGGCAGCATAGGCAATGAGCGGTGATGCCAAATCACAGCCCCATCGGATCCGTCAAGCAAAAAGACCATCGTACTTGTTGGAAAAGCAATCATGACTTCATTGACACCATCATCATCGATGTCTGAAACTGATTCGATAACTTTGGGTAATCGCCAATCGCTATAGCTGTAGATCCTGTAAATTTCGTTGAACGTATTCTGCCACGAGAATAGTCTCAACATGTTTCGCGGCAACTTGCGCGGATCTTTCTTGGCATCTTTTTCTTCCTCGACATTGAGTTTGTTTGCAGCTGCGTTGAGTGCTTCTACTTTAGCAATCCAAAGTTTCTCACCCGTTCGTCCATCGATTCGCGAAATCCCTTCTTCGGAAAAGAAGACCAAGTCGTCACGGGCCTGCCCATGCAAGGCGGCTGGAAAACCTTCGACTGTTTGCTCCGGAAACACCCCTTCATCAGAAAGAACAGTGTTGATTGATGTGTTTTGCTTGGCACCTACATTGATGCGTTGGTTTTCGCCGAGCTTTCCTCCAGCCCACATTTGCAGCGTGTATTCGCCTTCCTTGATTGGCATGCTCTGCTGCGTGGGGATCGTGAAGGCGGGAGTCATTTCCCCATTGGCGTCAATCAGGCGTCCAACAATTGGGCCTTCATCGGAATCAATCTTGATCGTACCTGTGATCGAGTTGTTCCAGCTTATCCAGAAAGCAGTCGCCATACCTAAAAACGTCAACACAGCCACCGCAGCCGTCGTTGCCCAAGACACGGCTTTGTTGTTCTGCCGTTTCCAACGAGTTGCCCGTTCCAACCAGCTCGGTCGACGAGCCTTTATGGATCGGCCATTGGCGAATGCTTCCAGATCGTCGGCGAGCTGTTCCGCTGTTTCGTATCGAGAACGAGGTTCTCTTTCGAGACACTTCATCAGAATTGTTTCGAGGTCCGCAGAAGCGTCCGGTAAAACTTCGCTCAATTGCGGCGGTTCTTCTGACAAAACCTGTCCCAAAACTGAATGTGGAGTTTCGGCAAGGAACACACATCGACCTGTAAGCAACTCAAAAAGCGTCGCACCGAGTGAATAGATGTCCGTTCGAAAGTCGATCGGTTGCCGCGACGGAGCAGCCTGTTCCGGGCTCATGTAGTTCGGTGTGCCAAGCACCGCGCCAGTCATGCTCATGCGATGATCATCATAGCGCCGTGCCAAACCGAAATCGGTGAGCCAAATGTGATCGCCGTCTTTAAGTAAGTTCGATGGTTTGACGTCGCGATGAATGACATTTTTATGATGGGCGTGAGCCAACGCTCTGGCGATTTGTACGCCCCAAAGTGCAATGGAGACGGGGTTGCGATCGGCATCCGGTTCGGCGCTCCATTGGGAAAGGCTGGGGCCGTCGATCAATTGCATCGCCAAGTAATGCGAATTGTCTTGTTCTCCTGTGGCGTAGATCGGCACGATGTTGGAG
>CAZORS010000290.1:0-5169 GCA_964582025.1 uncultured Pirellulaceae bacterium | reverse complement strand
GCTTGCCATTGGCCGTAATCAGCGAGCGACTCGTCACAGTAAGCTCCAACGAACCCGCACGATCCAGCTGTGCCAAACGGGGTGAAGTGTTCCGTCACGGCACAATTTCTGACCCACCACGGCATTGCGAAAACAATCGCGACGGCTAGGAAAGCCACGAAATGAGTCAACTTCAGTCGCGTCATCCGTTTTCGCACGAAAGGCAAGACGCAGCCGATCAATAAGAGAGCGATCATGATCAACAACCCAAGGCTCCAGATTCCGCGAATCAAAACGAGTGACGCGAAACCCATTCCGGCGACGAACCAACTTCCATGAGTCGGCGATTCCCAAGCTCTTGCGACGAGCAAAAACGTGATCGCCAAAACAAGAATCGCCAAAGACTCGGACGCCAACGTTCCGGCTGACTGCATCACCGAGAAATCCAGCGCGACCGTCGTGGCCGCAATCACGGCCGGCAAGTACCCCCATCGCAATGCGCAAAACGTCAACAACAACGCGACCCCAAGACTCACAAAAACGCAGCCAAAAATTCTAGCGACTGCTGGCCGATAGCCGAACACTCGGTAAATCGCAGCAAGGGAAAACGGATAACCGGGCGACCGCAACGCAGTCGGACCCGTTCCCTTCACTGGCATCAGCCAATCATAATTTCCGGCAGCCGAAGCACTCTTATTGGCTTCCACGTACTTACCTCGCCAAGGCTGAGCTTGAAGATCGACGACAAAGCCGTCGCCTTGATTCAGATTGAATACAAGATTGTCGTAGAAGACTCCGTCAACATTCCACGATGAAGGCAGAGCATCGAACGCGGTTCCTCGACTCAATGTCCACGCAATGGTCGCGGAAAGCATGGCAAGAAACGCGACGAAGAAAACGATCACTCGTTGGCGTAACGATATAGTGTGTCTCTCAGTCAACAAAAGCTCAATTCTTTTCTACGGCAACTTCACGCAGCAGGTCGGCACATCGAATCATTGCCCGGCCGTTGCAAGAGACCTTTCAGTGATTGAACATTCCGAGATCTTAGTCGAAGAAAATTGCTAAATCAAAACCGTGTCACCGTGGCCACCGAGCATTTGGTTGATCGATATCGGGATTCATTGAAATCGAGCCTCCCCAGTCCCAGCTCATTAAACTCGATTAGTCGATTTACATGATTATTCGGCCAGCAATTCGTCATAGCCCAAACAAATGGCAAAGCTAGACCACCCGTTTTTCTTGAAATAATGGAGTTGGGAACCGTAAACGCGTGAACGATTTGAATGTTTTTTCATACCAAAGGATTTTTACCCTCAGAGAGGAGCGTCGGCGACCTACTGTTCAAAAGCGTGCCGTCGTTGGAATGGGGAATCCTGTTGGATTAAGTCGGTGGGCCACAGTTTCAAGACCTAGAAGTGAGAAGATAATGCGGACTCTGGTACTTTCGTTGGCAATTTGCGTTTCATTTATCGCAGGTTTGAGTCAAAACGCCACTGCTCAAATCGGGACGGACGATGTCATCATCAGCGAGTTCTTTGACGACATATTGAGAGTCAATCAAGGGTCGGTCACTGACATTTTTGATATTCCCGATTCGATGTCTGACAATATTACTCATATGGCGATCGCGAATCCAACCACTCTCTACGTTGTCAATTTCAGCGAGGTTTGGAAAATCGATACGGCGGCCAACTCGGTTGATGTTTTTGCAACCGTGCTTGGCGTGACTCCAAGTGAACTCAAAATTGACCTTGATGGAAACCTGGTCCTTTCTTCTGCATCCGAAGGAGTCATACGAATAGACGCGACAACCGGTGTTCAGACAACTATCTACGATGATGCGTTTTTCGATCCGTCAGACATTGTCATTTCTGACACAGGTAACATCTACACGACAGAGTTTTTTGACGGACTGGGGCGAATTAGCCCGAGTGGAGCTTGGAATAAGATTGGGGATTGGGACACCGACTTTTTTCAAAAAATTGACATCGGTCCCGACGGATTTCTTTACGCTGCGACAACGTTCGAAGGCGGCGACATCTATCGTATCAATCCAGTCAGCGGAACTGGAACGGTTGTTGCGGATGATGCATTCGCTTTTGTAGATGATATTGCCGTAGCTTCTGACGGACTGATCTACCTCGCAGGAAACGCTGACTTTGATGGTGACGATCTAGACGAAGACCTGATCTTTACGATTAATCCACTGACTGGTGAAAGATTGATCGTCGTCGATGAAACAGAGGTTGGAAATCCCACTCCACCGTTCTTTAATCCACAAGACATCGAAATCTTCAACGGATTCTTTTCGGTTGTCCCTGAGCCAGGTTCCGGGTTGGTCTTAATCGGCCTGGGATTCGTAGTGCTCTCGAAGCGTAGAAGGAATTAGTTCTGGCCACTACACACTACAGATAGCTGATCCAAATCGACACGATGAATTTCCGAATCTCATTCGGCATATCCATCACTGTGTTCGGATGATATCGATGCCGTCGGACTTAGCACGGATTCATCGTGAATGTGAACACGAGGCTGCTTACCCTCGCGACACGGTTGGATTCAATTTCTGCCTCTCGCGCTAAAGCTATGTTTGGTCAAAACGTACGCTCGCGGCACGAAGGCGACCATAGCGCAACATTAAAAACTGCGATTTGAGCTTGTATTTGAAGGCGGCCAAAATGTCGCACTGGCTGGTTCTGAAGCATTCTTGTCCCACGATTTCCAGTAAAAAACAGCTCGCAGGAGAGCAATTTCGCTGCATGCGACAATCCGGCTACAGTATCCCGCAACATTGAGTTATTCTGTGCGGCAATTAACCGGTTAAAGCATTGTGAAAGTTGATTGAGTTTTGTCTGGTCCGCTGTCCCATTTTGACGACCAAGGCAAAAGCCGCATGGTCGACGTAAGCCACAAAGGTGAGTCTCGTCGAGTCGCAGTGGCTCGAGCCACGGTCGAGATGAAAGCGGAAACGGCTGGACTGATTCAGAACCGCGAGCTATCCAAAGGCGATGTCGTCGAGGTGGCTCGGGTGGCAGGAATCATGGCGGTGAAGCAGACTCCGAATCTGATCCCGATGTGTCACAGTATCCATGTAGATTCGGTGGATATCGATTTTGAATTTACCGGTGAAACTCAACTAACCATCACGGCAACCGTCGGGGCGACTGATCGAACAGGCGTCGAGATGGAAGCTTTAACTTGCGTCACGGTCTCGGCATTGACCGTTTACGATATGTGTAAAAGTGCCGACAAAGGCATGACGATTCGAGAGATCGGATTAGTCAGCAAAACCGGTGGCAAGTCAGGTGACTTTGTCCGCAGTTGAAGGAATCAGCGTGTCGAACGTAATTGGACAATCAGTTTCAAGCGAACCGGATGTCGGGGTAGCTCCCCTTTCGCAAAGTAGCCGCAGCAAGACGGGTTCGCTATCGAGCATTTATGGCGTGGTTCTGAAAGAGCTGGGCCAAGTCGAATCGACGATCACTTCTGAATTGCAAGCTTCGTCCCCGGAAGTGGAAATTTTACTCAGTCACAGTCGCGAACTCGGCGGCAAACGCCTTCGCCCCGCCCTGCTTCTACTGACCGGCAAAGCAATCGGTACACTTTCCCAGAGCCACATTTTTGCGGCTGCCGCTTTAGAGATGATCCACTTGGCGACTCTAATTCACGACGATGTATTGGACGATGCGAAGACTCGTCGGCATCAGGAAACGGCCCACGCAAAATTTGGGACTCGTCCGGGAGTGCTACTTGGTGATTATCTTTTCACGCATTCGTTTTCCGTTGGGAGCAAGTCAGAATCCATCGAAGCCGTGAAGATGTTGGCTCAGGCGAGCAATCTCGTTTGTGAAGGCGAGATCAAACAGAATGCTTGGCAGTCCGATTTTTCGATCAGCGAGGCGGCCTATTTACAAATGGTTTCCGAAAAGACCGGCGAGCTTTGTGCTGCTGGTTGCGGAATCGGTGCAGCTATTTCGGGCGCCGATGTTGCCATGATTGAATCATGCATGGCGTTCGGTCGTGATCTTGGTGTTGCGTTTCAGATCATTGACGACGTGCTGGATTTGGTTGGCGATCCCGAAACGGTCGGCAAGACTCTTGGGACTGATTTGAAAAATCGTAAAGTGACGTTGCCGGTTATTCATGCGTTGAGCAAGTTGGCCGGACAGCAGCGAGAGGCACTACTGTCGATGCTAGAGGCAGACACGGTTGTCGTTGGCGATGTTATTGCAGTGCTCGAAGAGTGCGGCGGAATTGAATACGCTCGCGATGTCGCCAAAATGATTGCCGAGCGAGCGGTTGCTTTTGCATCCAGTCTTCCAGAATGCGAAGCTTCGAATTCATTGGTCGCAATCGGACAGATGATGTTGAGTCGAACGTTTTAGGCTTCGGCAAGTTCGGTTGATGACTGCAGAAGAACCAATCAATGCGTAGTTTCGACGATCCTGTTGTTGGTCGGTGCGTTCTTACACAAGCTCAATATCCGACTGGAAATCTGATCAAGCGGCAAGACTTCCTTCACCGCACCGATTTCAATCGCTTTTTGGGGCATGCCGAAAACGACGCATGTCGCTTCATCTTGAGCAATCGTGTAAGCACCAGCATTTGAGAGCGCAAGCAAGCCATTGGCTCCATCACGCCCCATGCCAGTTAGGATGACGCCGATTGTGTGCTTGCCGATTGGCTTCACACAGGACAGAAACATTACATCGACACTCGGTTTCGATTTTTCCACGACTGGCTGTCGTTAAACGCGACTTGGTAGGACGCACCATGCCGTTGGACCTCCATGTGTGCATGTCCCAGAGATTAAGAAAATGGGGCAAAAACTGCTTCGCTTGCGGATCAATTGAGTGGCAAACGAACTCTAGGCTTGCTAACTCGTCTTTGAACACAAAGAAGAGGTTCCATTCCGTCGCGATTGTCACCGTTAGTCTTCATAGCGGTTCGCTGCAGACCAATATCTTGCAATTTTCGAGAAAATTGGTTTTTTGGTCTTGCCGGACAGTTTGGGCGATTTGGCGTCGGTTTAAACGGTTATATTGATTTAACACATTAATGTGGGGGGGGAAACTATTGGCCTCACTATCCTCCCGATTCCATTTCCATTTCTAGAGGAATTACATCATGAAGAAAATTTTTGTTGCGTTGCTTATTTCGTTTGTCATGACGGCAAGCGTTAGCGGG
>CAZORS010000289.1:0-5180 GCA_964582025.1 uncultured Pirellulaceae bacterium | reverse complement strand
ACGGCATAGTTGTCGTGTTCTTCCATTCCCGTCGCGACGGTCAAAATGTTCGGGTCGAAGATAATGTCTTCAGGCGGAAAACCAACTTGCTGCGTCAGAATATCGTAAGCTCGTTTGCAAATCCGAACCTTGTCATCGATCTCAACGGCTTGTCCTTTTTCGTCGAACGCCATCACAACCGCGGCGGCACCGTAGCGACGAACCAACTTTGCACGCTCGACAAACTCCGCTTCGCCTTCTTTAAGGCTGATCGAATTCACGATCGCTTTGCCTTGCACGGCACGAAGACCGGCTTCGATGACCGTCCATTTTGAGCTGTCGATCATGATCGGGACGGCCGCGATATCACCTTCGGCAGCGATCAGCCGCAGGAACTTGGTCATCGCCGCTTCGCCATCGAGCAACGCATCATCCATGTTGATGTCGATGACGGCAGCACCACCTTCGACCTGATCGCGAGCGACTTCGATGGCTTCTTCGAATTTCTCTTCGCGAATCAGCCGAGCAAACTTTCGTGAGCCAGTAACGTTTGTTCGTTCGCCAACCATCAGGAAGTTCGCGTCTTCACGCATCGTCATCGGAAGTGAACCCGACAGACGCGTCAGTGGCTTGATTTCGTTTCGCTTGTGAGGTGTGACTCCTTTGACGGCTTCAGCGATAGCCGCGATGTGAGCCGGCGTTGTTCCGCAGCAACCGCCGACAATGTTCAACCAACCGGACTCGGCCCAATCCTTGATCGTGACCGCCATCGCATCGGGATCAAGATCGAACTCACCCATTTCGTTCGGAGTTCCCGCATTCGGATGGCAGCTGATAAACGTGTGTGAAAGCTGCGATAGCTCTTCGATGTCCGGACGCATTTTGTCGGGACCAACAGCGCAATTCATTCCCACGCTGAGCATCGGAAAGTGTGAAACCGAATTCCAAAACGCTTCGACCACTTGCCCGGAAACAAAAGTCGCGTTGTCGCGGAAACATCCAGACACCATCACAGGAATCACATTGCCGCTGTCTTCAAAATATCGCGAGATCGCGAACAGGCAGGCTTTCAGATTCAGCGTATCAATCACTGTTTCGGGAAACAGGATATCAACGCCGGCTTCCACGAGTGCTTGCACCTGAACGTAGTACGAAGCTTCCATTTCTTGAAAGTCGGTGTTGCGAAACGCCGGATCGTTAACATCAGTACTGATCGCGGTTTGCTTTGACGTCGGCCCAATCGAACCGGCGACGAAACGCGGCTTGTCCGGCGTAAGTGCCGTGAATTCATCGGCCGCTTTGCGAGCATTCGCCACGCCAGCAAAATTGATCTCGCGAACGATCTCGTCGGGGAAGTCGAAATCGCTCAAACCAACCGGGCTCGCTTGGAAAGTATTGGTTTCGATAATGTCGGCACCGGCCTCAAGGTACTGACGGTGTAAGCCAGTGATCTTTTCCGGATGCGTCAGCCCGAACACATCGGTGCAGTTCTTAAGATCGTGATGCCAGTCCTTGAACCGCTCACTGCGAACTTCTTCTTCCGTTAACCCTAGCCCAAAAATCATGGAACCCATGGCTCCATCAAGAATCAGGATCTCTTTCTCAAGGCGTTGCAGAAACAGTTCAGATCGGTTGGAAATAGTTACAGTCGACACGGCGTTTCACGATAGGGGTTTTAGGTAAAAGCCCTGCAACGAAACGAACAGCTATCAGCATGCCAAAACGCAATCGAATAAACGAAATGCTGGCGCAAAAGATGGCTCGAACGAAAATTGCAGGCGTGGCGGCGTGACGAGACTTCGAGCGAGCACACGAGAAAAAGCTTGAGTCATTTTAGCCTTACGTCGGCGTTTGCTCAAGAGTTTAACGTCCAGAGGCCGATATCCTAACCCGTATAACCGTCCCAAAATAAGGGTGACAACATGTCTTCCTCGACCAACTCACGTCCAGTTTTCAAGCAAACTCAGGGCTCCAAGGCCGCGATCATTCGGCCTGTAAACCGGCGTGACGGGACAAAAAGCTACGTGCGCATCGACACCGATGCAGAGAACGTCGTTAGCCCAAACTTACGAGCCCTCCAGCTCGAAGACTACGTTGCTCAAATCCGTGGCGTTAAGGCAAAGCCAGAAACTGCTCCTGCCCCACAGGACAAAATTGCACAATCGCAAATTGTCGAACCTCAAGCTGCTGCTGATTCCAGTGAACTATCCGAGGCGGACCACATCGATGTGTTGCGAACCGTCGCAAAGCTCGACGCGGGCCAGCAGTGGATCGCGGAAAACAATCGCACAGCGGCCGCTTCTTCATTGAACATCACGGAAAACATTCCGGCAGCGACTCCCGTTGCAGAAGAGACGCCAATCCAGTCAACCAGTCAACCATTGTCGCAAGAAATGGTTAACAACATTGCTGCAGCGATCGCTTCGGTTCTCACGGACATGCCGGAGGCCAAACTCAGTGAAAAAATCGCTGACACACCAATCGAACCGATCGACGATACGCTAAAACTCTCGCCAGAGATTCCTCGCCAGAGCTACACGCTACCAGTTTCTGAACACAGCCTGATTGACGAGGACGTGCCGGACCAACAAACGGCCACCGCAGAACCAACCAACACGATTTCACTAACGGCAGCGGCTTGGGACGTTCCCGCATTTCGCTGGCCTGAAGTCAGCAACCAAATTCTTGCGTTCGACGGATTGCTTTCGAAACTAGCTAAAAACTGTACTGAGATTTTGTCACCGTTCGGCAAAACAATTGCTGTGACTGCTCCGGCAAGAGGGCAGGGCAGTTCAACGATGGCGATGACGCTTGCAAGATTGTTTGCTTCGAACAACAAACGGGTTTTGCTAGTCGACGCAGATATCGCCAACCCGAGCCTTTCCAAAACGATCGGACTCGAAGGAGTCAGTTGGTATGCCAAAAAGGGCGATGTGAAACCGATCGGCGAGTCGATTGTTCACGGCCAAGAGTCTGGCATCTGCGTATTGCCATTGGCCGCTCCGATCGCAAACGTTGCCGCTCACAGCACTCCGATTTTTGATCAACTAGAAGCTAAACTGGACCAAGTTCGCGGTGAGTTTGACATCGTCATTATTGATGCGGGTCCAGTTTGGCAAATCGTGGACGAAATCAGCTCCAACGGACACCTGATCGATGTTGCGATGCTGATCAATCAGGATACGCATTCGTACGGCTTTTCAGAGGCGCGTGAGCGTTTGATGGACCGCGGGATTTTCAAATTTATCGCAGCTCAAAACTCATCTGCTCGCCGAGCCGGCTAAACTAAGTGGGCATAGACATTCGCGGATCGCAAGGCCCCATCGATGAGAGAATCCGTTTCCGCCTGGCTCTTGTTGGCAATCATTATTGGCGTGGGCATCTTCATCCGCGCCAACGCAGTTTCTGAACCGATGTGGCTCGATGAGTGCCACAGCACTTGGGTTGTGGACACTGATTCTGTCACCGTTGTTGCCGATCGAGCCGCTGATGGAAACCAGCCGCCGCTCTATTTTGCCACTGTCTGGAGCTTAACTCAGCTGACAGAACTAAGTGAGTTTTCCCTTCGTCTCGTATCGCTGATCGCGGGAAGTTTGTTGATGATCGTCGCCTCGTTTTGGGCGAAGCATTTGACAAACCGTTGGAGCGCGGCTGTTTTGGTGGCTGGGCTGATTGCCTTCGACGGACAGTTCATTTTCTACGCAAGTGAGGCAAGATCTTACGCGTTGGTGCAATTGATTGGGCTCATGCAGGCGATCTTTTTCTGGAATGCGATTAATCACGAATACTTGTCTGGCCAAATCGATCCGTCAATCAAACCAAGTGAATCGACAGCGACTCCGAATTCCATTCCATGGCTCATCGGTTGTACATTGCTCTCGATCATGATCCTGCTATGTCATTACACGAGCATCTGGCTCCTTGCTGCAGAAGCACTACTATTTGTCGTCGCAACTGTCGCTCGAAAACGAGTCTCGCTGAAACTTCTGATCGCCGGCACAACGATCATTGCCGCCACACTTGGCGTCTGGTCGAATGTATCTTCTGTGTTCAGTCGTCGGTCCAACTGGGATTCAGTTTCATCGATCGAAACGCTGTGGACTGATTTGGAACCGTGGCTCGTGCATTGGATGTTGATCCCGATTGGATTTGCAATCGCGGGATGGCTGTGGTCGATTGCTCAATCGAGGCAGTCCGAAGACAAAGACGCGTCGAATGCATGGCTGCTTTGGACGTGGGTTACGTTTTGGGCATTGCTCGGTCCGATCGGAATTGCAACCGCCGATTGGCTGGAAGTCGCACCCATGGCGCTGGTTCGCTACTCCGCCGTCTGCTGGGTTGCCGTGGCAATTTTTGCCAGCTTAAGCCTGAAGCAATTTTCTTCGACCACCTCTTGGGTCATTGCCGCCGTCATCTTATGCAGCAGCTTTTTCGGAAACTGGTTTGTTCAAGACACCATCGCCGCTCGATCACAGCCACCGTTTCGTAGCGAAGACTGGGTCACGCCAATGGAACAGATAGCAGCGTCGAATTCGAAAGAACCCATCTTTCAATTCGCCGACGTCATCGAAGATATTGATGCACTTTCGGAAACAGATGATCGATTCCAACAGTATCTCCGCTTTCCAATTCTGGGTGCGGATGCCTTGCGACGTAGCGAGCCGCGAGTTGCTGATGTTCAGTCAATCACTCCGATGCCGACGTGGAACCTTCAATTCACGAATGAGCAACTCGACTCAATCCGTGATGCGAAAGGATGTTGGATGATCTTTCGCGGTAATTTCGATTACGCATTGATCATCCCAAAAGAATTGGAACGCTTTCTAAACCAGCCGATCGAATTCAAATTCATACCCAACGATAGAATGCCGGATAGCCGAGTGCACTTGATTCGCGTGCGGCTTAAGTAATCTAGCGTTGGATTTCATCAAAACAACAAGTTCACCGTAGCCGTTTGACGACTGCCTGTAAGATTTCGACGAATTGGCATACCTCATCTTCGGTGTTGTACAAGTAGAAACTCGCTCGGCAGCTTGACTTGAGATTCAAGTGCTCATGAAGCGGCATTGCACAGTGATGCCCGGCACGAATGGCGATGCCTTTTTGATCCAGCAAAACGGAAATGTCCTGCGGGGAAACGCCGTCGATCACGAAACTAACCAAACCACTTCGTTGATCTGCTGCAGGTCCCAAAATCGTTA
>CAZORS010000288.1:0-5197 GCA_964582025.1 uncultured Pirellulaceae bacterium | reverse complement strand
TCATTCGGTCGACGAAGTCCTGTTCACGCTGGCTTTTGAAGTGAAGGATGTTGTAGCCAAGCAACGCATTGTTTACCGGCTCGTTGGTCGCGGTGTTGACCATCAGCACAGTTGGCTCTTGAGCCATCGATTCTGACAATGACAGAAAGATGGTCAGGGCAAAAACATACGCCATGAGTGTTCTTGAAAAGTTCATTCTGTTCTCGTTTGCTTTTGCTTTTTGGTTCATTCAAACAGAATCATTGTTAATCGGTGCCATGCTCACACGCAGCATGAACATGCTTACGCGTTGCGTAAACATGGCACCCGTCAATGCAATTCCGTTTTCACTGATTCTTCACTTCTGCCTGATCCAAGCTTCTTGACTTCAGTCTGTTGATATTGGTATGTCACTTCGGCCTGCTTCGACAAATGAGTCGCGATCCATTCAATGCGAGGGCTCATCGGCCTGAAACGCGTTCCATTTGCTTGCGCAAACTTTTGACAGTGTTCTCTTGTTCAGGCTGGTCCGCGATATTCTGGTTTTCTTCAGGATCTTTCTGATGGTCGTAGAGCATATGCCTTTTGGGTCTGTTTTTATTCACGGCGGAGTACTGCGTGAATCGAAACTGGTCGGTTCGAATGGTGTCGCCGTTCTTGAATCGTCCGACCGCTGCCGACTTGCCGGCAAGTGTTGGTTGCTTGAGAAGCGGCACAAAACTTTCGCCGACGAGATGATCAGGCTGCGGCAGATTTGCAAGTTCACACAGAGTCGGATAGATATCGATGAATTCGGTCAAAGCTTGGACTCGCTGACCTTTTTGGCCGACACCGGGACTTCGCACAATCAGCGGTGCGTGCATGGAGACTTCGAAGCAGCTGTGTTTGCACCACAGCGTGTGCTCGCCAAGATTCCAGCCGTGATCTCCCCACAGTACGACGATGGTGTTGTCCGACAACTCAAGGCGATCAAGCTCATCGAGCACGCGACCGATCTGCGCATCGGCAAAGCTGACGCAGGCGTAGTAGCCGCGAATCAGATCGAGAGCCATCTGGTCCGACAACGGACCTTTCTTCGGAACCCCAGCATACTTTCGCAGCTCACCCCATCGATGGATGGCTCCTTGAGGAACATCTTGCGGCGGAAAGTAATTTTTGGGCAGCTGAATCGTTTCCTTATCGTACATATCCAGATACTTCTTTGGAGCAATGAACGGCAGATGCGGTTTGAGGAATCCAACCGCGAGGAAAAACGGCTTATCCTGCTCCTTCAGTCGCTGTAGGTCCTTGATTGACTTGTCAGCGATCTGTGCATCCGCGTACCGATCGTCTTCCGCATCATCGAATTCAAGCGGTGGTCCATAAGTCCCATTTGGGTTGTCGGCGAGCTTGCGATTTTGTTCGAGAACGTATCCGCGTCCGTAGTCTTTGGGCCGCCAGGCTTTCTCGGACCAACCTGAAGCACTGTCACTCGGAACGTGAAACACTTTTCCGTTTGATATTGTGTGATAACCCTGTTTCATGAAGTGCGTATTGAGTGTCGCAATACCGGGAGCTTCTTCCTCAGCATTCGCAGCGAACGTAACAAACCGAGTCGGCGTCGGTCGCAACCCCGACATCAAACTGGCTCGCGACGCACCGCATGTCGGCACCATGCAGTAGGCTCTTTCGAAAACAGTTCCCGAGCTTGCCAGGCGATCGATGTTCGGTGAATGAATGTGTTCTTTTCCGTAACAGCCCAGTTCCGGCCTCAGATCATCGACCGCGATAAACAGAACATTCGGCGCTGGTTCATCCGCCAACATTGGATTCGACTGGAACACCATCAGTGCAAACAGAGATGCGAAAAATACAGTTCTGGTCATTTTGGAAGCTTCTCTTGAAACAGAATGGGTGGATCTATTGGGTTTTGGATTTGATGGCTGGCTTGTGCCTGTAGAACGGATAATCGTCGAGCGAATTTCTCATCCCGTCAGGAAGCGTGACTTTGTTCTTCGGGTGGCTTAACAAATCGAGGCGGTACTGTTTTGCCGTCGCCAACAGCGGCATGGCGGATTCGTCTTTCAGGAAGTCGTTTTGGGCAATCAGCCAATTCTGCAGCTCCTGCTTGAGCGAATTCTTGATTGGCTGGAATTCTGGATCCAACGCCAGATTGTTTTTCTCATCCGGATCAGCGATCAGATCGTAGAGCTCTTCATCCGGAACGTTTGGATGCTGTTCGGCTCCCATCCGCAGAATGGCAATGTGCTTTTCGCCAGCAGATTCTCTCCGTTTGACGGCGTCGAGCGTGTTGTAGTTGCGAATGTATTTGAATTGCTTTGATCGGATCATTCTGCCGGGAAAGACGTGTGCATTGATGATTCCCTGATTGGTCATCACGCCATAGACGTATTCGTGATGAGATTCGGTCTGACCGCGTAACAACGTCTCAAAGCTTTTGCCATCCAGATCGCTTTCAGGTTCTGCTTCCGCAATGTCCAGAATGGTTGGCAAAACGTCCGCGAACGAAACCAATGCATCATTTCGTGATCCGGGTTTGACAACGTTAGGCCATCGAACAACGAAGGGAACCGCAAGCCCGCGATCGTAGAGGCTCCATTTGCCGAAGCGCCCGTGATCCGAAACGTAGATCACGACGGTGTTGTCAGACAGATCGTGCTTGTCGAGCAAGTCCAGTAACGCGGCCAGTTCGTCGTCGCTGTTTTTGACGGCTTGGCTAAAGCGGGCCTCCATCTTGCGAGTCTTCGCGTTATCTTTCGCTTGATGCCGGGACAAATTGATTCCGCCGGCCGTAAACTCAGTCTTCTCTGGATGCTCGCCGTGTGGGTAATAGCTGCTCGCGACGACGCAAAACGGTCGCTTTTTCGACTTTGCATTTTCAAAAAAGTAATCGTCAAGTTTCCCGATCGGCATGGCCGGACGCGTGTACTTGTCAGTTTCTTTCGTCGGCGACACCGCGTGCAAATGAACGGTCCACGGAAAGGAATCGCGGGGTTTCACGTGAGACTTGCCGCACAGAATGACGTCATAGTTCATTTCGCCGAGATAGTGGCAAATGGATTTCGTACCGGGAAAGACTGCCGAATGATTCATGAAAGCCCCGTTTCGCAGCGGGTACTTTCCCGTGTAGAGCATGCTTCGCGATGTCGCGCAGATGGCTTGGCCGGTGAAGGCGTTGTCGAATACCATACCTTCTCTTGCCAAACGTGATACGATCGGCGCGGCCGTCTTTTCATTGCCGTAGCAACCGAAATATTCTTTATTGAGATCATCCGCGATGAAAATCAGAAAGTTTGGCGGCCCACTGTTTTCGTCCGATCCGCTGGCCTCTGCGCAGCATGCGAAGAGAATGATGCACCACAAGCATGCTTGCAACACTAAGTGCCTATCCCAATTCTTCAACCTCAGATAAGCCGTTCTGGCGCTAACCACGGTTTCTCTGCACTCAACCGCGGCTAGCGCCGTCCGGCTAATTAGTTGTGGGATAGCCACTAAGGGTTTCATTTTCTGCATGGCGCCATTGACCTTATTTCAGTTGAATTCGAAGATTCGCACCTTCGCTGGTTAGCTGAATTTCTTCGACCACCGTCTTGTTGCTGTGCTCAACGCAAACTTCATAGTCGCCGTGAAAGCCGCGGATCTTGCATTTCCCAAAGTCGTTGGTCGTGGCAGTTTCGTTGGTCCACCATTGGTTCTTCACCAGATTGACATAGACCTGCCCGGCTGGCTTGAGCGTCCAGTCCTTCCGCCAAAGCGCCGCCGCGGGTTTCCAATGATGGTTCTCCCAGAAGCCCCACTGAATGATGCCGACAAAGTTCGGATGACTGAAGCTGGCAATCATTACGTCGCGATAGTAGTCGGCTTGGAGTTTGTCATCGTCGCCGGCTTCGACATCGAATTCGCTCAACTGCATCCGCGGTGCGATCGTGGCGAAATCGTCGTAGACTTCCAGCAACTCTTCCGGTGGCGTGAGTGATGCCAATCCAAAATGCGCCATGAAGCCGACCGTGTCAGGGGCTTGGCCTTGTTCGTTCAGGAATCGAATGACACGTTTATAGGGTTTGCGTTTGTAACCGTTGGGAAGGATCTTTCCTTCGTTGATCGCGTGGAGGGCGTTCGGTGCGAGGCGGCGAGCTTCTTTCATGATGTCGGCATAGATTTGCATCGAGCCGTATTCTTTTTCGTAAGTGTGTTTACCCCAAGCGATAATGTGGTTGATCGTGTCCCATTCGGTGATGTAGTCCGAAGTTGCCGGAACGATGTCAGCCATGTGAGCCCACAGCCACTTGCGATGAGCTTCTGGTTTGCCGATGAATTGCTTTTCGAGTGCGTTGAAATCCATCGCGGCCCACGAAAGGTAGTGACCTCGGATGGCGAGGTTGTTCTTTTGCAGAAACGGAATCGCGCCTTGAGTGAAAACTTCGTGAGGCGTTTTGGATTTGCCCGCGCCGCTTGTCGCATCTTTCCAGACGTGCGGACGCAGCTCGTTTTCAAAAGTGACGCAGTTGAAGTTCTCGACGACGACTTTGCGATATTGCTGGGCTTGTTGCCAAGTACTGACGCTATCGCCGCCGGGCCGTTTTTTTGTGAAAGGAAAGTGACTCTTGTCGGCGCCGATCAGAAATGCGTTGACGGCGTTGCCGAAGGTGAACGCATGACGTTGCATCTCGATTTTGACGTTTGCGTTGGGGGCAGGGTTGCCGTCGGCGTCGACGACTTCGATTGAAAGATCGGCTTTGCGGATTTTCTCAATGCGAGCCAAGGCATCCTTTCGCCATTGGGCATCCGGTTCGCGGCCTTTGTAGTTGATCGTTGAGAAGGGGAGCGTTTCGGCGTCGTAGTTCTGGCCGTAGTTAATCAGTCGCAGTTGGGCGATGTCGACTTTTTTGCCGGCTTCACCCAGCAAAAGTGTCATGTTGCTTTTTCCGGATTCGAAATTTTCGGTCGCGGTAAAGGATCGCACGTGTTGCTGCCACGGACGGTAAGCCGAAAGTTTGTACTGGTACTGAACGTCGCCGGAATCGGTTTGCACGTTCATGTAGATATTGTTGGGCTGACCACCGGCACCGGGGCGACGAACCCAGAACGAAAGCAGGATGACGTCGCCTTTTTTGATCGCGCCGGTTAGCGGCGAGGTGACTCGCATGTTGTCACGTTTGCTGAATCGCGTTTCCGCGGCGACGTTGTAGGACGTGTCGAAAGGCATCTCTTCGACAGG
>CAZORS010000287.1:0-5242 GCA_964582025.1 uncultured Pirellulaceae bacterium | reverse complement strand
TTGACGATGACGGACGTGTGACCTTTGCCCATGTCTCGTTTAAAGTAGTCGATCAGCGTCGACTCATCGTCTGCTTCAAGAATTGCATCGTCGCCGATGTATAGCTTTTCATTCTTAACCAGCACAGCACTAGCGTGGAGCGCACTTCCGCCGCGTGGCTTCCACGTGACCGCCTTCCCTGTTTCGTCAACGTAGGCCAGCACCGATTCGGTGGTTCCCAAATCGATTCCGATTGGCATTTGTTTGTTGGGGTTGCTCATTTAGCCTCTCCATCCAAAAAAGACACCCGTTGCGATTGCCGCCAACGTGCAACCGACGACCAACCAGAAAACACCAATCTGCCAGTCAAATGTGATCCCCGTCTTTTTGGAAAACGATTTGTCTCGCCCCAAAGCGCGATTGGCGATCGCCATCATTGATCCACCGATGCCCTGGTTGATTTGCGATGCAGGTTTCTTGACCAACTTCGAACTGTGTGGTCGCGTTGGAACGGCGGCGTTTGACCGTTGAGCTTTTTGTGGTGCGGCTTTTCGTGGTGCGGCTTGAGTGGGTTGAGGTTGTCGTCGCTGAGTCCCAGATCTGGTGGCTGTTCTCGAAGCAGAGTTCGAAGAATTTTGCCACGCAGACGAACTGGTGGAGCGAACATTTGTCGAGCGAATGTTTGATTGGCTGACGACAACATTCTCGTATTGTCCAAGGGTATCAAGGTGCCGTGTGAGATCAATCTCTTCAATAAACTGAAGGTCGGGACCCTCCACGGAAAAACGCAAGATGTCGCCGTCTTTAATGACTGTCAGTCCACTAACGAGCCGTCCGTTAATGGCAAAGCTGGTGTCTTCTGAGGACAGTATCCACTGGTCGATTTCATGTTCTAACTTAAAAGTTGATCCGTTTCGTGTTGGGATCATCATGTCAAATCGTGAACTTGGCCCAATCGTAATGTCACGACTGTGAAGCGAAAATGTTTGCCCGACCTTTGGTCCTGAAAGATGAATCATTTGAACTGCCGAAGCACGTCCCATCTCTTTGTGGGCGGGAGCCAACAAGTCAAACTGTGACTGACTGCGACTTGCCGAGAAAGAATCAGAACCTTCCTTGCCCGACCTTGCTCGCTCTTTCGCTTTCAAGTTCTGATCGTATTCGGCGCGTTTTTCATCATCGAGCAGCAAGATGCGAACTTTGGAAATCTCATTGAGAATCTTTTGAACGTCGTCAAGATATTGATCACCTCCGACACGGCGCAGGAACTGCATCTGCCGTGCGGCACCATTGGCAATCACCTCTTTGTTTGAAGTGTATTCAGGGATGCTGAGCAAACGATAACAGTTCGGCGGTTGCTCTGCCTTGGGGATACCAAGTAGCTCCAAATACGGATCGAATTCCTGATCCATTAGTGGTTCATATACGGGGAAGTGGAAGTGTGTAGGACTAATAAAATATATTAGACCATAGTCAGTTTAATCAACGCTTTGGTGAGTCAAAAGTAAACTTGTCGGCGACAGCCAAATGTAAAAGCAATTGGTAAAGTTTGAGGGTGCGCAACTGCCTATACGGCCAGTTGCAGCCAAGGACGAAGATCAGTGCGAGCCAGTATTAGTTCGCCAAAAACTCGAAAACCTCGGCCTAGCCACAGTGAAATTCAACAGTAGTTGGCGAGTATACCAATCAGTAGGCGTTGGATTTGAGCGAATTTGTGCAAAAAAAAACCGCTCAAATCAGAAAAGTTCCTGACAGGAGCGGCATGGTGTTTCAAATTTTTGAACTAGTGTCTAGCCCGCGAGTCGGCGAGCGATTCGATTGACTGGCTCGAACTGTTTCTCTGCGTCGCTCATGTAGCGATACTGCATGACGTAAGCATCTTCTACGGTGTCATCGTAGTAGTCTCGCAAAACGGAAGTCGCCTTGAATCCTAGGTTCCGGAAAAACAGTTGGGCGGCCAAATTCGTTTCTCTGATCTCAAGCAAAATCTTATTGCGGCGTTGCTGAGAAAGTTTGCTGACAAGCTTGTTCACCATTTGCTTGCCAATGTGTCGGCGTCGAACATCTGGACGCACCGAGAAGTTTAACACGTGTAGTTGGTCTTTGTGCAGCTCATAGATCATGAAGCCCACGACTCGTTCATCGAATTCAGCAACCATACCGATGCAGTTGCGCTGTCGCAAGCATCGAATAAAGTCCTCTTCTGACCAAGGGAATTCGAAACTGGATTGTTCGATCGAGAGAACTTCGGGCATATCGCGCCGAATCATCCAGCGAATATGTACGTTCATGTCAAACTCAGCATCCATGCCCATCAGTGACATCCTTTGTCTCATTTCTCTTCGGTGAAGGCCGATCAAATTCTGATTCAGTTTTGAACCCGTATTCGGGAGAACAACCTAATCGGAATCTTTTGCCTAACTCTTTTTCTTTTCGGCAGCCAGTGGGGCAACCGTTGAGCCTTTTTTGAATCGCTTTCTTCATCAGTTTCTGCGACGGCAGAAAATATCAAAATGGACCGAGGCCGCCAATATTGAAACGCCTTGGTTTGGCATAGTGAGCCGGTTTTCTTTGTGGCAGTTTTGGACCAATCTGGGGTTGATTCTTGATTCACCCACAAAAGTGCTGTTGACGCGGGGGCCGAATTTGGCGGAACTATCGAAGGCAAACGAAAGAAAAAAAGTGCTTGCGAAAACACGCCTTGGCGACACGGCTCTACCTTGTACCGTAATGCCACAGTTTTCAGATAGCTTTACCTAAAACTTTGCCTAGGCGCTAAACTTTAGCTAATGCATCTGCCGATCTCACAGTATGCGCTGTTACCAAATTGACAAGGAAGTCTTGTGGTCACGTTTCTATATTTTGCATTATCGATTTGTGTTGCTGTCGCCATCATCAGTGGCGTGATTCAACTTGTGTTGACAGTCGAGAATCGTCGATTCTGGAAAGTTCACCAACAGCGTTCAACGCCTTCCGAGCAAAACACAGCCAAGGTGAACTTGATTGTTCCTTGCAAAGGAGTCGATCAAGATACTCGGTCGCGCTTGCAGGCTTTCTTCTTTCAAGATCACCCAAACTATCGAATCTCGTTCGCGGTCGAATCTGCGATGGATCCTGTCGTGCCGATCATTCGCGAACTGCAGCAAGAATGTCGTTTCGTTGAGTCTTCCATTGTCGTTGCCGGCAGAGCAACCCAGCGCGGCCAAAAAGTTCACAACTTACTTGCTGCCGTTGAGAACTTACAAAAAGAAGTTGACGTGCTCGCATTCGCCGACATGGATGCCCTTGTGAAACCGTCGTGGCTACGTTGGTTGACGATTGGAGTTGGCCGCGAAAACGTGGGAGCACGAACGGGCTATCGATGGATGGTTCCAAAAAACAAAAACGTGTCTACCTTAATTGGTGTATCGCTGAACAATGCAGTCGCTGCATGCCTAGGAAAAGGGAACCACAATCTGGTTTGGGGAGGTTCGTGGGCGATTCATCGACGAGTCTTCGAACACATTGGAGTTCGCGAAGCGTGGTCTCAAGTGCTTAGCGATGACTTCGTCGCCAGTCGAACCATTCAGGAAGCTCGCTTCAGCGGACAGGACATCAAGATTCAATTCGAACCTCAATGTCTCTGCGAAACGGGAGTCGCGTTCACTTGGGCGTCGCTTTTCGAATTTGTAGTTCGCCAGCTGAAGATCACTCGACTCTATGCCGCCCGCCAATGGGGATTTTCGTTGTGTAATTGTGCCGCAACTCAGTTTGCTTTTTGGGGCAGCATCGTTGCATGGATCGTTGTGATGAGCACCGGGGATCGTGGAATTCTCCCGACGTCTCTGATGTTCTCGTTCATTGGAGTTTATCTGTTGGGTGTCGCCAGAGCTGCGGTTCGGCAAAACATGGCAAGGCGTTTAATTTTTGATTGGCGAAAGCACTCTCGGGCTCGTCGTTTCGATCTGTTCGCTTGGCCAGTGGCAGGTTTGTTCGCACTGGCGTCGTTTGTTGCTTCTGCGTTTGGCAGTCGAATCTCTTGGAGCAACATTCATTATTTGGTGAGTCAGGGCGGCCGCACGATGGTCCTTGGCCGCAATATCGAGACTGAAAAATGGCCAGTTCGTACCGGAAGCGTCGTTCCAAAACCGAAGCTTTCTCGAATCTCTGAGAAGCAAGTTTTCCAAGAATCACGATCAGAAGTTGTCGAGCGATCTGCTTAGGCACGCGCAGTACAAGCCCGAACTGCAAGCGAGTGAATCGAATCGCCAAGAAATTTACTCGTTAGTCAGCCAATCCATGTTGTCTCGGTTCCGCAGTATCGCTAAAACGCCAATAAACTCAGGCTTTTGGATTCCAATATGAACGTTGTCCTCTGGGATACGCGTCGAAACAACGCGCAAAAAGATTTCGCTGGAGGCATGGGCGTCGGCATGCCACCTGGCACCGGCGGTATCCGCGGCAAGATCATTCGCCAGATGTATCTGCGCGACTATCGTCCAGCTCCTTTGAACTTTGCCTATCTCGTGGCCGTCATCAAACGACTTGGCCACACGCCGATATACGCGTTGGACCAAGAAAATCCTCCAACGGCTGATGTCTACATATTTAATCCGTCGCTTGTGACGTTGGACATTGAAACAAAAGCGATTCGTCACGTCCGCTCAAAAAATCCAAGCGCCAAAATTTTGATCGTAGGTCAAGTCGCATTTGCGCTTGCCGAATCGTTGGCCGGTTCTTTGCAGGAACAGAACGTAACGATTCTCAAAGGTGAACCCGAGTCGTTATTGACTCGATGGGACGAAGTCATGGATTCGTCGGAATCAATCATCGACATCGGCAGCGTCGCTGATCTCAACACGTTGCCAATGCCCGACTGGTCTCAGTTTCAGTACAAGAAGTTTCGAATCAACTATGACTTCTGGCGATTTCCGACCGCGTTCATTCAGCAGAGCCGCGGATGTACGTTCAAATGTAACTATTGTCCCTACATTATGATCGAAAGCAAAACACGCTATCGCGATCCGGACGCTGTCGTTGCTGAGATGCGATACGGCATGGAGCGTTATGGATTCGAATCGTTCAAGTTTCGTGATCCGCTTTTCGGTTTGAATCGCAAGAAAGCGTTGGCGCTCGCGGAAGGGATCCGAAATCTGCCACGCAAAGTTCAGTTCTCGATCGAGACACGTGTTGATCTAATGCGAGAAGAAACGCTACGCGAATTGAAAGACGCTGGGCTTACCAGCATCACGATCGGAATCGAAACTCCTGACGAAGTGACACT
>CAZORS010000286.1:3957-5284 GCA_964582025.1 uncultured Pirellulaceae bacterium | reverse complement strand
TGCTTCAATCCTGCGGTGCTAACGTGTGTGTAGATCTGAGTCGTCACAAGCGATTTGTGCCCTAGTAACTCTTGAACGCTGCGGATGTCGGCGCCACCGTTTAACAGATGTGTCGCGAAACTGTGCCGCAATGTGTGCGGCGACGTGCGAAGATCTAGCCCCGTTTGCTTGAGATACTTTTCCAGCATCCGACCGACACTGCGAGTCGTCAAACGTTTGCCGAACTTGTTCAGAAAAACAGCTCCGTCTCGGCCACCTTCTGATTTGTCGGGTGCCCGCATTCGAAGCCATTTCTCCATCGCCTTGACGGCATAGCTGCCCAGTGGAGCCAATCGCTCTTTCTTGCCTTTACCACGAACGCGAATGAGTCCGTCTTCGAGATCGAGGTCATTCAGGTTGCTTCCAACCAGTTCACTCACACGCAAGCCAGCAGAATAGAGCGTTTCCAGAATCGCTGAATCGCGGAGTCCCATCGGTTGAGACGTCGGCGGCGCAGAAAGCAGCATTCCGATTTCGTCACTGGATAAAAAGTGTGGCAGCTTTCTCTGCTTACGAGGGTTTCGCAGCGGCTTCGCAGGATTTGATTCGGACAGTCCTTCTCGCTGTGCGAACTTGAAGAAGCTCCGCAGTGATGCCAGTCGCCTCGAAATCGAGGTCGGTGCATATCCAGCCTCATGCAACGCCGCAACGTAACCCCGAAGATCCAGCGGAGAGATGCTTCCCGGATTCGGAGATCGCCCCATGGTTTCGATGAAGTAACCGTTGAGAATCGTCAAGTCTTCGCGATAGGACTTGATCGTTAACTCAGATGCATTTCGCTCGTTCTTGAGGTAGCGAAGGAATCTGGCGATCGCGGATTCGAAATCTGCTGGCATGTAATCTGGGCCCAGCGTTTAGAAGTCGTCGCTGGAAAACAGATCTTCCGAGATCGCAGATCGCGAATCGAGAATGCCGTCGACAGGTTCTTCAGCACGAGCCGCGTTGCGAACTTTCTGGCTCAGTACGGCAGCGTCGTACCATGAGAAGCTCAACTCGGGATTGGAGGCGTATCGCCCGAGCGTGCGTAGTGTTTGACTTTTCTGCTGATCGTTGAAGAGAAAGATGTATCTCTCTTCACCTTTAACGAGCGCAACAACGTTGATATCTTTCGACACTTGGAAACCATCCTCCGGCCATTGGCTGTGCGACATGCGCACTTATACTTCCGATGTCTCTGGTTTCGGCAAACTGACATCGGGCCAATAGACGGGAATGGATTTAGCAAACGTTATTCAAAATCGGATCAATTCAATTCGGCATCAACGCTACTTGTCACACAATCGGAACG
>CAZORS010000286.1:0-3857 GCA_964582025.1 uncultured Pirellulaceae bacterium | reverse complement strand
AATTCAACGATAAAGGCACCAATTTGCATGCCTTGACTCGTGTACACCGGAGGCCAGAAATCTTCCGCACGAGTCGCCAATGCTCTTGCGAGAAGCCGAGTCGCTTTGCCGGAAAATCCGCCCATCACCATTTCAAGTCGTCCCTGAGATTCGCGGTGCAAGTAAAACACGAACGCGACTTCTTCTTTTGCTTTTCCGGAACCGCAGCGAACCCATTTGCCGGCCGCGTCTTCGTAATACAGTCCTTCCTTGAGATCTTTGTCAGCTTTGCTCAAGTTCAGGCCTGCCATGCAGGATGCCGGATGAGGATCGTTGTCGCGATAGCGAAGGAAGAATGGCAATGAACGTTCGGCTGGTGTCGCGACATCGTCCTGAGACTCGAACGCGTCGCAGTTGAACGACTGGGCCAAGATCATTTCCACGACAGGATTACTTTTGGTGCTGCCAATTCCAACAAGCGCTTTGTCGCCTTTGGAATCGGAGAACCGATCGTGGACTTGTCGAGCACGCCTTGCAACTTCAGATTCGTCGGCCTGGCCAGGACTCCACACGAGGGATTGCTTAAGATGTTCCGGTTGCGGTAACTCTTCGGCTGCCAATGCTGCTGAAGCATCTGCAGGCTTACGGAGCATCGCTGTGCCACCAAGAGTCGTGACTCCGTTAAGCAGTTCACCAAGCAGCACTGAATCGGACGCCGCCACGAAGGAAACT
The DNA here is from genome assembly GCA_964582025.1 of uncultured Pirellulaceae bacterium. GTDB lineage: Bacteria > Planctomycetota > Planctomycetia > Pirellulales > Pirellulaceae > Mariniblastus. Next base: position 3,146 of record CAZORS010000286.1, on the reverse strand, counting down.
TCGCTATCAGGGCTGTCATCCTTGCGAACGCCAACACACATTTCCAGTCGCTTTCGGCGGGCGAGCAATTCCCAGAAGTTCTCTGGTTCGACTGCGAACAGGGCGCCGGGCAGTTGGTCTGGCGTTGCATGACCGTGCTCGATCAGAAAGTCGCAAAGGCGAGAAAGTGCCTTAAGGGGGATGTACTTAACTTCGTTTTTCAAAAGGGCGGCGACTTGGTGCCGGTCGAGGCCCGTGTATTCCACAATGGCTTTAATCGTGCCCGGACGCTTTCGAGGGTCAGGGACGTGACCAAGTAACTCTGCGAGCCTGAAGCTGTATTGCATGTCTGTTCCAACTGGTTTTTCGGTAGTGAGGGCCTTATTTTCACGTCAGCTATTAGTGTGGCATTGATCACCCTAAATATCAATCAATAAGATTTTCACATTAGGACCACTTTTCTAGACCATAAAGGTACGGATTTTGGAATCAATTTCGCCAGTGTGCTGGATTTAGGGATGGTGGAGTTCCCTTTAAGGAATTTTGCACGTAAGCTACTTTGCCTTTAATGGGCAGTTTTCGTCCGATTTTTTTTCACTCAGTAGCCACCGATGCGTCGGACTTTAGCGAATTTTCTAAGAAATCAGGAAATGATCTGGAGGTCGCATTTTGGTTTTGCTACGGTCCCGGCGCGTTTCACAAAGATGGATCTTAGGAGCAACCAATGAAGGTGCCAAACTATTCAATTATCGCTGTCGTCATCATGGCGATTGCATTCGCGAGCCTGCAACAGGCTCAGGCGCAACTTGAACGGCTTCCGTTCAAGCGGTCGACGAACTCAGTTAACACCCTGAAGCTAACCGAAAGCGTCGGCCCTTGGCTGATTATGTGCTACTCGTTCTCGGGTGACGATGGAGCCCAACAAGCTCAGCGTTTGGCAGCTGAGCTCCGAAATTCTTACAAGCTCGATGCTTACACCTACACACACCGTTTTGATCTGACAGAGAAAATTAGGAATAACGCTTTGATTGGAACCGAGTACGTTCGTCTTCCCAATGGCGACGTTGCTCTTGGTGCCGACGGAAAGCCGATGTTGAGAGATGAGAATCTCGTTCCAGCAAGCAACGCAAACATTGCGGAGACTGCCGTCGTAGTTGGCAGTTTTTCCTCCGTAGAAGATGAACGAGCCCAGAAGGTGTTGGAAAAAATTAAAAAGCTGGCTCCCAAGACGCTCGCTGGCGGCGATCCAGATGCTTTGGCCAACGATGATTCGTTGGCGGGCGGAACGCTGGAATTTTATCGCAAAAGCGTCAATCGCTCGCGAGGGCGACAAGGCAATGCGTTAAGCAACGCTTTCTTGCTTCCCAATCCGCTACTGCCTGAAGACTACTTCACCGCACACAGCATCGACAAATTCGTGATCGATCTCAACAAGAAAGTTCGCCGTTACGGTCTGCTTGATTGCCCTGGAAAGTACAGCGTTCGGGTCGCAACGTTTCGTGGCAGAACTGAGATCAACGCGAATCGTATCAAGGAACAGATGGACGACCTCAACTGGCGTAAAGTGAATGGCAAGGGAGTCGAGAGTCAGCTGGCAGAATGTGCCAACAAAGCCGACATGCTTACCAAGGCACTTCGCGATGAAGGTGTTGAGGCTTGGATCTTTCACGATCGCGAAGAGAGCTACGTCTGTGTTGGCAGCTTCGATTGGTTGAAGAGAACCGATGAAACGGGTAACGAAGTTCAAAATCCGCTTGTTCGCCAAACGATTCTGAAGTACCGCGGCAGCGTTCGACACAGCAATGGAAACCCGGTTGCGGTCGGCGTTCCCGTTCCGAAGTCGCTGCAGAAACTCCAAGGTCAGAAAGCAATCGCTTACGATATCCAGCCATTGCCTGTGGTCGCTCCGAAGGCGCCCAAAGGTCGCATGGCAAAGCTGTTTTCAAAATGGCGATAGTCTGAAGTAAGACAATCTGAAACGCGAAGGCCTCGGTCATTGATCGGGGCTTTTTTCGTAGCCGGAGTCGCAAGACTTCGGGATTCTTTTCTGATGCTCCCGAATTGTTGCCAATCCGGCTACGAGGATTTCGGGTTCGTTGCTCTACACGCTGCCTCGCATTATGGCTTCGTTTTGAAAGTCACCGATCGCTTCTGCCATCTCATCCATCGACTGAAAACGATCCGCAGGATCTTTGGCGATCGACTTCAGGCAAATCCGCTCAATCGTTTCTGGAATGAAGCGGTGAGCAGCGGCCTTTCGCGGCTCCATTGGGTCGTTGTTGATGATGTTGTTGAAGGTGTCTTGAATCGTAGGCCCGCGGAAAGGCTCTTTCTGAGTCATCATCTCGTACAGCACAATGCCCATGCTGAAAATGTCCGTTCGTTCGTCGACAGGCTTGTGTCCAAGAATTTGTTCGGGCGACATGTATAGCGGTGTGCCGCCGCGGTCGTTTCCTTTTTGGTCGTCCCCTTCGTTGGGCATGCCCCAAACTTTCGCCACGCCCCAGTCAATCAGCGTCACTTCGCCAAACATGCCAACAATAATATTCTCTGGTTTGATGTCGCGATGGATGACTCCACGAGTATGGGCATAGCTCATCGCATCGCAGACTTGTCGGAAGATGTTCAACAACCGAGTCAGATTGAATCGTTTTTCGATTATCGGATCGCGATGATAAAGTCCAACAATGATCTCGAAGAGTGTTTGGCCTTCGATTTTCTTCATCGCAAAATACCAGTGGCCTTCATCGTCCTGCCCGATTTCGTACAGCGGCACCGTCGCTGGATGTTGGAGCTGCGCCGTGATGCGGGCTTCGCGTAGCAGTCGCGAAAGTTCTTTTTCGTAGTTTTGAACGTCCTTGCGTAGCTTTTTTAGTACAACCGGACGACCGAGATTGTTGTCTTTGCAAACGATAAGATCGGCTTTGCCACCGGAGCTGAGGGCTTTGAACTGCTGGAATTTTCGATAGTCGTTTGAGAAATCAACGGGTGGAACGCCGGAAACATCTGCCGAAAATATCATGGAGAGATTGTTATTCATTGTCGCTCCCTGAGACTACTTGCGCTCTGATCTACAGTGGTTTACGGTTTTTGGTGATGACTCGAAGCCATTACAAGCCCGAAGCACAAGCGAATCAGTATGACGGACGACTCACTCGCTTGCGCGT
>CAZORS010000285.1:0-5346 GCA_964582025.1 uncultured Pirellulaceae bacterium | reverse complement strand
TTGTCGGGCAGCGGCTCAACGTCTTTCAGGTTTTGATTCTTTTCAATCAAAAGCTTGTGAGCCTTCGCCATCCGTTGATGTTGCGATTCAAGTAGTTTGCGATATTCACCGTCGGAGTCTTTGGCGAATCGAGCAAGCTTCTTTTGAACGTTGGCGATCAGTTTGGAGCTGGATTTGAATTTTTTCTCTTTGAATTCGACACCAGCTTTGGTGATCAGTTTTTTTACTTGCTCAACATTTTTCTTTTCTTTGGCGGTCAGTTCCTGCGCCGTCGTTTCACCAGTCAGAAACGTGGAAACAGCCGCACAGATCAACGTCATGAATAAGCATCGACGCCGGTTCAAAAAGTAGTTGGCTTGTTTCATTTCAAGATTCCGGAAAAGATAACCACAGCAATTTCTATAGCCCATTCATCAATTGATTTTACTACACAATGCCCGATCGTTTGGACGATTTGCCGTTAATTCTCGTGTCTGGTCAAGCAAGGTCTGGCACAACCATTCTCACTCGCGCGATCGGTGCCCACCCGCAAGTGCTTTCGAACAACCGCGAAAACGTATGGTTGCGAGACCTGATGGCGGTAATCGTGCAGACTCTTGAAGATCCATCGCGAGTTCGACAGCTATCAGTCAGCTCAGAAGTTTTCTTACATTCGTTTCGTGAGACGGCGTTTCGAATGCTGTTTCCAAACGACCTTGTTGAAGGAGCCAACCATGTTCGCGCGTTGTCGACATTTTCGTCGTTACGGGACGATATGTTTGAAACGTTGCCACAGTTTTTGCCAAATTTCCAGTTGCTCAACATTGTTCGCAACGGCGTGGAAGTCGTCTCGTCGCGATTGAAACATGCTCATATCAGCAAGGCCGGAGACTTTCGAACTCATTGCGTTGCGTGGGCTCATGCTATCGATATTGTCCGCTGGTTTGGTCAAAGGCCGGAGTTGAAGAAAAGGTTCTTTTTGGTCAGACACGAACAGTTGCTTGAGCCAAATTCTTGTCGTGATGTGTTCGCCAGAATTCAGCATCGATTTGGTCTTGATCGATCGGATGCTTGCGAGAAATTTGTTTTTGAGAACTTCGTAAGTCAAAACAGTTCGTCAAAATCAGATTCGCCGCAAACCGTTGACGCTTTGCGGACACGTGGAGAAGCTTGGAAAGCTTGGTCTGGGAATCAGCGATGCGAATTCGAGGCAATTTGCGGTGACGCGATGAGTGAACTGGGATACGAAATTCCATGGTCAGTCTGATCGTTCAGATGAAAATTTTCGTTTGATCACCGTGCTACCCAAAAACTAGGAACCCAAAAATGAAATTGGCGTAGTATTGGGCGTCAGATCATTTGTGGGCCGTCAGTCCGTTTGCTTGACCGCTAGACCATATCAGCAACTCTACAACTGGATAAAATTTCATGAAAATTCTTTTTACATTGGCCTTTGGCTTGGCCGTAGCACTTGGTAGCTCAAGTGCGGTTGGCCAACTGACTTACGATGAGTCAACTGATGGCGACCTGAGCGGAGACTTGGGCGTGCCGACGGAACTCGTTTTCGACGTCGGCCTCAACACGATCACGGGAGGGGCCGGATCGACTAGCTCAGGTGGCGCAACCAACGGTTCCGATGCGGACTACTTTTGGTTTTCGCTAGGCGCTGGCGAGACTGTGGATTCGATTTCGACGACGCGAACAGGTGCTGGAGCCCAAAGCTTCATTGGCTATGTCGCGGGCACCGCATTTGCTGGTCAAACGGGACCTGATACAGACGCCAATACGTTGTTCTCTGATGGAGAGTCACTTCTGCCTGGCGGTTTGCTTTCAGCGCCTCTTACTGCCGGGAACCATGCATTTTGGATTCAGGAAACGAGTGGGGAAATCGACTACTCGATTTCGTTCAACGTAACGGCTGCCGTTCCAGAGCCATCAAGTGCAATTGCCTTAATCGGCCTCGGTTTGATCGGGTTTGTTCGCCGTCGACGTTAGAGCTCGGCAAGTAGGTAAATACGAAAACGCGAAAAGCAGCAAGTCAGTTTTGACTCGCTGCTTTTTTTGTTGTGATGAACCGTTTTGACGCTAGTTCACGAGCTGCGACATCAAGAACAAAACCGCGATCAACGCGGAAATCATTCCGACGATCAGGGAAGGTACGAGCCACTTCGATACCGATTTTTTTCGCTTGCGACGGATTGAAGGTGCCTTCGTTGGCCGGACTGGAGCGACGCGATGTTCTCCGGATTCGGTGGATGAAGTCTGGATTTCAAATTCACCTTGCGGCTTTGTGGCAGCCGATTCGGCTTCGGCCTCTTTCGTCTTTTTTGCTTTGGCAGGCCGAGCCGCAACGGGAGTCGGTGGCGGCAAGTCGAGCTTAAACGTGTCCGGTGAATCGCGAAATTGCTTGAGCACGGCCATGATTTCCTTGCAATCGACGAAACGATCGTCAGGATTCTTCCGCATCATTTTTGTGCAGATGTCGACAAGGCCTTGAGGGCAGTCGGCGCGACTTTCCAGAATGCAGTCCGGTTCTTGCGTCTGGTGCATTGCGATTCGCTGCGCCAAGGTTCCTTTGTCGTATGGTGGTCGACCGGTTAGTAAAAAGTACAACGTGCAGCCAAGACTGTAGATGTCTGCGCGGTGATCGACTTCGTGGGAATTTACGGCCTGCTCTGGAGAAAGATAGTCCGCGGTTCCCATAACCTTTTCGTTGTACAAAACAGTGAGTGACTCTTCGCCTTCGGCGTTGAATAGTGCCAACCCAAGATCAAGAATCTTGATCGTTCCATTTTCCATCAGCAACAAGTTTGCCGGTTTCACATCGCGGTGAACCATCTTTTTGTCGTGAGCATGTAGCAGACCTTCGGCAGACTGAATGATGGCGTCCACAGCGTTTTCGATCGCCAGCGGACCGTTGTCGCGAACGGTCTCATAGAGGTCGGCTCCTTGGACGTACTCCATGACCATGTAGTGCGTGTCGCCAGCGTTATTGATGTCGTAGATCCGGACGATGTTCGGATGGTTCAAGCTCGCAGCAGCTTTTCCCTCTCGATAAAATCGGTCGAGGTAACTTTTGTCGGAGACTTTCTTTTTAGGCAGAACTTTGATGGCCCGTTTCTGACGAGTGTTTTTTGACTCTGCCAGATAAACGCTGCTCATGCCGCCAGTTCCAAGCAGGCCCAGCAGTTTATACTTGTCTAGGAAAAAGCCTTTGTACTTGCCGGCCAGAAGCTTGTCGGCGTGCCATTGCGTGATGATGCCCGATTCGATCAGATGAGCCGTCAACTCTTTGGTGCCAACAGCTCGACCTTCGACTTTTTCTGAGAGCGTACCAAGGGATTCCCTAATGGACTCCTGTTCAGCGATTCCGCTTTTCTCAAGAAATTTAAGTAAGTTTTTGGCGCTCTGGTTCGCCATAGTCGCTCATGATCTTCGAGGAAGAATAGTTGCCAGAATTGTATCTGACATCGTATCATCGTAGCTCTATTCTAATAAGAACGCGCCAGTTTTCACCCGTGGTGCACGAACTCACTTGAGAACGCTCCGTGGCTAACCGCATAACCGATTCACTCGCCAAACGTCCGATTCTCGAACGTGAGAATCAAGTGTTGGGGCTGTTTGCCAAAGTTTGGGACGCCGGGAAGGTCAAAACTCGCCTCGCAAAGACACTTGGAGATAAGGCAGCGGCCCAAATTTACTTTGAGATGCTGGTTTTACATTTGCTGCGTTTTGCCAACACGTCAGATCAAAGAGCGGTCGTTTACAGCCCTGCAACGGAGGAATCGCGGACTCGGTTTGAAGGCTTGATCGGTGGGCTCAAACCGCGTCCCGGTTGGGAACTCGTTCCGCAAATCGAAAGTGATCTGGGGACGCGAATAAGTCGATTCATCGAGCACCAATTTGAAGAAGGAGCAAAGCGTGTCGTTGTGATTGGTTCCGATGCTCCGCAGTTGACTCGCGATCTGGTCGACGAAGCGTTCGAATCGCTGAAGAGCCACGATGTTGTGTTCGGCCCGAGCACCGATGGCGGTTATTACCTCGTTGGTTTGAGCATGATGGCTCAGCAGATCTTTCAGGGGATCGATTGGAGTACCGAAAAAGTCTTGCAGCAATCATTGGCAATTTGCGAATCTTCAGGCCTGTCGGTGGCTCAATTGGAAACGTTGACTGATATCGATAACGAGGAAGACCTCATGCAGGAGCTTGACGTTCTGCAAAGTTCGGACAACGCGCTCGTGGAGCAAGTGTTTCTGCCAAACGTTGCAGAAGTTTTGAAGAAAGCAAAATCATGAAAGTCGCCGTTATCGGTGGCGGGGTGATTGGGCTGTCGACTGCTTGGGAATTATCCAATCGTGGTCACAGCGTTACGCTCGTCGACAATGGTCCCTTTGGACGCAAAGCTTCTTGGGCGGGCGCTGGCGTTTTGCTTCCGGGAAATGCGGAAACGGCAATTCATCCGTTGGAACATCTTGAGGCCGCCAGCAATGAGTTGCATGAATCTTGGTCGCAGCGTCTGTTGTCAGAAACCGGAATCGACAATGGGTATCATAAATGTGGTGGTCTTTATGTGGCCATGTCGCCGGGAGAGATCGCGACTCTATCTGGATCGCTAGGGTTTTGGGCGGAGCGACAAATTGCCGTTGAGCGATTGGCAGTTGATGCGTTTTCCGATCGCTTTCCAAGGTTGGCTCACCTGTCGAAATCTGAAAAGTTCCTTTCGGCGTGGATGCCGGAAGAAGCACAGATTTGCAATCCGTGGCACGTGAAAGCATTGGTGGCAGCTTGCGAGAGAGGCCGTGTGCGAATGTTGCCAAGTACCACTATCTCTGAATTCAATGCGTCGACACACGAACTGAAATCGATCCGCGTAGCTGGCGAACAAATTGAGTTTGACGTTTGTGTCTTCGCGTGCGGAGCGTGGACTCAAAACGTGACGAAGCCATTTATCGACTGCGTTCAGATGGTTCCGGTGCGAGGTCAGATGATTTTGTATCGCCTTGATGCGGCGCTGGAGTTGCCCGTCATCAATGAGGGCACTCGATATATCGTCCCTCGAAATGATGGCCATGTTTTGGTGGGCGCAACGATCGAAGAAGTTGGCTTTGACGAATCGACGACCGACTCCGAGATTGGGAAACTTGCCGCCGATGCTCAGCGTTTGGTTCCCTCTCTGACTCGGGAGAAGATCGTGAAAACGTGGGCAGGATTGCGTCCTGGAACTCACGATGGCTTCCCCTATATGGGGCGGCTTCCCAGTTTTGACAACGTGTTTGTTTCGACCGGCCATTTCAAAATCGGCTTGCAGCTGTCGACGGGATCGGCGGTGGCGATGGCAGATCTGATTGAAAACAAACCGACTCTGGT
>CAZORS010000284.1:0-5360 GCA_964582025.1 uncultured Pirellulaceae bacterium | reverse complement strand
GTCGTGACTTTCGCTTGACGGACGTGCATGGCAACGTGCTGAAGGATATACTCGCCTAACTGGTTCACGCTGTTGATCAAGATCGCATGCGGAACTTCCTGTGCTGATTGGTCAATTCATTGAGGAACCTATGAGCAAAGTGGAATCCAAATTTCCGTGGATTCACATGGTTGGCGTCGCGATCGTTTATGCGATTCTGATTTTGCGGCGTGCGCATCGGTTGATCAGACTAATGGATGGTCGTTTTATGGCGCCTATGCGGTACTGGTTCCCGCCCTTTTCGTGTTCGGAGTTTGGGCCGCGCTTGGCCCGGGCATCACGGTTCTTCGAGCAGTGGTTTTTTCTTCGTTCGGGCCGTTGTTAGTAGTCGCTGCGGTCGCGGGATTTTTTACGGACCAAGATATGCAAGACGTATTTTTCGATATCGAACTTGGAAAGTTGAAACAATGTTGCATCGTGTTCTGCTTTTCTTTGGGAGTTTGTGTGGCCTGCCAAGTCCCATTCTGGATGTTCCGATTCGTGTTTGGTTGGCAACTGGTTCAGGAGAATCGCAACTGGAATGAGAAGAAGGTTTCGATCAGGGACATCCTGATAATCACCACGATATTCGCCTTCGCATTCGCGGCCCCACGTTACGCGGCGAAAATGTACTTTGATGCGACCGTAGATCGGATCAAAATTGGAGAGACTGAATTCATGGAAACGGATGATGTGGATGCTGGTGGCATTCCTCTGGGCTTTAAAGAAGTGACTGTCACCGAGGAGAATATCGAAGAGCTTCGAGAGAAAGGGAAGAAGTTTTACGATTCGTACCAATCGAGCATCTCAACGGGCGTCATGACCTACTCTGGCATCGTTGCTGTACTGTCTCTCCTGTTTGCTCCAGCAGTTTCACTGTCCCTACGTCGATCGGGAACCCTGAAAGGCGTTTGTGGCGCGACGTTGTATCTGCTTGTGCTTTTTTTGATTGTTGGTTTTTTGACTGTCTTTTTGTCTTCTACCGCGGTTTGGGGCAGCTGTTTTTGAATTTGATCGCAGTGGCGCTTGTTTTCGTGGCGGCAGCTATGTTTCCTTTGCTGGTTTCGCGATATCGCGGAATTCGTCTTGTGAACAGGCGTGACTTTCGTGAACGCAACCTCGAAAGTGGGTCAGTCGCGGTCGCTTCTGAAAAATGATTTCAGCGCATCAAGAACGCCCGCGTAGGGACGCGTTCTTCCGGCGTAGTTTTCGAGGACGTAGAACAGGAAGTAATAGAAGCGACACCAGGCCCAGATCGTGAGACCGCAGAGTAGCACCGTTTGCCAAGCAGGGTCTCTGGCGATCAACATGCCAGCCGAGATTAAGCCGATCGCTGCAAAGAGAAAGCCCTTGAGTTTGAGGACTCGAGGGCTCTTGATGTCTCCGGGTTGTGCCATGTTCAATTTCTATTGGCGACCATTGTTCTCAAGCCACTGCTTTCCGGCGTCGAGCGCCGCACCAGCACCACGCTCCAAAAGCTGTTTGCTGTTCACGTTGAATTGAACATCAGGCCATCCGTTTTCTCCTTGGGAGATTTTTGGGAACTGGCTTCCCCAACCGTTTTGCTGAGCGTTCGGATTCGTTTGGGCAGGTGGCTGCCACTGCGTTTGGTTTGGGTTTTGATACTGCTGTTGAGTGTTGGGCTGCTGTTGCCACTGATTCTGTTGCGTGCCTTGGCCGCCGAAAGTGCCCTGCTGGTATCCGCCAGTGTTTTGAGTGTTGTTTGAATTACCAAACGTGCCGCTCTGATAGTTGCCCTGCCATTGCTGTTGTTGTGGTTGGCTCGGATTCTGAGCTGGCGTTTGGAAGCCGGCTTGGCTGGCCGGAGTCTGCCACTGTGTTGGCTGTTGTTGATTTTGGAATGTGCCGCCAGGGAATCCAGTGCCGGGAATTCCGGTTTGGCTCTGATTCACTTGTTGAGGATCATTGTTGCGATCAAAGAGCGGGTTCTTTGGTGGCAAACTGCCATCGGGACCAAGAATCTTTTGCTGGAATGTTTCAACATGCGGATGAATGAACTCGGCGAGTTCAGCCGGAGCAATTCCTGATAGTTGATCGATACCTTTTACGACGTAATAGCCTGTTTTCGATTGGTGGATTGAATCGCGAGCTTTCTCGCCGAGCAACGATACCGAGAACATGGTGACGACCATGCAAAGAACGGCTCCTTTGAACGCGCCCAGCAACGCACCGGCTTGTCGATCGAAACCTTTCAGCTCCATCTTCTTCAGTGACTTGCTGACCGAGGCGAAAATTGTCCAAACGATCAACGACGTTCCAATGAACAGGATCAGCATCGCTGCAAAGCGATTGAATGGTGCTTCGGCGGAGATGTAGGGAGTGATCGCATCCGGGAACGTGACGGCTACAAAGTAGCTAAGGAAGATCGCGGCTACCGAAGCGATTTGCCACGCGAGCCCCTTCCAGTAACCGAACCAGATTGCGCCCAAAAAGATAATGATCATCGCAATGTCATAGAGTGACATTCGCATCTCCAAGTTTGTATTTTCATTGCCGCATGAAGCGGCGTAGGTGAGTCACCGGCGAATTTTCAACCGGCGGCGTATTTAATCTTATTCATCGACGTGGCTCAAGAGAAAAGTGTTCGGCGAATCACACGTCAGTGCTAGCGAAAAGTTTTGCGTGCCGTTTCGCGCTGTGGACCGCCCTGCCCTGCGGATACAATGAGGCCAACAAAAAAGGAGTTTTGTTTTACATGGCTGATTTCAAGACACATATTACGGCCAGCACCATTCTTGGTGTTGGCTACGGCACCGCGGCACATTTTAAATTCGGCGTGCCACCGGGACACTGCATGATCGCCGGTGCGCTTTGCAGTGTCGCTGGGATGCTTCCGGATCTGGACAGCAAGACGGGAATTCCTCAACGTGAAATGTTGTGCTTCGTTTCGGTGCTGGTTCCGATGCTAATGATCTTTCGTTTGCAGGAGCTTGGCCTAACGGCGGAGCAAATGGTTTTCGTGGCGGGGGTTTCCTATGTCGGAATACGATTTGGCGTTGGGGAACTGTTCAAGCGCTTTACGAAACACAGAGGAATGTGGCACAGCATTCCTGCAGCGGGAGTCGCTGCGATGGCGACCTATCTGGTTTGCTTTTCGCCAGAGACCAGCATTCGAATGTTTAAAGCCTGGGCTGTCTTTATCGGCTTTATCCTGCACCTGCTGTTGGACGAGCTGTACTCGGTCGACTTAATGGGTCGCCGATTGAAAAAGAGTTGGGGCACCGCACTGAAGTTCTTTGGGAATAACCAGCTCGCAAACATTTCCACCTACGCGAAGCTGGGGATACTGGCGTTCATGATCGCAAACGACGGCACCTTTATGGAAAGCTGCCGTGAACACGGATTCTGTCAGCATGCCGATGGCGAAAACGAACACTCGATTCTCAATCCTCTCACTGACTTGAAACCGGAATACCTTCAAGGTTTGTTTGAGCGAACGGAAGATCCGGTTCGACGATAGCCGAACGGTTCAGCGTCTATTCCTCCAAAGCATCGGCAAGTTTCGCAGCGTAAGCTCCAAGCTGATTGTCGTTGATGGGCGTGGTGAACGACTTTAGAGAGCTTTTGTCTGACTTATATTTCGCCAGAATTTTTTTCAGTAGTTCAGATTGGCGAGGGCTAAGCAAATTTTCGAACGGTTGCTTCAACCCAATCGCAGCATTGATCTTTGTGACCTGCAAGTCGCACATCGGCAAGATCCGCAGCGGAGAATTCGCAAGGTAGTACTTCTGATCGGAAGATTTGGCCAGCCGCGGATTCTGAGAGTCCTTGGCCATAACCGCTTTGTTTCCGACGAGTTCCTTGGCCGTGCTTAATTGGCTTTTGGTGTGTGCGAAAACCTTGCTGGCACATTTGAATTGCATGGCTTTGTTCAGCAGTGTTTCGTATTGGACCTCATGCGGATCAAACAAAATATTGACAACTTCCAAGCCGTCTCGCCATGCAGAAGTCGTTGCGTAGACGCCGTCGATCGAGCCCAACTGGGCTTCACCAGTCCAGAATCAGTACATGGCGAAAGTTGCTTGTTCGAACTCGTTCTGCCGTGCAGGCGCGGCGACCGCTTCAAGCCAAGAAGGAATTTCAATGTTGGCACTACGAAGTGAGTCGACCATTCGTTGGGCCGTTTTGGGAACCGTGAGCACGAGTTCCTTTCGAGGAGTCAAATCGTTTTCCTGAGCGTCGAGGTAGCGAATGACAGGATTGTTCCAAGATGGTTCTTTGAAATGGGCAAGTAGTTTTTCGTCGCTCTTTTTGTTGTTGTAGACAAGCACGGGAACAAATTGATCTTCGATCGCTTCGACCAGCAAAGGGTTCGTCATTGGCCCACGGCCAAAATCAGTACAAGTCTGTCAGCCAGGCACTTCTTGAAAAAACAACAATAGTGGTTTGCCAGTTTCGGCGGACGACTTCTTCGCAGCGGCATAGTCCCGTCCCCATTCAACGGTGCCAAGTTCCACCTGCATGGGGTCGTCGGTGAATCCGGCAACCGCGATCGCCATTGAGCTTAGGGCGGCTGCGATCAGGAATAGCAATTTTGTCATCGTGCTTTGATCCGTTTGCGAACGTTGTATTCTGGCTGCGTTCCTGTGATGTCAGGAACTCAATATATCGTAGCCGATTCCAGTTGAGGGTCGTCTTTCGATCAGTTAAAAATAGGACGTGCCGCACGGCGGCGTCTTACCTCGAATGAGCGAGAACCATGAAAATTCACACCAAACGTTTTCAAGTTTCCAACTTTTTGCTTCTTTGTTTTTGCGCTGGGGTTTTTGGAGTTGTGAATCCACTAACAGTCTTGGGGCAAGAATCGGAAGCATTGAAGCGTATTGAGGCGGCAGGTGGCCGCGTCCAACAAATCTCATCTGCCGATTCGACTCGGGAAGCAAGCTTCTATCTGGCGGGAAAGAAAATTACCGATGAGCACCTGCAAGATCTTGGTGCGGTCCAAGATATTGTTTGGCTAAATCTTGCAAATACGAAAGTTACCAACGATGGTTTGAAGAACATCGCAGATATGAAGCTGAAGCGATTGCATTTGGAGAAAACGGACGTTGGTGACGAAGGGTTGGCTCATTTAAAAGGCCTCGTTGACCTCGAGTATCTGAACCTTTACTCGACGGAGGTCACGGATGAAGGGCTGAAACATTTGGAAAAAATGACGAAGTTGAAACGGCTCTACGTTTGGCAAAGCAAGGTTACTGAAGAAGGTATGAAGTCTCTGGAACAAAAGATTCCGGGGCTGAAAGTCGTCGGCGAGTGTAAGCTGCCGGTGATCGCGCCACCGAAGAAAGAAGAGCCGAAGAAAGAAGAGCCGAAGAAAGAAG
>CAZORS010000283.1:0-5372 GCA_964582025.1 uncultured Pirellulaceae bacterium | reverse complement strand
CGGAACTGTAGCGTCCCCATTGATTTCATCAGCTCCCGTTGCCAAATGCGACATCACGCTAACGGCAACGTCACGACAAGTCCAAGTGCCTTTAGCTGGAACTCTGGCCAGCAGTGCTTTCGCAAGACCGCAAACCGAACCGGACAACTCCGATTCCTGTCTGGCTCGCTGGGCCAAGGCGACCAAGGCTGAATCAATGCTCCAATCCAACGGCCCAAGAATAATATCGGCGACTCGAGAATCTGCGACCGAAACTTCTTGATTCATTTCAACACACGTTGCCAACTGTGCCGCCGCAAGCTGGACTCGCCGCAGCCACGTTGAAGAATCGAATTCACCTTCGATCGCCGGCGGATGCACCATCAAAGCCAACAGCTTCGGAATCTGATCAACCGTGAAGTCTTTTGATCGCCGCCGAGCACGCTCCCAACTGTCATCACAATCGCGGCTCTGAAACGCAAGTTCGGCGCACATCCTGCCGAAGTCAACCGAAGGACTCGCAAGTGTCGGATGAGGTTTTCCAAAACGAAACTTCCACAATGGATGCGACGCGGAAGACTTTCTCGGATCCGGCGACGGAATGGAATCTGCGACTCTAGTGAACTTTAGTTTGCTGTTCGATTGATCTAACATTAGTTGAATCGCCAACTCTACCGATGGAGATTCGATCGTATCAACTTTGAAAACGACTTGCCCAATCGATGCACCACGTTCGATAACCGATCGCACTTCATCCAGCACCTTGGCGGTCGCATCGCCGGCCATTGGAAACAACGTCTCGCCCGTCTGCGATTTCCCCCAACCGAATGGCTTGTCTTTCCACGGCATGGTTCAGTCCCAATCCAACTCATCAGAATCAGAAAAGTCTGGCGTTGCCGGACAGTCGCACGACTCCCCATTTCGAATCGATTCCAAGTGACGATTAACGATTTCAGCTTCCGCCTCCCAAGGGCTCAACATCGAACTGGCTTTTTGCAGATACTTTTCAGCAGACTCTTTTCCAGCATGGGCTATAACAACCCCAAGGCTTGCCAACACATGCGAGTAACGATCGCGATCGGAAGCTTTTCTGGCCACACCGGCCGCCAAACGCAAAACTCGCTCTGCATTTTCCAACATTCCCAATTGGGAGAAAAACTGACCAAAATCCAACAGTCCATCGATTCGTAGTTCCGTCAGCTCATAACGTTTTGACTTTCGCAATATCTGCTTGTAAAGCCGACACGCCTTGCGATTCATCTTTCGCAGCGTGTATTCATTTGCTAGTTCGAGAGCGACTTCAACAGCGAGCTTTTTCCTTCCGTCGGCTTTGAGGCCTTCGATTTGTGCAATCAACTCTTCAATTTTTTCGTCAGCATCATCTTCAACATCCCTGCGTTCAACTTCGGCAAGCTGCTGATGATAGCCGTGCTCTTCGCCGATCCAATTTGCAAGAAACTCATTCACATCGGACAACATGCCGGACGAAGCTTCGCTGTGAAATTCTTCATGCAACCTCGCCGCCTCAAAAACGAGACTGTCGGACAAAGACTTCGGCAAGTCATCTAGATTGGAAAACAGGCTCTCGCTGCCTCCAGTTGCGTGACGAATTGTAGACAGCAACGGCAAAGCCGCTGCAATTTGTGAGTCACCGGTCATCCAGTATTGATCAACCGCAAGTTCCGCTTCTCGAGACGCGTCATCGAGCCTGTTCTGTTGCAACAGCTCTTGTGCGGAACTCAAATGTGACTGCAACTGATCCGCAATCATGAAACTTCCTCAAATGAAACTGGACTCGTTGTGTGAACACAATAACAAACCCCAAAGATCCGTTATATGTGACACTGCGGTTTGAACAAGATTAATCCAATTTAATTTGATTCTTTGCCCGATTCCCCAAACGTTAGACTTTGTCAGAACACTCTCATCGCCGAATCTACCGTCGAAAAATGAATATCGACTATGTCAGCCACATCGTTCGCGTATCCGCCGGCCATTGCAACGGCGACCGGAACGCCCTGAGATTTGCAGTACTCGAACACCCGAGCATCTCGCCGCCGCAAACCTTCCTTAGTGACGCTTAACTGTCCCAAACGATCACCTTCGAAGGGGTCCGCTCCGGCTAGATAAAAAATCACGTCAGGATCAAAGATACCGAACGCCCTTTCGATTCCCGCTGACATCGCAGCCAGATAGGGATCGTCCTCAGTGCCCGACGGAAGGTTAATGTCTAAGTTCCCATTCGTTTTTTTGAACGGGAAGTTTGATTCGCACTGAACTGAGAACGTAAAAATCGAGTCATCGTCTGCCGTGATCGCCGCCGTTCCATTCCCTTGGTGTACATCGCAATCGATCACCATGGCTCGTTCAATCGTGCCTTCCTTTTGAAGAACGCGAGCTGCCACACAAGCGTCGTTGAAAACACAAAATCCTTGTCCACGATCTGCAAAAGCGTGATGCGTCCCACCAGCCAGATTGAATGCGACTTCATCCGACAACGCTGCAATCGCCGCAGCGATCGTAGCACCAGTTGATCGTCTTGAACGTTCGACCATTTTCAGCGACCACGGAAATCCTATCCGACGCTGCTCCAGTTGACTCAGTCCGCCGTATTTGACTCGATCGAGATAATCGCGCGTGTGAGCCAACAAGATTTGCCGATCGGTTGCGGCAGGCGGAAGCAGCAGTTCTGCTCCGTGATCGACAAGCTCGTTCGCGATGCGCTCTCGAAGCAGTGTGTACTTCGACATCGGAAACCGATGCCCGGTAGGCAACGGAAGCTCAAAGACATCGGAATAGAAAAGCTTCATGGCGAATATATTGTTTAACGTCTAGCCGTAGGCGTCGGCGTTTTGGCGGATCGAAACGCCGACGCCTTCGGCTAGACGTTAAACGACGAAAACACAACGTTCATGCAACCGCACGACCTCCACTAATTCAGCGACCGCGACCCATTGGTCAACTGCAACCTCGCGTCAGCCGACTCACGACTGACATCCGCCGTCACGCTGGCCGATGATTTCTCCGTTTCCCATATAACAACTTGAGACAGTTTCAAATCGTAGCCTTTAATTGTCGCGATCAACTTCGGACCGATTTCCTGCATCAAATACCGGGCCATATTTTCAGCCGTTGGGTTATACGGCAGCTCGTACAATCGATGAGGCGTCACCATTTCAATTGCTTCAATCGCGTTGCGATCCTGATCCCAAAGAATAAAACCGTGATCCCAATTCTCGTCAATCCAGCCCTTGAACAGCTTGTTGATGACGGCAAAATCGACGACGCGTCCAAGCTCATCTACGTCATTGCCCGTGACGTGGAATTCAACTAGGTAATTGTGCCCGTGTAGGTTCGCACATTTGCCTTCGTGATTCAGTAGTCGATGGCCAGCACAAAAGCGGACCTGCCGCATAACCGTAATGCTCATTGAGTTCTCAGTTCGAGATTTATTCAGGATTGGAGTTTTTTGTTTTCGGCGTGGCGAGTCGCATCACGCTTCGTTTTCTTCAGCAAGTTTTCGTGGAAGGCTTCGGTCAAGTCGACGCCCGTCTGATTCGCCAAGCAAATCAGCACAAACAACACATCGGCGAATTCGTCCTTCAACGAAACGTCTTTGTCCGAGTCCTTAAAACTCTGTTCGCCGTAAGTCCGTGAGATGATTCGAGCCACCTCGCCGACTTCTTCGACCAGCTGAGCCAAATTGGTCAGCTCCGAAAAGTATCGTACACCGATTTCGTTGATCCAATGGTCGACTTTATCCTGAGCCTGCCGCAAGGTGAGAGGTTCGGCGGATTGATTCGCAGTTTGGGCTGTCTCGGACACAAAATCTTTCGTGCTGCTAAAAGTTGAAGGCTCGATTATATTGTGGTTTCCGACGTTTTCCATGCCAAAACTCAGCACGCCGTAACATGTCTGATTCGCCAAAAATTGTCACCTGTTTCCCGATCTCTCCGGAGCAGGTTGAAACGGTTCGAAAAACGGCTGCCCCAAAGTACGAAGTGATCGAAGCGAGCATGGATTCTATCGGAGTCGACATTTTTGAAGCCGATATTTTCTTTGGCCACGCCAAATCGCCTGTCGAGTGGGCCGCCGTCGTCGATCAAGGCAAACTGAAATGGATCCAATCCTCAGCCGCCGGGCTCGACCACTGCCTGACGCCGGAAGTCATCGCTTGCGATAAGATCATGGTCAGCGGATGCAGCGGACTGTTCGCGCCGCAGGTGGCGGAGACTGCAATGGCGTTGCTGATGGGATTGGTTCGCAGCCTTCCCGTCTTTTTTGAAGCCAAAGCGAAACGCGAATACGTCCGCAGATTCACAGATGAAATCTTTGGCAAGACCGTTGGCATCGTTGGCTTCGGCGGCAACGGACAGCAAGTCGCCAAGACGCTCAAGCCGATGGTCGGCCGAATTCTGGCAACGGACAAGTTTCCCGACTCAACGATCGCCAGCGGATTCGAAGGACTTGCGGAGAAAGTGTTCGATGATTCATCGTTGAGCGAAATGCTTCCGCAATGCGATGTGGTGATCGCAACGTTGCCGCTGAGCGAAGAGAACGAGCAACTTCTATCGGACGATCAGTTTGCGATGATGCCGCAAGGCAGCTACTTCATCAACGTCGGCCGCGGCAGTGTCGTCGACCAACCGGCACTCATTCGATCGATCGAAAGCGGACATCTCCGCGGAGTCGGAATCGACGTCGCCAATCCGGAGCCAATCGAAGCTGACAATAAACTTTGGGAATTACAAAACGTCATCATCACGCCGCACATTGGTGCTCAGTCGATTCACCGAGTCCCACGCACGATCGATCTATTCTGTCAGAACTTCCCGCGGTTCGAGTCGGGTGAGATTTTGGTCAACCTTGTCGACAAGCAACTTGGTTTCCCTCGGCCGGAACATCGATTCGACATGCAGTTTTAGGTTGAGCCATCTTCTTGCTTCTCAAGCGATCGGATCTTATAACAAATCATCTTGATAGCACCGAATTGCCATCACCATTTCGTTTTGTACGACACAATGTCGTACATAGTACTACGGCACACCGCTGTCGTTTGTTCAAGCCTCCCTCTGGTGGTAGAATCTCTCGTAGTTCATACATCGCTTGCTTCGTTTAGGGCGGTGTCGTAAAAACCTTCCGTTGTGCATCTCAGCCTAAAGAGATTCGCCTGTAAGAACTCGCAGCTGCTTTTGAACTTCAGCCCGTTCTGCTTCTGAAACTGTTCCGGTTCGCTCATCAACACGCGATCGGTCGATAGCCAGAGCCTGAAAGACCAGCGCAACTGAATCGTTCTTCAACCCTGAAACTTCGGTCGCCGCTATCAATACTGTCCCCGCGAATCGCATGGCACGCTTGCTGCCGGTCAGCGGCACGACCAAAACAGTCGGAAG
>CAZORS010000282.1:0-5388 GCA_964582025.1 uncultured Pirellulaceae bacterium | reverse complement strand
TTGGAAAGAAAAATGGCCAAACGCCTCTCAGTCGTCATCTCGCAAAGCCCCAGCAAGAATCCTAAAAAGAAAAAGCTGGAAGAAGATATTGTCATGGGCTTGATGATCGAGAGCGGCATCGATGTCACCGTCGTGCCAAACCTCTACGATCTCAAAGCCGATGGCACCGGTATGCTTGCCCTGAAAAAGCTTGGCGGCAACATGGTCGTGTGCTCGTGGCTGTTCGAACGAGCTGCTCACTGGGTACTTGATCGAAATCAGATTCATGGCCACGTTGGCGAAACGCTGCTAAAGAATGAAGACGAAGAGGAGGAAGAAGAGTCGGCTGAGGAAGAGGCCGACGACAAAGAACGTGTGATCGATCAACGCGAAATTCCTGACCGCAAAATCTATTGCCTCGATTTCAAAACAACTACCCGAGCCAACGAATACATCGAAGAGATCAAACGGATTCACGCAGAGAACGCGGTCCAAGTCGTGGGGCTTGGCGGATCAGCACCGGCATCGAATGGCGCTTCTTCGAATGCTCTGCCGGTTGTGGCAGCTTCTGCCGAGCCGACTGAGCCCGTTCGCATCGAAGAGACCGACGGACGTCGCTGGTATCCGGTCATCGACTACAGTCGCTGTACGAATTGCATGGAGTGCATCGACTTCTGTTTGTTCGGAGTCTACGGAGTCGATCGCATCGACACGATTTTGGTCGAGCAACCTGACAACTGTCGCAAAGGCTGTCCCGCGTGCAGTCGGGTCTGCCCAGAGAACGCGATCATGTTCCCGCAACACAAGACGCCAGCAATCGCTGGATCGGCTGATGCGGCAGCAAGCATGAAGATTGATTTGTCTCAGTTGTTTGGTGCACCGGAAAGTAACAAGTCCGCTGAAGAAATTGCGGCGTTGGAACGTGATGAGCAACTAGTAATGGCGGGCCGTGACGCCGTTGGAATGTCGGGACTAAAAAAGCGACAGGAGAATCGCGTCAGCGAGCCGAAGGATGAGCTTGATGATTTGGTCGATCAGTTGGACGACTTTTAAGTTTAGGACGGCATAGGCTTCCAGCCTGCAATTGCACTGACCCCAATCCTGAAAAGCAATACTGTTTGCATCGTCGCTTTAGCCGGTGTTGCGTGCTGAACGCGACCAAAGACGTTGACCAATAGCAACATGCGCATCTGCGTTTCTTATCACCAAATTTCTAGGTGAACTTTCGGTTTTCTTGAGCCTTAGATCCGGTTCTAAATTAATGACATGGCCTCGCGAATGTTGTATCTTGACGGCACGCCGATCTCAGTTTCTCAACAACTGTTGCTAATTGCATAGGAAACCCATGACAACGATTTTCTTTCGACTGATTACTGTTGGCGTGTTGGGCATCACTCTACTCACGGTTGTCGGCTGCAAAAAAACGAAGAAGGTGACCAAGAGCAACGTTACTTCTCCAAGTAATCCGTCCGGCGACGTTGAAAACGTTGCCATCGAAGAGCTATTAGCACGCACAGACCTAACGAAATCCGCGAGGTCAGCTTTCGAAAGATTGAAGAACCTCGGGCAAGAGAGCATGCCGCAGACCAATGCAGAATTGATCATCAAAAACAGCTACCAATTGAGCCCGGTTCTCGTCACCTCCAACTCTCGAACAGGCTCGCGACAGGTTGCTCTTCCATCACTGTCGCGACACGAGGGCGCCGCCGACGAAACGTTTCCCGAAGATGCGCTTTCGGCGACCGCTTATCTGAAGAAAGATTGCGAATTGGCGCTCATTGGAATCGATCATTTCAAAAACAGGCCAGTGTACGATTTATCGGATGCGACAAGAAATGATTGCGTTGATTGGATGCAGCGTATCTTTGCGACGCTGCCCTATGCTGACTCTACAGAAACATGGAAACAATTAAGTCAGACGGGCAGCGACCTTCAGAAACAAAGCAAAGGACTCCCAGACGAACCCATGTTTTGTCTTTGTCGAGGAGTTGTGGCAGGAGAATTAAAGGACCAAATCGTCGCCGCCAAGTTTCTACAAAAGGCCTCCGAAGCGTTTTCAGTAAGTCACTACCCAACTCGGCTGCCAATTTTGAGTTACCGCTACAGTGATCGATACGTCACGCTCGTAGAGAGAAAAGGATACTTCAAGCAAGGGGCTGCTTTTCAGCACTGGATAAGACACGACATGCGAGCCAGCGGTCACGAACAACGCCTCTTGTTGGCTGACGTCAATTCATGGATTGATCTGATGATTCTCAACCGTGACATGCCAGCGATCAAGGATTTCTGGGACGCCGTCACCGAAAGCAAGCAACTAACATCGTGGCAGCGAGAAATGATTCTAGGTCGTTTGAACTTCGAAAGTGGATACTATTACCGCGGGACGGGCTTCGCCGACACTGTCACCGAAGAGGGCTGGAAAAAGCTAAAAGAATATTGCGACATAGCACATAAACATTTTGAGAAAGCCCGCAAAATCAATCCGCGTTTCCCGGAGGCTGCGAGAAATTTGATGGCGATCGCCATGCTCGGATATTCGAATAAGAATGAAGAAGCGTGGTTTAACTTGGCAATCGAATTCGAACCTGAGTATTTGTGGGCTTACTACACAAGGCAAAATGGATTGCGGGCTCGTTGGGGTGGATCTCCTAAAGAACAACTCGATTTCTTTACCGCACAAAACAAAAAGCATGACAGCCCCGCCATCGCTTACATGCTCCCGGAGAGTCTCTTTCGCTTGAGGTGGCAAGACGAGATGGAGCCCAAAGCTTGGAAGAAATTGATCTCCAAGCCCGAAGTTGCCAAGCAGGTAATTTTGGTGCTGGATAAAATTTTGACCAGCGACGAAGAAATCGTCATCCACCAAAAGATATATAATCGCGACTTCTTTCTAACCGTCAAAGCATTTTTCGCCTTTCAGTCTGGCCAATTTAAAGTCGCAGAAAAGGCATTCGATGAACTTGATGGTCGCATCAACGGGACAGCCGTTACCAAACTGGGACTCTTCGGAGGTGGCTATGAATTGCTCAGGTCGAGTGCCTATGCATTCACCAGCGAATATCAAATGGATGCGCGGGAACTCAACGAATTGCTGGGTAGTTCATTTGAAGAGCGAACCCAAAACGCAGATAAAATCCTCGAGCTTACAGATGGCCTGCCTGAATGGGTGGGTGTTCAGAGCGGGGGACTCTTCTTCAAACTAGCGCGTGACAGAGCGTTGATAGAAACCGGATATGCGTCTGGAAAACAAGTTAACTTGGGCTTCGACGAAAATTTTACGATCTGGAATTCAGCTGACTTTTCGCAGAATAAGTTTCTGTCACCCACGTCGGTCATGTTTGACAATCGGTCGAACAATCCCAAGTTCTCACTAATCCTTGGTGCAAAAACACCAGGCAACAAGATCTTCACGGCGGATTTTGAATTACCTGCCGCCGACAAAGAGATTGAAACGGCAAGTGAGGGTCTGTTTTGCCCCGCCTTAGTCATGGGCAAAATCGTCAAAGCAAACTCTGAAGAATTCCAATCTTTCGCGGTTGGCATCAGCCGAACACCACCGCAAGATTTCAACAACTCAAGAATTAACAACGCTTTGTCAGGCAAGCTTTCTTTCGGTTCTAACGATTTCAGAGTCCCTCTCTTTCAATACTATTTTGATTTGAAGCCGGGAAAGAATCAGCTGAAGGTTTTCTTTGGAGCCAAGTACTTGGAAATCTACGTCAACGAGCAGTTCGTTTGTCGTTCATTCTCTGAGAGATTCGTACCTATTGATAACGTTCAGGTCGCTCAACCAGGATCCGCCAATGGTCGCGGCATCGCGACAGTCTCCAATCTGACGCTGCAACGCTGGCTAGCCGGACCACCGCCAACGATCGAAAAAGACGCCAAGAAGCTTGTCGATTACTACACAAAGGCGGTTAAAAAATCTCCAGAAGATCGCTGGCCAACCTTTTGGCTTGCTCATGCTCTGCACCTGCAAAAAGACTACGACGCTGCGATCCCGCTGTATGAAAAAGCAATCGCAATGGGCATCACGCCAAAATTCGCCGGCTTTTATCTCGGCGACGCCCTAGCACGGGCAGGAAAGTACAAACGGGCGAACACTTGGTACGAGAAAGTAATCGATTCCAAAACTCCAAGTTGTCCAACGCTATTCGAAGATCATGAGAACTTTGTTGGTGCTCGTGGCACTGTCGAGCAATGGGCGGCTTTCCGCTTGAAATGGAATTTAATCAACCAAGAAGGCGGCGTATCGAAGCAGGACCCTAGACTTCAGCGACTGAAAAAGATTCGTCCCGATGACGTCGTCAAAGGGCCGAAGTTCTCCAGCATTGCAAATGCTCTACTTAATCGATCCGGCGCACCCGCAAAATCGTTCCGCGACAGAATCGATGTACAGATGAGGTTCTACCAACGATTGAAACCTGATCAGAAAGAAATGGATAAACTAGCGCCATTGCTTGATGCGGCGGCCAATGACGAGCCCTATGTCGAGGGCGACAAGCCACTGTATCTTTCATTTGAGAACGAGGAGAAGTTTTTCTTTCCGCACTTCGAGCGGCAGAGCCTCCACCGTCACTTCCGACGCTTTTACGAACCCTTATAAAAAGTCGGTGCCGGTGTGATGGAATCACAGGCCGCTAACTGCTTGCTAAAATGAACATTGCGTTCTTTTTTCTACTTTCTCCTTAATAAACCTTTCGCACGTCCGTTATCTCTTTGAAACGCGAACGAAACCAAAGCGAAAACTCTTCAAATGGAAGACTCGGCATCTCAAGCGTGGATCGACGCTGCGATCGAGCAGTACGAAGCTCCGCTGCTGCGCTATGCCCAGCACTTTGTGTTTGATTTGGAGACCGCACGCGACGTAGTTCAGGACACGTTCATGAAACTCTGCAAGCAGAGCGAACATGAGATCAGTCCGAAGCTCGCCAAGTGGCTGTATGCCGTTTGCCGCAACCGCGCAATCGATGTCTGTCGGAAGGAAAGTCGAATGAAAGTTTCTTCGAAAGAACAAATCGGAGATCAGCTTGCCAGTCAAGTTGACGACGCTGGGGGTCCGACCGTCGCGATTGAAAAAGTGGAGGCGGCGACTGGATTGCTGCAGCACGTTTCGCGTTTGCCAGACCAACAACAGGAAGCACTGCGACTGAAGTTTCACGGCGGACTGACCTACCGAGAGATCGCTGAAGTGATGGGGCTGAGTAGCTCGCACGTTGGCGTGATTTTGCATTCGGCGATAGCGAAGCTACGACAGAGGATGGTGCCATGAATAGCAAACATCACCCTCCCTTTGGGAGGGTCGGCGCAGCCGGGGAGGGCGCGGTTCCCTTCCGCAACAAACTCAATCGCGACCCTCTCATTCACACTGGCTCCCTTCTCAACCTGACTCGCTCCCCTCTACCCAAA
>CAZORS010000281.1:0-5444 GCA_964582025.1 uncultured Pirellulaceae bacterium | reverse complement strand
CGCCTGCTTCGCCAATTGTCGATGCTGATCGCGTGGATGCATTCGATGACTTGGACGATACGTCTCGCGCGACAAACCAGAATGACGCATCAACTGTTTCACTTCAGAAATTGGCATATCAATTTGCACACCACTCTGCATCGCCAACGGCGAAGCGGCCGCAACAAGCTGCCCCTTTCGCGGATCACGGCGAAATAGAACCAGATGCGTCTTTCGCAAAGCAGGCTCGGCAACGACCAACCGTTGAATCGGCCAATTCGGAAACCACAAACAAAGAGTTCGCTTCTTCATGAGGCGATCGACTCCTTAGCTCCAAGCCGCCCCGTTGGCGAAACGCTTCCGGTCACGGTATCAATTTTCAGCCCGATCCTTTTCCCCGATTGACCACCTCGACAACGAGCCAACTTCAGATCGACATGTTGTGTCGCGGCAGCTGTCGCATGCGAACGCTTTGCCGCCACGTGCCACTGGACTTCCGACCAACCGGGCTGGCCAATCGCAGAAGCCGGACGCACGAACAGGCCCATCGTGCCGCTTGCTTCGGCGGAAAGTTGAAAACGGCGAAACCATCGCTCGCCGACTTGATCAACCGCACCCCAAACCGCTGCAACGGCGGAGCAACCTAATGCCTGGTCGATTGCCCAAAAAAATTCGTTATCGTAGCGACGGTCATGAGGTGACTTTTCTTCGGGCGGCCGGATGACGACCACGTTCCCCAAGTCGACTCCCATCGCTGCGGCAGCCGGAGGATAGAACTGACGATTCCGGTCGGCGATAACGAGGGCTCCGCCATCAGCACAGGCGTTGGCGGCGGTGACCAGTGAGAGAAAATCGGCTCCAGAGCCGTTGGAAGCCATCCATTCAATCAACGTACCACGACGATAGCCATTTTCTGGCAGCAACCTATCAATCGCCGTACAGCCAGAAGAAATCGTTTGCCCATCATCCACTCGAGCCGATGTTTCGATCCGTTCGATACGATGCTGAAGTTGCTGGACGAGTGCCTGCGTTGCCATGGTGCCGTCCTTGCCCACTGAGTCACGTTTTGCTTTCGAAGTGTGCATTGGAAAACAAGGCTGGGACACGTCTGGTCATACCGGGAAAAGAATGTTCAAAAAAGCGGAATCCTTTGTCTATTCGGCAGCAAAACATGGATCGTCCTTGATTGTATACAAATTTACACCTATAAGACCAAACAGGACCAACGCTTGGAAACATTGAGAAAACTGGCGGGGAAAAGCTGTCGAAAGATCCCGAGCGACGGCAAGAAAGCCAGAACGGAAAACAGTCAGGCAGAAATCGAATCAGGGAGAACAAGCTCAACCTAACCAAAACAGCACGCTTCGCGCATGCAGAAAAACACATTCAACAATGCGTTCCGAGAAGTAAAAAAATTAAACCGACAAGAAACGAAAATGGAAGTCCGTGGGTCGCCACAGAGTCCCGGCGCCAACGAAGGCTATTTGCGAACAAAGGCCATTTGCGAACAAAGGCTATTTGCCAACGTCACGAGTCTCAGTTGGGCCCAGACGGCTGGCTTTCTGGTTCTCGCGCTTGATCGCGTCGTAAACCTCTTGCCGATGGACAGGGATCTCTTGAGGAGCGTCGATCCCCAAACGAACTTTATCTCCACGGATATCCACAATCGTGATGCGCACGTCATCACCGATCATGATGCTTTCATCTCTATGTCGCGACAAAACCAGCATGGCTGGCTCCTTTTAAAAAAACTCTGTATGTCCCTAGTTCAATGCGGAACAATCCTTTGCCGCTTGTTGCCTCCCACAATTCGACGCACACACGTCGGAACCGCTAGCAGGGGATGTCTATGAGCATCGACTTATCGACGATCACTCAAACAGAAAAACAACCCAACGACCTCTTGTAGCGAGAATGAGGCTTTTTCAGGTAGCGCAAAAAACGAGAGGGCAAAGCGTATCAACGCAGTGCCCTCTGAGAGAGATTTCAATAGATCGGAGCTAAGCAGACTTGCGAAGCTCAGAAGGCAAGTTCGCCAATTCGAACTGCATCGGCTGCGGATCCACCGTCACGACCTGACAACCAATTCGACGATCAAGATTGATAACCAATGGAGCACGTAGATTCAGAGTCAACGCTTGCTCGTCTCGGCTTACAACGCCCAGAACGTAAGCTTGCTCAACTGAATTCAATTGCAGAGCCTCAACATCAGTGGGCTCAAGCCGCACCTGATACTCGTTGACGAACCGTCGAGGTGAAACGACTGGTAGGGCAATGTCGGCGTGCTGCATGCTCTGAAGCCAAGCGACTGCTGAATTTCCTGCATCGGCCAACAAGACCCAATGACGGCAATCTTCGAAGCCGATCAGACCATTACGAAAGAACAAAATGTCATCCGGTTCGATTTCAATCGTTGAAAACCGGGTTGTGTGAATCTTCATGCTATCTGCCTCTGTGTCACTGATGACACTGGATTGGGCGACTGTAATTCTAAAACATGCAACTTTTATGTGGATATCTAGCTGTCGTTCTTATCGACTCAAACAACGCAACGAGTGCAACAAAAATGACGGTCCGGGGGATTTTTTCGATTAATCACGCTCGGCCACGTGCTGCCATAACGCTTTTGGGGTTAAACGCATATACTATGTAAAGTAAGCGTTTCCCAACCTGTAACCGCACGTAGTCACCTCAAATGGCCGCATGCTCGCAATGGTTCTGACCCAAACATTTTCAATCAACCTGTCAATCAGGGTCCTCAACGCCATCCTTTTCGCGGTGGCTCTGCTGGCACTTTTGCCCACTTTTGACAGCTCAAATCTGCAAGCACAAGAATCCGACGAGAACATCTCTGCGCCGGTAGCCACTGACCATACCGACATCGAAACCCTGTTCTCGCAACTTGATTCACCCTCTTTCAAGGATCGTGAAGCCGCGACGGAAGCGCTGATTCAGCTTGGTCCGAAAATTCTCAAGCCGCTAACGGTTCACTTTTTTAATTCGTCCTCCGAAGCCGGTTGGCGAATCCATCGGATCCTAGAAGGCATCGGCAAGAATGGAAATGAGAGCGATTTCCTGAGATCGATCGCCATCATCCAACTACTCTACGGTGCTCAGGACGTGCAAAGCCAAAGACGTCTAGCCGAGCTTCAATTCCAATGGAAGGTAACTCGAAGGCGAGAGGCCGCTCAAAAATTAAGGCAAGACGGATTCAAATTTGTATCCGCCGGTGGAGCAATACCGCGTGAATTGGCAGCTGAAAAAGTCCGAATTGCGATGATGGTACGAGCCGCCGCTGGTCGTGATCTTGGCGGCATCCGAATCGCCACCGGGCCCGATCCGATCGAGCCAACTTTGCCGGCAACTGTTCCTTGGGAAAATCCACGGGAAAACCGCCAACAATCAATTCTAAAGATCGAGAAAATCATCGCGAGTGATTCCGACGTTAATCGGGAAACTGTCGAGAGACTTTTGCCGCCGGAGTTTCACGTGAATTTACCACCTGGCACGCTCGAAGTGCCTGAGAATTGGGACGCCGATGAAGAATCACTCGATTTGATTGCCGACTTGAGCACACTCTCTAGCCTGCAGTTTCGTCGCCAAAGAATAGACGCTTCACTGCAGGAATTCATTTCTAGCCAAACGACTCTTTCGGGGTTGGAGTTCGCCGATTGCGAATTCGACGATGACTCGAGTGATCTGAAACTTCCTAAATCGATTTCGAGTTTGCGTTTTGAAGGCTCTCTTCCACCGCCTGACTCATTTGAACTATTAGCGCAAGTTGCGACTTTAAGACTAAGCAAAATCAAGCTCGACGAAGATACGGCAACCGCGATTTCTAGGTGCAAGATACAGGTTCTTGACTTGGACGAAGTTGAGTTTACTCGAGAGAGCATTCGAGAATTGGTAAGTGTGCGAGGATTGTTTCGAGTTACGATTTCCCTTTGCAAGTTCGAACTTGAGTGGCTCGAAGACATCCGAAAAAAGAATCCGAATTTGATTTCGGCATCACCGAAAGCATTTCTCGGAGTTCAGGGCCCCGTCGACATCCGTGGACGCAACTTGACTGGTTGTCAGATTTCGCAAGTCGTCCCCGATACAGCCGCCGCCAAAGCAGGCCTGCAATCTTTGGACATCGTGACCGCGATGGATGGTGCGGAAATTTCCCGATTTGAAGATCTTCGATTGATGATTTCGCAAAAGCGACCGGGCGAATCGATGGACCTTGAAGTTCGTCGAGGCGACAGGAAGCTCAAATTGACCGTTCAACTCGGGACCATGGGCGAATCGATTCGATAACGCGACAGGTCCAAATCCAACCTTGCCCTACCGAGGCAAACTGACTTGAACTGTCATCTTAGTCACCTATCGACGGCGACGTGATATCGCCACCCAAAATCAAATCGTAATTCAACTCCTGCATCCGAAGCAACGCTTGGCGTTGCGTCATGGATTGCATTAAGCCTTTGGCGAGGACGCTGAATTGTTTGTTGAGAGCTTCGTTGTATAGATCAGCTTGTTGTTTGAAAGGACTGCGAGCGATTCGAACGCGAGTCTCTTTCGGGAAGGCGTCAATACTTGGGACAACACCACGCATCTTTAGCATGCGAGTAATTCCTCCCCACGCCAGAAAGTCTGTTTCGGTGACCTCATAACCGAGCATCGAATAGTCTTCACTGTCTTGGCGTTGACTCAAAAAAAGCACAAGAACACCTGCTTCTCTGCCAAGCCTTGTCGGAGCCATCACGATTTTTGCAGTCCGCCCATCCCAAGACTTCCACGCGTCGAGGTCACGCATGACAGTTTGACCTGTAATTTCGATCTTCGCATTCTTTGCCAAATGTTTTAGGGCTCCGTCGAAAGTTGTGTAGCCGTATTTCGGTCCAGATTCAGCTCGATAGCCTCTGGGAGCCAAGACGTTTGAGTCGTCGATTGTCCATTTGATGCCGCTGACCTTCTGCCAATTCGCGAACATCTCGGAGGAATCGTTCGGGGCTTCGAATTTCGATTGCACTACGGCTTTGTTTTTCACAACCGCTTCTGCCGTTTCTGACTGCTGTTGTCGACAACCGATTGCCACAACCAGTGAAATCAGGATCCCAAGTTTCAGCAATCGCATCTTCTCCTCACTCCAAACTTGCAAACGACTAATAGCGAAACGTGACGAACAAATTCTGTTGCTGAGAAATCTTCAATTTTTCAAGAACACGCTCAATGCCTACTCTCTGTTCTTCATCGTAAACATCTTCAGCAATTTTGAGTTCGATGACCTCGATCTCTGCGTTCAAACTACCGAGTGTGACTTTCTCTTTCCCAAAAACTTTGGCGTGCGGACTTACTTCGTATTCACGCATCGGTTGAATGTAATTCAGATGGTTCATCAGGGGCGACTCATCAAGTCGTGGGAGGTTGGGAACAAGGATATCGCACAAACCCGGAAGCTCGATCGAATAGGGCTCCGACCA
>CAZORS010000280.1:0-5463 GCA_964582025.1 uncultured Pirellulaceae bacterium | reverse complement strand
TTTCAACCGCAGGTCACATCTTGTTGACCGAGGGATTTGCTGCGCTTTCGATGGAACGGCTCGCAGAAGAGCTAAATACCGCAAAAGGCACGATCTACAACCATTATCCGAATCGCGAAGAACTGCTGCTTTCGATGGCGGTCACGGCAATCAACAAACGACAGGAGATGTTTGACGCCGCGTCAACATCTTCTGGCAGATCGCGTGAAAGAATGCTTGCCGTGGGCGCCGCCTGCGAGATCTATCGACGCAATTATCCGTTGCACTTCGTCGTCGAGAGCATCGTGTGTCATTCCGCAATCTGGGACCGCTGCACCGAAGAGCGACGCGACCTGATGCGCAAGTTCGAGCATCGATGTATGGCACTGGTCGCCGGGATTGTTCGTAGTGGAATCGCCGACGGCGATGTGCAGATGGTTGGGGGCATCAACCCGGAAGAAATGACTTTGTCGTTGTGGGCACTCACATTTGGTTCCTACATCATCGACATGACCAGCCCATCTTTAAAAGACATCGGCATCGATTCGATTCATCGCTCCGTTCGCATGGGCACACTCCACTTGCTCAACGGCTACCAATGGCAACCGCTTTGGTCAGCCGAAGAACATGGTGATCATCTGGTTCGCGTTTGCAAAACAGTTTTCCCCGAAGAAACTCCGCTACCTCATTCCGCGGTTTGAACAAATGTTGAAAGCAAAGAACATTCTCTGGCTGGTTGTGGCGATCATGGGAATCGCTGGCGCCGTCTGGTATCTGCAACAGAACAAAACGGACCTGTTCGAATCACGCGCAGAAGCTCAAGACTCCAATGACGTGCAGTTGCAGCCGGTTGCGGTGATGATCATGAACCAGTCGGCATCAGCCGTGATGCCGCAGCGATACACCGCGACCGTTGTTGCACGCCGCACAAGCTCTCTTGCGTTTCAGGCAACCGAGCGAGTCGATGAAATCTTCGTCGACGAAGGAGATTACGTTACCGAAGGTCAATTGCTGGCTCGTCAAGATCAAGCAGCCCTCAAGGCTCAGTACAATGCCGCAGTCGCGCGATCACGGCAAACAGGAGCCGTACTTGCCGAACTGGAAAAGGGACCGCGGCTTGAAACGATCGCCGCTGCACGTGCAGAACTACAACGCCTCAAAGCGCAGTCTCAACTGGCGCAAGCCGACTTTCAACGTCAAGCGAATCTCAGCCGAACCAAAGCTTCATCGGCCCAAGAATTCGACACCGCAAAATTTAGTGCGGCTGCCTCAAAAGCATCCGTCGCTTCAGCGCAGCAAAAACTGGACGAACTGCTTGCGGGGACTCGCAAGGAACAAATCGATGCTCAGCGCGGTGCCTTAGGAGTCATCAAAGCTACGATGGATCAAGCCAAAACACGGTTGGAGCAAACAGAAATCTTCGCACCGTTCTCGGGCCGCATCTCCGCACGATTTGTCGATGAAGGTAGCCTTCCGCAGCGCGGTGCGCCCGTTCTGGAGATCGTTGAAACCGATCAACTCGAAGTTCGCTTTGGGGCTCCACCTTCGATCGCAAAGCAGCTCTCTCCGGGCAAAGAAATGACGTTCACCTCGGGAAAGGACATCCACGCGGGAACCATCAAACAGATTCAGCCGAAACTTGATCGCTCAACGCGAACACAACAAATCATCGTCAGCATCGACAACTCAGATCAGTCAGGTCTGGTTGATGGCCAAACGGTTCGCATAGAGTTCGCGATCCAAAGCGATGAACAGGGATTCTGGATTCCATCCGAGGCGCTGCTGCCACAAGTTCGCGGACTTTGGTCGGTATTGGTTGCCAATGGCTCGCCGGGCGACAATTCTTCTGACGAATATTCGGCGGCGGCTCAGCGGCGAGATGTTGAAGTGCTGGCGACGTGGGGAACGTGGAGCCGAGTCCGTGGAACGATTCAGGAATCCGATCGCGTGATCGTTCAGGGTGGCAATCGAATTTCGTCCGGTCAAATGGTCACCGCAGCGACAAGCGATCTCAAATTTCCATGGCAAGATGAAACGACGATCAAACTGGGACAGTTGAAGCAAGAGAGCATTCAATGATTCAGTCATCCGATTCAAACACGAACCGGCCATCATTACACTGGTCGACCATCGGCATCAGCAAGCCGCGTCTGTTGATCATGATGATCGCCTTGCTGCTAGTCGGTGGACTTTCGTCCTACATGGTTTTGCCGCGGATGGAAGATCCGGTCCTCACAGCCCGCGCGGCCACGATTTCAACGCGTTACCCCGTCGCGGATGCCGCACAAGTTGAGGCGCTCGTCACGGATCGAATCGAAAAAGCCATCCGGGAAGTTGAAGAGATCAAGGAGTTTCGTTCTCAAAGTCGATCGGGAGTCTCGCTGATCACGATCGAGTTGCGAGACGATGTTTACGTGCCGGGTCCAATCTGGAGTCGAATTCGCGGCAAGGTTGAAGACTCGATTACTGACTTGCCTGCCGAAGCTTCGCGACCTCAGTTTGATGAACTTGATGTTCGAGCATTCGCTTGGATTGGCGCGTTGACATGGACCCACGAGAGTGAACCAAACTATGCGATTCTCGGGCGGTTTGCCAAAGATCTGGAGGACCGAATTCGCGAGCTCGGTGGAACGGATGACGTCCAACAGTTCGGTCGGCCCAACGAAGAAATCATTGTCGAAGTCGATCAATCCCGATTGGCAAACGTCGGTCTTTCGGCAACCGATGTTGCCAATGCGATTCGCGGAGACGATGCCAGAAATGCTGCAGGAACTCTGCGGTCGGCGAATGAATCGATGGCAGTCGAGATGGGAAATCAACTCAATTCGGTTGAATCAATTCGGCAGTTGCCGCTCAAAAACAGCGGTGATCAAGGCAGCTTTGTCGTTGTAGGCGACATCGCAAACGTTGATCGAGCCATCGCAAATCCTCCGGCGGAACTTGGACAAATCAATGGTCAGCCAGCCATGCTAGTGGGAGCGAAAGTTCGAGCCCGAAGTCGCATCGATGCATGGCGCAGTCAGCTTGGTGAGGTCATCGAAGAATTTCGCGCCGAACTTCCTCCAGCGATCGAGCTAACGAATGTCCTCGATCAAAACCGCTACGTGCAAGGAAGACTTTCAGAACTCCTCGGCAACCTTGCTGCGGGTTCTCTCGCGGTTCTGCTGGTCGTGTGGTTATTGATGGGCTGGCGAAATGCCTTGATGGTTTCGATTGCTTTGCCGCTAGTTTCTTTGGCAGTTCTGACAGGAATGCGAGCCAACTCGATTCCGATTCACCAAATGTCAGTTGCTGGTTTGATTATCGCGTTAGGATTATTGATCGACAACGCGATCGTCATCGTGGACTCAGTCAGCAACCAATTGCGGTCAGGAAAGTCACGAATTGAAGCCGTTTCTTCGACCGGCCGAATCCTTGCCATTCCATTGCTGGCTTCGACGGTGACGACTGCGTTTGCGTTTGCGCCAATTTGTCTGATGGAAGGTCCGGCTGGCGAGTTCGTTGGCGCGATGGCGACGAACGTGATCATTTCGGTGGGCAGTTCACTTTTCATCAGCCTGCTGATCATCGCTCCGTTGGCTGCCATGCTGAATCGTGCCGGGCGTAGCGACGCTCCTGTTGCCGCCGGAATTAGCCCGGGGCCGCTGAAGCCAATCTTTGAACGCTTCATTCTGTCTTGCATTCGTCATCCAATCGTTACGGGGATCGGCTGTGCCATTCTTGCAGGAGCCGGCATTTTCTCGCTATCGATGCTGCCAGATCAATTCTTCCCACCTGCAGACAGAGACCAATTTCACGTTGAGCTCGAACTGCCTTCCAACGCATCGTTTGCCGAATTAACAACGCTGACAAACAAGATCAGTGAAGAGCTGAACACCAATCCACGCGTCGAGCAAACCACTTGGCTGTTGGGACGAACTGCGCCGACGTTTTACTACAACATTATCACCAATCGACTGGGAGCCCGTGGTTATGCTCACGGCATCGTGCAACTGGATTCAGCGGAAAACGGTGCTGCGGAAATCCGCAAAGTACAACGGGAGCTTCAATCAAAGTTTCCGGAAGCTCGTGTGTTGGCAAGACAATTGGAACAGGGGCCTCCTTTCACTGCACCGATCGAACTTCGGTTCTTCGGACCAAACCTTGATGTGTTGCGTGAACTGGGAGAAAAATCCCGGAAGTTGCTATCCGAATTGGAGAACGTTGTGCACGTTCGTGTTGAACTCAACGATTCGACACCAACAGTAGAAGTCGATGTTTCGTCTGAGGACGCTCAACTCGCAGGATTTCGACCCGGCCAAATCGCCACCCAACTCAACGCACAGCTCGATGGTGCTGTCGGCGGATTCGTTTTGCAACAGACGGAACAGATTCCCGTTCGCGTTCGTGTAGCTGACAGCCAGCGAGCCAATTTTGAAGATTTGAATCAGTTGAACTTAGTCTTCCCTTCGGCTGGCGGAGATGCGAAGCAGGTACCACTAAGTGCCGTAGCCAATCTGAAACTGAAGCCAACCACCGCCATGGTCGCTAGGCTCAACAGCATTCGCATGCAAGAAGTTCAGGTATTTTTGGAAGCGGGAACATTGCCATCAACGGTGCTCGCCAAACTCAACCAGAAGCTTGAGGATTCGGCTTGGACGATTCCGCCGGGTTACCGCATGAGCTACGGCGGCGAAGCTTCGAAACGTGGCGAAGCGGTTGGCAACTTGATGGCCAGCGTTGGTATCTTGGTCGCCGCAATGATTGCGACGCTGGTACTTTCGATTGGCTCTTTCCGCGGGGCGATGGTCATTGGCTCGGTCGCGCTGATGGCCGTTGGCTTTGGCGGAGCATCACTTTTCCTGTTCGGCTATCCGTTTGGTTTCATGGCCATTGTTGGGATCATGGGGCTGATCGGCATCGCGATCAATGATTCGATTGTTGTGCTGACGGCGCTTCGTGAAGATCCCGCAGCTGCGGCGGGAGATGAAGAAGCGATTTTGCGAGTCACACTTCACGAAACACGCCATGTGTTAGCAACGACATTCACGACGATCGCTGGCTTCACCCCGCTGCTGATTGCCGGCGGCGGATTCTGGCCTCCAATGGCAATTGCGATCGCCGGCGGAGTCGTTGGCTGTACTTTGTTGGCGCTGATTTTTGTGCCGAGCGCATTTTGCTGGTTGGCAAAGAGAAAACAATGTCGCTCGGTTCTCCGAACCGAAAGCGAGCGGAGTGACACGGTAAACACGGGAAACGATATTCCAGTTGGAACACTCGCGCCGACGCCCGCTACCAGCTTGGAAAGCTGGGCGACGATGACAACGCGCAGTGCAAAGTTATAGCCGGAGTGTTAAGCTATTGAACAAGCAATATTTCATTTCTCTCGAGCCATGCCGTGTTTTTGAGTGCACCGGGTAAAACTCCCTACGACATGAATTTTACAATCCTCGGTTTTCCATGCCGAGTGCATCCGGCGTTCTTTATTTTGCCGGTGCTGTTTAG
>CAZORS010000279.1:0-5590 GCA_964582025.1 uncultured Pirellulaceae bacterium | reverse complement strand
ATGCTCGACCGCAAATTCATCTTCGAAAACATCGATGCCGTTAAAGAGAACTGCGTCAACCGAAACCTGAACATCAATCTCGACTCGTTCGTCGAACTTGAGACGGCCCGCCGAGCCAAACTGCAGGAATCCGAGGAGCTAAATCAAAAAGCGAACGCGGCCTCGAAGCAAATCGGCAAAGCCAGCGACGACGCGGAACGGGAATCGCTCAAAGAAGAAGCTCGGAAACTTCGTGAACAGAAAAGCGACGCTCAATCCGAACACGACCGACTGGACGCAGAAATTTTGGAGATTCAAAAGCTCGTCCCCAACATGGCCCATCCGGACGCCCCGATCGGGAAAGACGACAAAGCAAATCTAAAGATCTCCGATGGCAAAACGCCGATTCGCACATTCGATTTTGAAGTCATGGACCATCTGGAACTCGGCCAGCATCATGACTGGATCGATTTCGAAGGGGGAGCACGAACCACAGGAGCAGGTTTCTATTTCCTTAAAGGCGATTTGGTCCTACTGGATTTGGCACTGCAGCAGTTCGCCGTCAACGAACTGGTCAATCGCGGCTTCACGCCCACGATCACCCCGGACCTTGCACGCGACAGTGTTCTCGAAGGCATTGGTTTCAATCCTCGCGGACCGGAAACGCAAATTTACAGCATCGAAGAGATGGACGTTTCGCTAATCGGAACCGCCGAAATTACACTCGGCGGACTTTACTCAGGAGAAACCGTTTCCGACGAAGAACTACCAATCAAACTCTGCGGCATCAGCCATTGCTACCGCACCGAAGCAGGCGCCGCCGGCCGTGCGTCGAGAGGACTCTACCGCGTTCACCAGTTCACCAAAATCGAAATGTTCGCGTTCACGTTGCCAGAAAACAGCGACGCTGTTCACGAAGACCTTCGTCAAATCGAATGCGATCTGTTTGACGCCATCGAAATACCTTACCGAGTCGTCGATACGGCGACAGGTGACCTTGGTGGACCGGCCTATCGAAAGTACGACCTCGAAGCGTGGATGCCCGGTCGCGGCGACGCCGGTGAGTACGGAGAAGTTACTTCGACTTCAAACTGCACCGACTATCAGTCACGCCGTTTGAATATTCGTTACAAGAAGAAAGATGTCAAAGGCACGAAGTTCGTCCATACTCTCAATGGAACTGCGTTCGCGCTCAGCCGAGCACTGATTTCGATTTTGGAAAACCATCAGAACGCCGATCGTAGCGTCACAATCCCGGAGAAATTGCGACCGTACATCGGCGGTCGTGAGAAGATTGGCTAGGCGAGAGGTCAGCCTGTTATTGCATAAAGATCACAGGCTAGAAGCGCTAGAAGCCTATGCCACCTAACTGCGGCCGATTTCCGCACCGTGTTTTCCGCCGTGCTCAATCAACAGCTCCGCAATCTCAGGATGCTTCTGATCACCGACGACACCCGTGCAATAGTCAAGAGCCGTATTTCCGTCAAACGATATTCGCTTTGAATAGAAAGCGAAGTCACTGGTTTCGTTGACGTCCGCTCCGAGTTCCAGAATCAGTTTCGTGAATGCAAGATTTCCGCCTCGAGCA
This sequence comes from uncultured Pirellulaceae bacterium, assembly GCA_964582025.1. Lineage (GTDB taxonomy): Bacteria > Planctomycetota > Planctomycetia > Pirellulales > Pirellulaceae > Mariniblastus. The sequence goes on along the minus strand of CAZORS010000279.1, from coordinate 4,023 downwards.
CAGTGATGCAAGCCGCGAGGCTTCGAACCTTTCTCTACCAGAAATCGAATCACTGACTCATAATTTTCGTGCCCGTAAGCGTGTTGCCAAATCGCGGCACGCAGCGGCGAATCATTTCCGGCGCGAACATCCGCACCTTTTTCAACCAGCAGCTGAAACATTTCTAAGGAACAGTACATTTCAGGGGCAAGCGAAAGAGGCGTGAAGCCACGAGACGTTGGCGTATCCACATCCATCCCGTGTTCAATCAACAGCTCCACGATCTCAAAAGCACCGACTTTTGCCGCCAGGTGCAGTGGAGTATTAACTCGGGAGTCGGGCAAGCGATCGTTGATGACGTTTGGATTGTCGCGAATGAGTTTTGAGGCTTCTTCAAAATCGCCAACCGTCAACGCAGCAAACAACGGCGTCCCACCAGCACCGTTGGCAACGACGACTTTCTGCATCGACTTGCTGCCACCGCTGAGGTAAAGCGTCGTGTGATTCGGGTCGGCACCATATTCGATCAGAATCTCTGCGACTCCTTCCCCGCCATCCGGGACAAAATACATTGGCGTATAACGAGAGTCGGATTCGCGGCCGTGTGGAATCGCGTCGACTTCTGCTCCAGACTGAAGCAAACATCGAACCATTGCTTCGTCGCAGGCGATCACCGCATAGTGAAGCGGCGTGAGACCGCAGTATGGCAAAGCGTTGTAGAAACCGGTTGTCCCGTCCACGTCAGCCAAGCGAACTGAAACTCGAGAAGGATCACTTTCTAAGATCGACTCAACATTCTGGATATCTCGACGCCAAACATGATGAAACAGCTCGTCTTCCCAAACACCTGCCGCGATCGCAGCTTCCAACAATTCATGCCGAAGCGTGTCGGAGAGGCCATCTCGCTCAACGATGTAAAGCATACCCCACTTAAGCGAATGGTTCATCGCAAACAGGTTGGCACCGCGTTCAATTAGTTTGCGGGCAATTTCAAAACGCTGATAAGCAAACGCGACCGTCAGTGGTGTGCGTTGATTGCTGTCGGTGATGTCGAGAAAGTTTGGGTCGGCATCAATAAGCGAAAGAACTTTCTTAACGTCATTCGCCTTAACGGCTTCGTAAATTTCTTGATAAGACAACTGAGCCTCAAATTCTATTTGTAGCCGTTCGGATTTTGAGACTGCCACCGCCAGCCGTCGGCACACATTTCTTCAATGCCATTGTCAGCCGTCCAGCCAAGTTCTGATTCTGCTTTCGCTGGATCGGCAAAGCACGCCGCAATATCTCCAGCACGTCGATCAACGACTTTGTAAGGAATCGGTTTCTCAGCCGCTTTTTCGAACGCGCTCAAGATCTGCAAAACGCTATAACCATTTCCCGTCCCGAGATTGTAAACGACAACGCCGGGATCCGCATCCAATCGATCAAGTGCTTTAAGGTGCCCTTTAGCAAGATCGACAACGTGAATGTAGTCACGTACTCCTGTTCCGTCTTCGGTTTCGTAGTCATCACCAAAGACGCTTAACTGTTCAAGCTTACCGACGGCGACCTGCGAAACGTATGGCAGTAGATTATTTGGGATACCGTTGGGATCTTCACCGATCTGCCCGGACGGATGAGCACCGACTGGATTGAAGTATCGCAAAAGTGCAACGTTGACTTTTGGATTCGCGGCTTGCCAATCGCGAAGCACGTACTCCATCATCAGCTTGCTACGGCCGTAGGGATTGGTGACTTCTTGGATTGGCGTATCAGCGGTTTCGGTCAGCGGCAATGATTTCGGAATGCCGTAAACCGTGGCACTAGAACTGAACACGAAATTCTTGATGCCGGCTTCCTGGACCACTTCCAGTAAGTTCGTCGTGCCGGTGATATTGTTGCGATAGTAAAGCAACGGATTGGCAACGCTTTCGCCGACCGCCTTCAGAGCCGCGAAGTGGATCACGGCGTCGAATTTCTTGGTGCTTACAGCATCTCGAAGGCCATCCATATCCAGCAAATCTACTTTATGAAAGTCAAGCGATTTGCCGGTCAGCTTTTGCACTCGATTCAGCGACTCTTCGGAGCTGTTGCACAGATTATCGATCGCCGTAACGTTGAAGCCAGCTTCAAGCAGTTCGAGACAAGTATGGCTGCCGATGTAGCCGGCGCCGCCAGTGACGAGGATGTTTTTCATGAGTGTCGTCTAGGTTTGATGGGGACCCCAGAAACATACGACATTAAAGAAGCTGTCGGTCGGTGAAATCCCCGAAATGTGCACTTCAAACGCAATTTATGCAACGCTCACGAGAATTGGGAGTTCGCAAGCGCTTGGTTGATCGCCAGTCGTTCTGCCTTTTCTCCAACGCAGCCGCATCGCAAATCGCTGCTTCAGTAAAACCGTTGATCAAGAAAATGTCGCGAAAACGATTTTCTCAACCTGTTAACCGGCTGCTTTGGCGATAGCCCGCTCCGTTTAGCCACAATATCGTTCAATGAGGGTCGCGACTTGCGTAGCCGGACTGGCAACAGTTCGGGTGAAGCTGAGACAATGCCGGGATTCTCTACTATTCTCCCGAAGTCTTGCGACTCCGACTAAGGTTCATTGAACGGTATTGCGTTTAGCTAAGTGTCGCTTTCTGATTTTCAATTCGCAGGAAATCAGACTTTACATTTAGACTTAAAGGTTCATTTCGTGAACCATCGTCATTATCATTAGGATCGTTAGAGTCAGTGCGTAAATTTCGCATTTGCGGCGTTCAGTTTCACTTCTTTGATTCCATAGGATAATTGCCACCATGAAAAGATCATTTTTTGCTGCGGTAGTAATCGCAATGTTTGCGATCACCTGCGGCGCCCATGCGGACATCGTATTCGTCGACGGGGTATCTCCCCGGAACGCGGGCCCTGAAAATCCTGACGTCACATTTGGTGCTGGTTTTGCAGCAAACACTCATGCTCCAACCCGTTAACAATCAGCGTTGCGGTTGCGAACCAAGACGGAGATGGGGACGGAAACCTTGACGATTCGTTCACGTTTGATTTGACATTTGAGACTACCAACGCAAATGGCCTCTCTCTTTGGGGCCAAGGCACGAACATTTCAAATGCCGCTGGTAACAACACTTCTTTTGGAACACTCGGTGACACGACTGTCAGCGTTAGCAATGTAGCCGGCACCAACAGCGCCGGAGAAACTTTTGTTTTTGACGGCTTCTCGGGGGTGACGCTCGCATCAGGTGATGGCGGCGAGGCCGTTGCAGCCACTCAGAATCGAACCATTGACTTCGCAGGAATAACCGCGTCGTTCGACAACACGGCCAATACCGATGTTGGGTTTAATTTCGCGCAACAATTCTTCGATTTCGCTGCCACCCCAACGTTGGTATTTGATAATCAGGGTGTCGCGAATGATGCTGCTCCTGCAGATGGAACGCTGGTCATTCGTCAGTTGGATTTCCAATTCAGCACGGTGACTGCTGTTCCTGAACCGTCTTCTCTTCTCATCATTGCAGCTGCCATGAGCGGACTCGCAATGATTCGGCGTAAACAGTAGCGACAACCGTGTAGTGTAGTGTAGTGATCACTAAGTCACTAACTAGCTAACTTGAGGACGCGTCGGCCGACGCGTCCTTTTTTATTTGAACAATGCGTTATTACTACTGAGAAGGATCTGAGCCTAAATCGTCCAGCCAACTATCCAATTGCTTCCAATAGTCACTTGAGTAGCCATCGTTATGTCCGCACTGCCCAAGATTCACGAACTTGCTCAGCGGATGCGATGTCTTTTCGAACAACTGCTTTCCAAATCGAAACGGAATGACCCTGTCGGTCTCCCCGTGTGATTGATGAACGGGGCCATCGTAAGCTTCCACTGCCAATGACGAATCGAAACGATTTCGCATCAGATAGTGAGCCGGTACGAAAGGAAATTTCGCTTGGGCAACGTCCGGCAATGACGTGAATGTCTTTTGCAGCACCAACGCTTTGCATCCTTGAGATGCAGCCAGATGAGCCGCGACGCCTCCGCCCAGTGACTGCCCAATCAAAATTACCTCTGTTGGT
>CAZORS010000278.1:0-5601 GCA_964582025.1 uncultured Pirellulaceae bacterium | reverse complement strand
CCTTAGCATCCTTTTGTCGACGTTCGTACCATTGGTCAATCGCGACGGGAACAAAATCATCTGTAAGCATTCTGACGATTTCAGGATCAACAAAAGTCGACTCACGGTCGACGATTCCGTTGTTTCACGTGCAGCCCAGTGGATGACCGTCCATCGACCAGATGAAGATCGGTTTTTTCTGTTCGATCGCAACTTTTTGGGCACTCAACAGATCCAGATGCCAGTCGACCAACTTCGATTTTTCTGCTGGCACGATCGAGTTCATCAGCTCCTGAAAGCGGTCCTCCGTTAGCTTTGTTTGCGCATTGGCGAGGACCGCGAACTGCAAACAGGCAAGCAAGGCGACGAATGCAATGGTTAACTTGGACATGGTATGTTTCCGAGAATAATCGGCCGGTGAATTCGATAAACTGAGCCCTAAAGCAATAGCTTCAGTATAACAAAGCCAGACGAGTTAGCGATTAAGGCGGCAACCACATGAGCGATTCCAAGAATACACGATGGCAGGTCGGCGGACTTGGCGAAGTGCTATGGGACGTCTTCCCAACTTATCGTTGCTTCGGCGGCGCTCCGGCAAACTTCGCGTCTCATGCTGCAGCGCTGGGAGCGAACGCATTTCTCGTTAGCGCGGTTGGGAACGATGAACTTGGAAGACTGGCCTTGGCTGAACTGAACACGCTAAAGATCGACGCGACTTGCGTTTCATGCAACGAGAATCCGACAGGCAACGTTCAAATTCAGTTAGCCGATAGTGAACCCGAGTACGAAATCGCCAACCATGTCGCGTGGGATTTCTGCGAGTGGACTTCGGCACTCGAATCGTTCGCACAATCGGTCGACGCAGTTTGCTTTGGGACACTCTTTCAACGATCTCCAACCAGCCAAGAAACGACCAAGCGTTTTCTTTCGGCGACGTCCGAGAATTGCCTTCGAGTCTTCGACGTCAATCTGCGTCAAAATTTCTTTTCCGATGAAGTCATCATTGGTTCATTGAAGCTCGCCAACGTCTTGAAGATCAACAGCGCCGAATTGCCTATCGTTCTCCGGGCAGTTGGAATACCTGACAACGCAGAAAACGCGGTTGATTCTTTACTTGAACAATTTGACTTGAAATTGATTGCTTTGACCCGTGGAGCAGAAGGTTCGCTTTTAGTGACGCCAGACGAAAGGAATTCATGCGCTGCCATGCCAGTCAATGCCGTCGACACCGTCGGAGCGGGAGATTCCTTTACGGCCTGTGTCGTCATGGGAATGCTCCACGGCATGGAACTGCCCGCAATCAACATATTGGCCAATCAGATTGCAGCTCATGTTTGCGAGCAATCTGGCGCAGGACCAGTGGCCGGCAACCGATTTCTTGACTGGTTTAAGCCATGAGTTGCTGAAGTCGGCCAGCGATTCGGTTATCCTTACAGCCAAATCTCAACTTCTGAACCGGGACAAATCATGAAGCCACCCTTTCTGTCACTGGCCATCGCGAGCTTGGTCATTTCGCTAACGTCCGCTTCCGCTTCCGCTCAAGAAGTCGAGCAAATTCAGCCAGTACGAATGGGCTGTGGAATCATGACATTTGACACCGTTCCTGGCTGGGGATTGCGAGCCGACGGCAACTCACCGTTGGGAGCCACGCACGGCGGAGTCGTGATTGACTCCAAAGGCCATATCTACACAAGTGCCCAACAAGGTGTGTTTGTTTTCACGCCTGAAGGCGAAGTTGTCCAATCCTATTTGGGCAAAGACTACACCAACTTGCATGACATCGAAATTCGCGCCGAAGACGGAATCGAATACATCTACGGTGCTCGCAACAACGCAGAAGAAGCGATCAAGTTCAAAGCCCATGGCGGTGAAGTCGTTTTGCGATTGCCATTCCCTGAAGAGTCAGGCGTTGAAAAACCTAAAGTCTACCGACCGACGGCTGTTACCGTTGCTGAAAATGGAGACATCTACGTCGCCGACGGCTACGCCAGCAACCTGATCTTTCGTTTCGACAAAACAGGTAAGTACCTCAGCCACTTCGGTGAAAAGGGCAACGAGTTGAAGCAGTTCAATACCTGTCACGGCATGACGCTCGATACTCGTTACAAAAAACCTCGACTGCTGATATGCGATCGCAACCACAAACCCAAAGGACGACTCGTACACTACGACCTTGAAGGAAACTTCATCGAAGAAGTCATCACCGGACTCGGCATGCCAACTTCAGTCGCAATTCAAGGCGACTACGTTTCCGTTCCCGACCTGCACGGTCGCGTTGTGATTCTCGACAAAAGCAACACGATCATTGCCGTGCTAGGTCACAACACTGACCCGAAGCAACGCAAGAATTTTAAAGTCGAACAAAAGGATTGGATCGAGGGCGTCTTCAGCGGAACACATGGTTCGTACTGGGACAAAGACGGCAACCTTTATGTTCAGGATTGGAACGTTTCGGGTCGGCTAATGAAGCTGGTACGTGTGAAATAGCAAGTCTAGATCTGTACACACCAATACAAGCATGATGCGCGAGCGAGTGAGTCGTCCGCGCATACTCGCTCGCTCGCTTGCGCTTCGGGCTTGTATTCCAATCGAGTTATCAACCAGCGACTACACCCAAATATCAGAAGTACAGTCTCCACCCGGAAATCGAATTTCATGAGCCCGAGCTGCTCCGCCGGGCTCCTTTCCGAAATCGACCATGAACTTTTCGTTGACCGACAAGCCACCGGTTTGCGTGTCGCAATCGATCTGCAACATGTAGCAACCTTCCTTCGCCATGTCGGGATAGAACTGATTATCCCACGGACTGTAGAGCGAACTGGTCACGTACAATCGCTTTCCATCAAGGCTCAACTGCAGCATCTGGGGACCGCCGCCAAGTTTGCGACCGGCGACCGGCTCGCCTTTGCCGATCACACCGCCAAGCCAAACTTGTCCGACCAATTTTGGATTCGCCGGATCGGAAACGTCGTACTGACGGATGTCGCCGTGTAGCCAGTTTGAAAAGTACAGATACTTGTCGTCCATCGACAGCACCAAATCTGTGATCAAGCCCGGAACCGGGAACGGCCAACCATCATGCACGACTGACTCAACTGCAACAACCGATTTGGCGTCCCACTTGTCGCCGTCTTTGTACCAGTGCCAAATCGTGCTGCTGAGCGCGGCGCCGACGAAACCATGAACGCTGTCGGGATCATGATGAAAGCGAACCTCCAATGGAATCATCCCCGTTTCACCGAGGTCGATTGACTGGTTGATCTTTCGCTCTTTCCAATCCCAGAAATGCAGTTGCTGTCCGTACTTTCCAGCTTTCACATCATCGAGATTGAAACCCTTGGAGACCGTATTCGGTGCGCCCCATTCGCTGGACACCATCACGTTGTGTCGTGGCTGATACCAGTAGTCGTAGTTGTACTTCATACCCGTGGCATCATTTTCCCAACGACCTTTGATGTTGAAGTCTTCGTCCAACAACAGGAAACCGCCCGGACCTTCACCTTTGGAGTCACCCAACATCGAAATCATGATGTTGCCATCGGCAAGACAATGGACCGTGTGCGGCGCCGACAGATCCGTTTTGTCAGCGATCTCTTTCCCTTCAATGATTTTGTGAAGCTTAGGATTTTTGGGATCCTCGGTGTCAACGAAGTGAATTCGCCCAGAACCAATTCCGGGCAACACGATGAACCGTCGGCTCTTTCCTTCTTCGCCATGGCAACTACTGCACGCGTTCCAGCCGAAGTGATGTAACTCATCACCAACATTTGGCATCGGCAGACGGGCAATGACTTGGCTGTAGGTCGGCGAGGATGGATCGACATCAACCGTCGCGAGGTAGTCAGGCTTCTTAACATCAGTCCCGACATAAATCGCAGGCACATAAGCCAGCGTTTCAGGCGGGGCCTTCATCGCATCGGCGGGCGTCGCGTAAGTCCTATCGCAACAGGCGGCTTCCTCATCCAATGCAAACGCATTCGATGTAGTTGTCGCAGAAAGTAAGACGGTAGAAGCAGCCGTTGCTTTCAGAAATTCACGACGTCGCATGGTGGTCTCCAATGGCGATAGAGTAAGTTCAACGATTGCGAATCATTGTAGCGGAATAATTTCGCTTTGAAGATCAGGCTGGACACACGATTTTAGATATACTCGGCCTCAAAAAACTTCTTTCTTGAAAGATCTTTAATGAACAAGAACTCAGTCGCCATTTCGACAATTCTTCTCACGCTTTGTTTTCAGTCATTGGCCCTCGCTTGCTTCGATGAGTCAAACATTCAGCCGAAGTCGAAGCCCAACATCGTTTTCATCCTCGCGGACGATCTGGGATACGGTGACGTCGGCTGCTACGGGCAGGAAAAAATCAAGACTCCAAACATTGATCGGTTGGCCAAGCAGGGAGTTCGATTTACTCAGCATTACACCGGCGCGCCTGTTTGTGCTCCAGCGCGTTGCGTTTTGATGACGGGTCAACATTTGGGACACGCAGAGATTCGCGGAAATAAAAGATCGGGCAATGGTCGAGTCTTCCCTGGGCAGTTTCCGATCACTGATTCCGCCGTCACGATCGCCGAAGTGCTCAAGGCTGCCGGCTACGCCAATGGCGGTTTCGGAAAATGGGGACTCGGCCCTTCCAACACAAGCGGCTCTCCCATGAAGCAAGGATTCGATCGTTTTTATGGTTACAACTGCCAACGAAACGCTCACAGTTTCTATCCTCCGTTTCTGGACAGCGATGAAGCCGAAGTTCGCGTCAATAAATTCCCCATTCCAGGACATCATCGACAACCCGAAGGCGAAGTTTTGGCCGACACGTATCGAGCCGAGAATTACGCACCGGATTTGATTTTGAAAGAAGCACTTAAGTTCGTTGACCAAAACAAAGACCAGCCTTTCTTTTTGTACCTTCCATTTGTCGAACCTCACGTTGCGATGCAGCCTCCTCAAGAATGGCTTGACCGCTATCCGAAAGAGTGGGACGAAGAACACGGCGCCTATCGCGGTCAAAACGGATACTTGCCACATCCGCGACCACGCGCAGCTTACGCTTCGATGATCTCTGACCTTGACGAACACGTCGGCTCGATTCTCGATTGTCTTGAAAAACATGGGCTCACCGAGAACACGATTGTGATCTTCACTTCCGACAACGGACCAACGCATAAATCAAGAGACCCGAATTTCCATGTCGGCGGTGCAGGGTGTACTTTCTTTAACTCCAACGCCGGAATGCGCGGCTACAAAGGAAGCTGCTACGAAGGCGGAATCCGAATTCCGTGCGTCGTCCGCTGGCCGGACAAGATCAAACCAGAAACCGTTTGCGAAGAGCCGACGTATTTCCCCGATTGGTTTCCTACGTTATCCAAGATCGGCGGCGGCACTCTTCCCGCGAGTCAGCAACTCGACGGAATCGATTTGACAAAAGTCCTCCAAGGCGAACCGGCACCGCAGCGCACCGAGCCAATGATTTGGGACTTCGCGGGCTACAATGGCATCGTCGCGATTCGAGATGGCAAGTGGAAAGCAGTGCGAACGAAGGTGAACAAGAAAAACAACCCCGGCGACTGGGAGTTGTACGACATCGAAGCCGACCCCAACGAGACAACGGATCTCTCTGGCAAACAC
>CAZORS010000277.1:0-5699 GCA_964582025.1 uncultured Pirellulaceae bacterium | reverse complement strand
TGAAAGTTGAATTGGTTGCTCCTGATGGAAGTGCAACGATTCTTAAGGAAGGCATTGCAGTACTGGCCGGTGAAGTCGTCGACGCGACGGCGATGAACTGTCAGAAACTCCAGGCGTTCCTCGCGGCTCAAATCGCGGATGCCAAAGAGCAGGGAATTTTGTTTTCGCTGCACATGAAAGCCACGATGATGAAGGTTTCAGACCCAATCATTTTTGGCCACGCGGTGAAAGTGTTCTTCAAAGACGTGTTCGCGAAGCATGGCGATGTGCTCGAAGAAGCCGGAGCCAATCCGAACAATGGACTTGGTAACGTAATCGCTGCCATTGAATCTCTGCCAGCCGATCAGCAAGCCACCATCATGGCCGATGTGAATGCGGCTCTTGAAAATGGTCCCGACATCGCGATGGTCAATTCCGACAAAGGCATCACGAACTTGCACGTGCCAAGCGATGTGATCATTGATGCGTCGATGCCGGCGATGATTCGAACTTCGGGCCAAATGTGGAACGCAGAAGGTAAGCAACAAGACACCAAAGCTGTCATTCCGGACAGCAGTTACGCGGCAGTGTATGAAGAAACGGTTCAGTTTTGCAAGAAGCATGGCGCGTTTGATCCGACGACAATGGGCACCGTTCCCAACGTTGGATTGATGGCCAAGAAAGCCGAAGAGTACGGTTCGCACGACAAGACGTTTGAAATGCCGACGACGCCTGATGGCTCAACGGTTCGCGTCGTCAACGCGGCGGGTGAGACGATTTTCAGTCACGATGTTGCGACGGGCGACATCTGGCGGATGTGCATGGTGAAGGATGCTCCGATTCGCGACTGGGTGAAGTTGGCCGTAACGCGGGCTCGTGCGATGGGTGCTCCAGCGGTTTTCTGGCTCGACGCGGAACGTGCTCACGATGCTCAACTGATCGCGAAAGTGAAAACTTATCTTGCGGATCACGACACGGATGGACTTCAGATCGAAATTCTTTCACCCAAGGAAGCGACAACCTTCACTCTGGATCGCGTTAAAGAGGGACAGGACACACTTTCGGTAACGGGTAACGTGCTCCGTGATTATCTGACGGACCTGTTTCCAATTCTCGAGCTCGGCACCAGTGCAAAGATGCTCTCGATCGTTCCGCTGATGAACGGTGGAGGCCTGTTTGAAACTGGAGCCGGTGGTTCGGCACCGAAACATGTGCAACAGTTTGTCCAAGAGAATCATCTTCGTTGGGATTCGCTCGGCGAATTTTTGGCGCTGGCTGTGTCGCTAGAACACCTCAGCGAAACGAGCGGCAATGCGAAGGCGGCAGTTTTAGGCCAGGCGCTTGACGCTGCGACGGGTCAGTTGCTCGACAATGGAAAGTCTCCATCGCGGAAAGTGAATGAACTTGACAACCGTGGTAGCCATTTCTATCTGGCGCTTTATTGGGCTCAGGCTTTGGCGGCTCAGGATGATGACGCTGACTTGAAAGCCAAGTTTGCTCCTTTGGCCGAGGCGTTGGCCGCTAAAGAATCGCAGATCGTGGAAGAGCTAAATGTTGTTCAGGGAAAAGCGATGGACCTTGATGGCTACTACTTCCCAAGCGAAGAAAAAGTTGCTGCTGCGATGCGACCAAGTGCAACGTTCAATGAAGCTTTGGCGACGCTCTAGAGCTCTCGGTTGTGACTGCCAAACATTGTCTCTCCTCTGTGTTTCAAATTTGTTCACGCAAGTTTTTTGAAACACAGAGACACGGAGTTCACAGAGGAAGTGCAAAGCGATCAATTGCATGTTGTTTGTAGTTGAGGCTTTAGTCGGTGTTGCATGTCTTTGAGAGGTGCTCAACCGCTGAAACTTTGCGAGCTTGGCGCCTTTGCGTGAGATTCTTGCAAAATGGAAGTTCGGCGGGCCCTTCGTAATGGCATTCGCCGAGGAGTGTCCGTTTTTTAGGCAATATTGCGAAAGAACGGACGAATTGAATAGCGAACTTTCTGTTAACGTCCAAATGGGATAAAACGAATCATTCGTTGCTTCCATGTTCGTCGAAAGAATTGAGTGCTTAGAAAACCTTCGATCGCAGATACTCTTGAATCGCTGAAAAAGGCACTAGTGGATTCCTTTGGTGATCGATTGATCGCCGTTGTGAAATATGGAATGGAATCCGAATCGCAAGCGAACAAAATTCGCGTGTTGATCATTGTCGATCAGTTGGACGCAAGCCGTTGGGAACGAGTTTCTACGGCTTTTGAAAACATCAAAGGTCGCGCGACGATCGCTCCCATGTTGATGACAAAAAATGACCTCCATGCTTCAACGGATGTCTTTCCAATCACATTCATGGAAATGCAACGACAATACGAAGTGATCCACGGTGACGACGTTTTGAAAGATCTCAAGATTCAACACGCCCACCTTCGTTTGCGCTGCGAACAAGAGTTGAAAAATCTTTCTTTGAGAATGCAGAGCACCTGCTTAATGCATCATGCTTCTCCCTATCGATTGAAAAATGCTCTGACGCGAAACTACGAATCGTTCGTGCGAGCGATCGGAGGCACCGCCAGCCTGGTCGATAAATCGAATGTCGTCAGCGAAGCGGCCTTGATCGATTTGGCGGTTGAAGAGTTCAAGCTTGATCGCGATACGCTGGTCAACGTGAAGGCGTTGGTTGAGAGCGACGCGAAACATGACGCATCGTGGATTCAAGCTCTGTACATTGCGATGATGTCTGCCGTTGAGTCAGCAGCCAGCTTTGTCGACCAGATGCCTGATGGCGTTGTTGTGATCAATCCAATTGACCAAAAGGAATAAATGGGAACGTTTCACCTGAAATGCAAATGCGGGTCAGTGCTTTCGGTTACAGCTGCAACGGTCGGTAAGAAAGCGAAATGTGGGAAGTGTGAATTCGTATTCATTGTTCCTGATCCATCACGTGAGAAACAGAAAAATCCAACGAAGCCAGCGGTAGCACAGGAAAGAGCCGCGTCAGCAAAGACCATTCGGCGATGTGACTCATGCCAGCAAGATATGGGTCAGGGCACCATCGTGTGCATTCATTGTGGCTATCACTCGAAGCTAAAACGACACCTCGAGACAAATGCGGTTGAAGAAGTTGGCGATACGACAGCTTCCTTGATCGCAAACATTGTCGTTGGGTCAATGTTGATCTTTGGGTCAGCGTTCTTTCTTGTTTCCTTCAACGGCCCGCAGTTTCTGCAATACTTCTTTCTCCTGTTTTGCGTGTACGGAATCGCGACACCTATTCTTCGGCGAGCGATTCAGGATACAGACGCGTTCAACTACGGAGCGATGTTCACACTGCTGGGGCTTGGGATCGTGCGCATCATTCAATCTGCAATCGCAGGTGGCCACAAGTTCGGATTTTTGCTTTGTGGGATGGTTGCCGTCGCGTTTTTGTATTCCATCACGCTGACTGAAATCACAACAGCAGACGAAAGCGATCCGCCGATGGTTGATTCGCGTGGCAGGCTGTCGTTGCTAAAATTTTGTGCGCTGTTTGGGGTTCTGGCATTTTTGATTGGGTCTCTGTTCTTCGTCCCGGCGATTGGTGCTGCCGTTGGAAAAGCAACAGTAGCGATCGCAATCATTGCGACCTTATTTTTTGGGTTTATTTGGATGCACGTTTTCGTGCAAAGTGACAGAGAAGGTGGATGGGGAAGCGGTTCGGACTGTTCGTCTTGCAGTAGTTGCTCAAGCGGATGTGGTGGTGGTTGCGGGGGAGGGTGCGGCGGATGCGGAGACTAGGACTCGGATATAGAAAACAACTTGGCCAATGGTTGGCGCGCCGACCTGCGGGAGTCGGAAACCTTGAAATTACAGCGGAGCACTTTTTTAGTGGCGGTGAATCGTTGCTGCGAGAGCTCGCAAAGGACTACGACTTGTTTGTTCACGGACTCGGTCTGTCGCTGGGAACTCCGGGCCCTCTTTGTGAATCAACATTGGAACAGTTCGCACGGGTGGCGGAGATCGCAGAAGCGAAATGGGTCAGCGAGCACGTCGCGTTCTCGCGGACTGCTGATGTCGATTTGGGCCACCTCAATCCGCTACCTCGCACCGAAGAATCGCTGTCCAACATGATCGAGCACACGATTGAAGTCTCACAACGATGCCAACGACCAATGGTCTTGGAAAATATCACGGCCTCGCTCGACGTGGGAGGGACCATGGAGGAAACAGAATTCCTGAACCGATTGTGCGACAGTGCAAACTGCGGACTATTGATGGATGTCACCAACTTGTTCATCAACAGCAAAAACCACGGCTACGATCCGGCCGCTTGGGTACGTCGGATCGATGCGTCTCGGATTACGCAATTGCACGTTGTTGGCTATAGCGAGCATGCAGGCGTCTACCACGATCATCACTCCAACCGGATTCAAGATGATTTGATGGAGTTGATTGAATTTGTCCTTGAGTACGCTGATGTCCAAGCGGTGACTCTGGAACGGGATGAAAGATTGGAAGCCGTTGACGAAATAGAGGCGGAGCTCGATCGGTTGAATGGGGTGATCAATCGCTATTTCCCGGAACAGGCAGGATGAACGATTCTTTGAAAGATCATTGTTCAGTCGACCTGACGACTGCGATTGGGCGACTGTTGAGCGACGCAGGTTTGCGAACAGTATTTCGAGGTTCTCCCAATGTGGCTGCGGAGATGATCAATTTGGATACCAAAGATGTTGCGATGTTTATTCAGTTGGATATTTCCCAGATAGAAGATCAGGCAGCGACACTGCTAAATAAACGTTGGAATGAAGTCCGATCGTTGATACCGAAAACAGTTCAGGACCTTGGCGAGGAGGCTCATGACCTGTTCATGTTTTACGCGAATCAAAATTGGCCAGAGGGACATCGTCGCCATCCTTTAGATGCGTTTCAGTTTTTGCAGTTTTTGATTGGGAACAAAATTCATCGCCCCAGCGGAATGGAACTAAAACGGGTTCGATGGATGAAATCTCTCTGATCTTTTCTTGGACTTGGATAGACTTGGGTCATGTCAACAAAGCCTCCATTTCGATTTCAACAATTTACCCTTCGCGACGATCGCGTGGCAATGAAGGTTGGGACCGATGGTGTGTTGCTTGGCGCTTGGGCGCCGATTCGCGAAGCAGGGAAAATTCTCGACATCGGAACTGGGTGTGGAATCATCGCGCTGATGTTGGCGCAGCGAACCGCAGAAACGGATAGCTGTATTTCAGCAATTGAGATCGACGGCGAAGCAGCTTCACAGGCCTACGACAATTTTCGGGCATCGCCATGGTCAACTCGAATGCCGCAATCCGATGACGAGATTCATCTGTCGCTGCAGCGTTTTGCTGAGTCGTTCCAAGCAACACAAGCTAGATTCGAACTGGCTGTTTGCAATCCGCCCTTCTTCGAGACATCGTATTTGCCCCAAGATCATCGACGCAGGGCCGCCCGACATTGCGACTTGCTATCACGTGAGTCACTTTTTCAGCAAACTGCAAACTTGTTGACCGACACCGGTAGATTTTGCCTAGTACTGCCGTCCGCGCAGGCTAATTCAACAATCGAATTGGCTCGGTCGGTTGGCTTTCACCTTTGGAGCCGCACCGACGTTCGACCAACAACCGAATCAGAGGTCAAGCGTGTGTTGCTGGAGTTTGGACCAGAGACCGACAGTGACATGTCGGCCAAGCGCACGGAATTGGTTATCGAGACTGCGCGACACCAGTACTCCGACCA
>CAZORS010000276.1:0-5752 GCA_964582025.1 uncultured Pirellulaceae bacterium | reverse complement strand
GGAATCATCGTTGACGTGCAGCGAAACGGAAAGCAAACGTTGCTGAACGTCGATGCCGTCAATGAACTTGGCCAGTTTCTGAACAACGCCGACGTTGAGCTGACGTTGATCAATCCGAATCTGAAACGCGACACTTTTGAGTTGGAGCAAACAGCTCCGGGTCGTTATCACACCGAATTCGACACGGACGTCTCAGGTGCGTGGCACATGGAAATTGCGGTTAAGAAGAATGATCAGGTTGTCTACCGCCAATCGCGCGGGCTGACCGTTGGTTACAGTGACGAGCTTCGAATTCGTCCGACGAACGAGCCACTCCTTCGTAGCATCGCGGAGACGTCTGGCGGATCGTTCATTAGTGATCCGGCGGATCTTGCTGCGGCCTCGGACGCGGAATCGGTGAGCCGCCCGTTTCCCTTGTGGCCTTGGCTGGTGACGGCAGCAGCAATCCTTCTGGCTCTGGATGTTGCGTTGAGACGAATCGATTTCTCGTTGCACTGGCCATTTCGCTGGTTTGCTCGCCACGAAAGCCAAGCCGTCGTTTAATAACTCCAATTTGTTCGTTCAGCGCGAACCTTTAAGCGACTAGCGGGTCTCAGTTGCGTCCCCTCTTTCTGATTCGGGAGAATTCCGATGAAATACCAACCAAAAATTGCAACTTGCGAACCTGCCCGCTCTTTTGACGCAGTTCGCTTTCTGTAGACGTTCAACCTGAACAATTCTACGCCTGTGCCATCAGAGTGCCGCGGTTCGCGCTGGCGACTTTTTAGTCGCTCTCTTTCCTTTTAATCGCACTCTCGCCGCGCCTTTCTGCGGCAATTCTATACAGGCATATCATGAAACGAAATATCACAACGAAGAAACTGCGCGCGTCCATGCTGGAATCGTGCGGAGAAATCCATGAAGACGACGGGATCGACCCGAGAACGTACTTCAAATCCAAACGAACCCAGCAAGGAGATCGGAAAACGAAACAGCTCTGCCAACAGGTCGCTCGCACGATCAATCTTTGTCTCAACGATTGCGACGATCCGATCGTGCAGTCAATGTTCCTAGTCGGCGTACAGCCCGCGCCGGATAGTTCCTGTTTGCTGTTGCATATCGAATGCGACGTCGACAACTTTGATCACGGAGCTGCGATGCTGGCGATCCGAAGCCAAGTTGCGCGATTGCAGTTTGAGATCTCGCGAGCGATCAATCGAAAGCGCGTGCCGAACCTGACGTTTTCGGTTTGTATTACGGGAGGGCAGGGCAATGAATAAAACTTCAACTCTTAAAAAGTGGGTTGGTCATAAACTGGATGCCGAAATCGAACGTCGATTGCAGCGTTTGGCGGACACAGAAGACGTGACATGCGTCGCCGTCATGCCAGACGTGCATTTGGCGGGCGATGTCTGCAACGGGGTTGTCGTCGCGACCGAAAGCCGACTTTTCCCGCAAGCTGTTGGTGGCGACATTGGGTGTGGGTATTTGTCCGTTGCGATTGATGTTGATGCTGATGTGTTCGATCGTGACATCGCAGCATTCATATTGTCGAGACTCCATCGCGCGGTGCCGATTCACAAACGTCCCACTCGCAGAAAGCTCACGATTGAAGGAGAGCTTTCGTGTCCGCGACTTGAAAAGGCTCGTACACGTGAAGGAAGTTTGCAGCTAGGCACGCTTGGTCGCGGAAATCACTTCGTTGAGTTCCAAGGCGATCAACGCGGCAAATTGTGGTTGCTGATCCACAGCGGTTCGCGTGCGATGGGTCAACTGATTTCGGCTCACCATCTACACAGCGCCGAAATCGACACTTCTTCCGGGCTGAAGTTTTTGAACGCCGATTCAGATGATGGCAAACAATGGTTCGAAGATCAACAATGGGCTCGTCAATACGCTGCCGCGAATCGGATCGCAATGCTCGACGCGATTCAACGTGCGGTACTTGATCCGTTGGAAATTCCGATCGACCATGATTCGTTGATCCATCTGGACCACAATCACTTGCAGCAGGAAACTCATGACGGACGTGAACTGTGGGTTCACCGCAAAGGTGCGCAGGCGTTGCCAACGGACGAAATCAGTGTCATTCCTGGCACAATGGGCACGACCACCTACGTCGTTGCTGGCCGCGGGAACGGGGATGCACTGAATTCTTGCTCACACGGCGCCGGGCGTACGATGAGTCGCAGCGAAGCGTTCAACACACTCTCAACGAAAGTACTTCAACGCGAAATGATTGGCGTTTGGTTTGATGAACGTAAAAGCCATCGCCTGGTCGACGAAACTCCGTCTGCTTACAAAGACATTCGAAACGTCATGAAAGCACAGAAGGATCTCATTCGGATCATCGACCAACGACAACCAATCCTGAACTTCAAGGGAGGATAAATCGCCGGCGCTGTCCCGTCACCGCCAATGCCAAACCGAGCAACATGGCGAAACTTCCGGGTTCTGGTACGGCGGTTGTCAGGGCAGCATAGATATGCGAGCCGGTGTTCGGGTTATCGCGGTCGGGACTGTTTTTGGTTCCCACGAACGTGATCTCGATTCGACCAAGATTTTGTCCGATTGGATTTCGCAGAATACTGAACGACCGGTTGTAATTCGAATCGTCGATCGCCGTCAGACTAATTTCGCTGGAATTGAAAACCGTTGTCGGCACCGGTGCGATGATGTCGCTGAAAACCGTACCGGTATCTTTGTACAGCGAAAGATCACCTTCATCGACCAGCGTCCACTGGTTCATATCCATTGCTGCACCTTGGTCGTCGAATGCTCGGACCGTCACGAAGTCCGAATTATCGACGTCGGTAATGAACAGATCCAAGGCTTCATTGACCGGATCATCGAACAGAAACGAAAGATTGCTTGTTCCGTTGGCGGACATCTGTTGGATCAATGGCAAGCGATTTCCGTAGCGACTAATCAAGCTAAGGTTGTCATAGTTTTGCGGATTGCTTGGATCACTTGGACCGGTGAACGTTTGCGTGTTTCGAGCCGTTCGCTGCGACGATCCATTTCCGTCCTCATGCATCGTCACATCGTCGGAGTCAAAAGTAACCGTCACGCCTGTCGGTCCACCAACCCAACTGGAATTGAGCGTGTGATCGCCGTAAGTTTGATTCTGACCAGGAAACTCGACGAAGTTCTGTGCCGTGCAATCGGAATTTAGGGTTACAGAAAAGCAAGTTACTATCGCGAAACAAATGAGAGCACGCATCGAATCTCCATCAAACAAATTACTTGAATCGTGGTCTAAACTTGAACGTTGGAAGTGCGCCGCCTGCGTAGTCAAACAGGATTTAAGAGATTCGGCAACGCCGATCGTAAGGGAAGGAAATTACCGAGTCAAATTTTTGCCACCAAATCAATCGACGACTCGCCATCCGCTTGCAATTGCTTCAATCGCAATGCCGTTCAATGACCGTAGCGGAACTCGTGCGTGAGTTCCGAAACCGAAGCGAAAACGCCGGAATCCTGACGACTTCCGCTACCTCATTCGGTTTCATTGAACGGTATTGGCTTCAATCGTTAGAGGCAAGTTTCGGCGGATCTGTCTCGCCATCGAGTAGTTTCTGGATGGCTCCAAGGTTGCCAGCCCTCGCTGGCCAAGTGACGCGAATGGAATCCTCCGAATCTGGTTGCTTCTTGGCCGACAGCCAGAACCATCCCCCGGAAATAATCCCGGTCAACTCTCGTTTGTCATTGAACACCGGCCCGCCGGAATCGCCTGATAGCAACGGTGCGTCAGCAAAAAGTTGATTTGCATTGGTCGACATAGATGCCTTTGCAATAAAGTGCCGGATGCAGCAATGAAGATCCGAGTTGCCGCCAAGGCCTGCAAACTCGACGACGTGCCCCAGCTCAACCGGATCACTGGCAATCGCAACTTCGTCGACTCCGTCTGGAACCCAAACCCAAAGCAGTGCCAAATCGTGCAGTTCGTCATAACGAATCACTTTGCAGCGACGAGCTCGTTTCCCGTTTTGATATTCAACTTTGATTTTTCCTTGATCGTTGTCGTCGCTCACCACGTGCCACGCAGTCAGACACCAACCCTCAAAGCCGTTGCTAACAGGTTTGTCTCGGTCGACTTTGACAATCACACCCGTGCCGGATCCAACACCTGAGATAACCCGAACGATTGCGTTGTGGTGATCACCACGCTGTGTCCATTCCCACAGCATCGTGTCCTTGCCGGTCTGAGCGTGGGCAGTGCCCGCTTGAGCAACGATGAGAAGGCAAACCGCGATCGCGATCCGGCGAAGTGAAAATCCTTTGTGCAAAATATGGCGATTGATTTTTGTAAACATGTCGGCTCCACAAGCAAGCTGCTCGGGAGCCGGTCATAATTTTTCGAAATTCTGTTTGAGTTACTAAAAACCAGCCATCGGTTCGCTTGCAAATTTGGATTGATTAACTCAGCTTATTATACGTAGCAGGACCCCCTAACAGTTCATTGCAATGCACAAAGATTCGTTTTCACACGCGAAAACTCGCTTGTGAAAATAGTAACAAGCCGACGGTCAGTTAGGGGTCGCACAGATTGTCTAATCTGAATTTTCTTCAAAACTTTCCGCGATCTCAAAGTATGATTGTTCGAAATGAATCAACAGAAAACATCTTTAAGCCGCTCACGGATCAGCTCGCCCGACCATTTGTTTATTGATGAACGCTTTGCTCGTATGATCTATTCGTCATACCATGCCTTAAAAATCAAACGATGAATTCCTCTTCAATGTAGGACTCCCAAATTCGACGCAGGTCGCGGCGACTCTTGTGACTTCCTTTGGAGATCCAGATCAGCTTTGATTCTGCAGCGTCTGCCCGTGAAACGACTGGCAAAATCAGATCCTCGAATACTTCCAATTGGACAGATCTCTGTAATTCGCCTTCAATGAGTTCGCGAGGATAGATATCCAACTTCAATGATTCGACGTCATCCAGAAGTTGAAACATCCGTTTTGATTTGATCGCTTCCAATTACAATATCGATATCCTGCGTCATCCGTGGCTCGCCATACGCAGTGCTTGTTACGCCACCCGTCAAGTGAAACGGAATAGAGTGCTCACGAAAGATCTCAACTATTTTGAGCACAGTCGAACGAAACGCTTCAACTGGAAACATCTTTGAGCCTCTCGCGGATCATTCCGCAGACCGCTGGTTCAGAAGCGTACATCCGCAAGGCAACCTCCCATCGCAATCGGTCGTAGGACATTTCACCGAGCTCAGCAATTACCTGGCGCCCAATGCTCTCCCGAGTCATATTGAACATCGCAACCGAACGCGCAATTCGCTCAGCCGGCGTAAGGGCGGCCATCCGCGATTGATATTCGGCTTCGACCGACCAGTTTTCGCTAAAGTTTGATTCGTTCATTTCCAAATGTCCCGATCGAGCATTCGATATTGAATGGCTTCGCTCATGTGAGCGAACTCGATATTCTCCGATCCTTCGAGGTCGGCGATCGTTCTGGAAAGACGAAGCACTTTATCGTGAGCACGTGCCGACAATCCCATTTCGTTCACCGCGTGCTTCAGAAGCTCAACACAATCAGCTGGAATTGGACAGTACTCGCGGATCTGGCGGCTGGACATCTGAGCGTTGTAACGGATCGAGGCATCAGCATACCTCGCGGCTTGTGCTTGACGAGCACCGATGACGTCTTCGCGAATCTTTTCGCTGGATGTTCCAAGCTTCGTCGACGACAGTTCCGAAAACTGTGCGGCGGGTACTTCGACATGAATATCAATGCGATCAAGCAACGGGCC
>CAZORS010000275.1:0-5787 GCA_964582025.1 uncultured Pirellulaceae bacterium | reverse complement strand
TCCCAAACGGCAGCTTTTCGCAATGACCATTCGACCAACGCGGCGAGGTCTTGCTTGCCGATCTTGAAGTGAAGTCTTGGACCGAAAGCCACGTTGTCGAAAATCGACTTTGGAAACGGATTCGGCTTCTGGAAAACCATTCCGACGCGACGGCGAAGCGAAACGACATCCGTTTGCTTTTTTAGAATTTCGAGATCGCCCATGCGGATCGAGCCCTTGGCCCAAGCCGATGGCACGATGTCGTTCATGCGGTTGATCCACTTTAGCAACGTACTTTTGCCGCATCCGCTGGGGCCGATGAAGGCTGTTACCTGACGGGCCATGATGTCGAGGTTAATGTTCTTGATTGCGTGGAATTCGCCGTAGTAGGCGTTGAAGTCTTCCAAGCGAATCGCCAACTTCTGTTCGTTCTCATTCGGCAACGTCGTGTTGCGATTCGACGGAGTTGTATTCTTCAACATTCCGTTGTTTTTCTTTGGTGTAGCGACGCTATCCATCTTGGTTTCGTCTTTCATTTAAGTCAGTTCGATGATGTCAGGAAAGTTTCTTTTCGTAGCGATTTCGTAGCAGGATGGCGACTGAATTCATGATCAGCAAAACGGCAAGCAACACAATGATTGCCGCTGATGAAGCATTTTCGAATCCAGCGTTTTCGTCTCCGGCCCAGCGATAGATCGTTACTGGTAGGACTGGAGTTTGATCCATTAGTGATTTGATTCCGGAAGTCGTTCCGAGCACGCCGCCCATGACGGCAAGCACAGGAGCAGCCTCGCCGATGGCGCGGCTCATTGAGAGAATCGCTCCGGTCATGATTCCTGGCGTTGCGGCCGGAAGAACCGTCTTGCGTACGACTTGCCAGCGCGTCGCGCCCATTCCGAAAGCAGCTTCCCGGATCGAACGCGGCACTGCACGGATTGCTTCTTGGGATGAAATGATCACGATGGGCAAAATCACCAACGCCAACGTCAGAGCCGCCGAAAGGAGACTCTTGCCGAGTGGCAGATGAAAATACCAGGGCGATCGTTCCGTCAGTCGCGAAGCGCTGCGACCTTTGAGGGCGTATCCCTTTTTCAATTCGGGATCTTTCGGAGCGTCGGAACGTTTGTCGACAAGCTTGAGTTCGAACGTGTTGCCGTCGGCGTCGACGCACATTTCATTCTGCGTCAGCTTGATCGAAGTTTCCTCTCGATCACCAGCCGGAAATTTAACGAACGTTCGACCCAGCGTTTTGGTTTGGTAAAAGTGAGTCGCACCAACTTCCCATGGAATCGGTTTGTTGACTTGAATGCTTGGTACGAGGTTGAACAGGTAGACGAAAGTTGTCAGTCCAAGGATGCCGTAAACGATTGAGGGCACACCGGCGAGGTTGCTAATGTTGAGCTGTACTAGGCCGTGCAAAGAGCGAAGGATTTTGTTTCGAGGCTGGAACTCTTCCAAAAAGATCGCTGTACCGATGCCGATCGGAATCGCAACCGAAGCGCAGAGAAAGCAGATCAGTGCTGAACCCAGAACTGCCTGGCCGATACCAGAACCTTCCGGATTATCTTCTTTGTGGACTCCGCTGAGGAATTCCCAATTCAGCCAGCTTCCGCCGCTGATGAAAATGGTCGCCAGTAGAGTCACCAGAATTACAACGGCGAGACTGGAGATCACCAGACAAACTATTGCAAACATGTTGGACTTGAGCTTGCGTCCGGACTCTTTTTTCGGATTGGAGTAAAAATCGTTCGCCATTAGTTGTACTCCTCCCGATACCGCATCCGCACGATCTGACCGATCAAGGTGATGCCAAAAGTAATCAGGAACAGCAACGCCGCGACGGCGTAGATCGAGTAGTAGCCGGGCGTACCTGGAACAACCGATTCGCTTTGGAAGGTATGCACGATGAAGCCGGTCATCGTCTGAGACGGTCCGCGAGGGTCCATTGTGAAGGTCGGCGAAGATCCAGCCGCTAACGCGACGACCATGGTTTCTCCGATCGCACGTGCGACGGCCAACAAGAACGCTGAAATGATTCCCGATAGAGCCGCCGGAACGATGACCTTCAAAGTTGTTTCCAGTTTGGTGCTGCCGAGTCCATAAGCTCCTTCGCGAAGCGCTCTTGGCACTGCACGAAGCGCGTCTTCGGCCAGCGAAGCAACCAGAGGAATGCAGAGGATGCCGACCGCGATTCCGGCAGCGGTCGCGTTGAACGTTTTGAATTCACCAAGCGGTGCGAGAAGGTTTGGCGTGATGAACTTCACGGCAAAGAATCCCAGCACCACCGTTGGAATACCGGCAAGAATTTCAAGCGTTGGTTTCAGGATGGCACGAACGCTTTTGGGTGCGTACTCCGAAAGGTAAATCGCGGTCACTAAACCCAGCGGCAACGCGAGGACCATCGCGATGGCTGTGATTCGAAGTGTTCCCGAAAGCAACGGCCAGATGCCGTAATCAAATTTGCCTTGGGTGCGTCCGACCGACCATTTCGTTCCGGTCAAGAATTCCCACAAATTGATGTCGTCGCCTGCGAAGAATCCCATCGACTCTTTGATCAGCATGTAGATGATGCCGAGGGTCGTTCCAAGTGTCACCAAGGCACAGCAGATCAGCAGCGATACCATGATCGCTTGATTTCGTTGGCTGCGAGCCGATGATTTGACTGGGAAGTTCGGACGAACGTAGTTCGGGCCGCCAGTCTCAGACACGGATGATGAACTCATGCACTTTTGGTTTGGGTGGTGTGGCAGGTCCGAAAGTCATCACTCGAGAAAATCCCTCGAGTGGTGACTAGATTCGGTTGGCATTGTTTGAGCTATTGACCAGCCCGGTTTTCCGGAACGAATACAGACTCAAGAGCGCCAGAACGCTTTTCGCCTTCTTTATCGACGAAGTGAGTTCCTGTGTTGCCCGCGTCAACATTGTCCTGAGCCGCCGTGACGACTGCTTCGGGCAACGGAACGTAGCCTGCTGCTTCGACAATCTTCGAAAGGTTGTCGAACATGAACACAACGTATTCTTCGACTTCCAATTTCTCGTAAGACTTCGTGTTGACGTAGACAAACAGAGGACGACTAAACGGAGCGTACTCTCCTGATTTGATCGTTTCGATTGAAGGCGTGACGGCTTTGTCAGTTTTTGGGTTCACGATTGGAATCGCACGCAAGCCATCTCGGTTAGCGTCGTAGTAAGAGTAACCGAAGAATCCGATTGCGTACTTCTCGCCTTTGACTCCCGTGACCAGCATCTTGTCGTCTTCGCTGTCCTGAACCTGTTCGTCAGTGCGAAGCGTCTTGCCGTCTTTCTTTCCGATGACTTCCTTAAAGTAATCGAACGTTCCCGAAGCAGAGCCCGGGATGTAGAGTGAAATCTTCTCAGCTGGCCATGATGGGTCGACGTCTTTCCAAGTCTTAGCAGCGTAGTCTTCGCGGAAGATCATCTGAAGTTGTTTCACGGTAAGTGACTTGATGAAGTCGTTCTCTGGATTCACAACGATCGTCAAACCATCGTAGGCGACTGGAACTTCGACGAATTTGATGCCCGCGGCGTTTACTTTGTCGAGCTCTTTTTTCTTGATCGGTCGTGACGCGCCCGAGATGTCGCACTCACCAGCAGCAAGAGCTTTGAAACCGTTTCCGGTTCCTTCACCACCAACACTAATGTTCACTTTGCCATGGACGCCGTTGAACAGTTCCTTGGCTTTGTTGGAGATGGGCTGAACGGTACTCGAACCCTGAATGTTGATGTTTCCTGAAAGATCCTGAGCTGATCCAGTCAAAGGGAGCAGGGCAAGAACGAGAATCGTGGCAAAAACGGTTTTCATTGAATTCCTTGGCGAAAATCGTGTAACAATGACGGTAAGTTGGTTGTAATCCTGCTGGAATTCGGTGGCTCTTTGGTCCACTCTCTACTTCCAGTCGACGCAAGAGTAACTGAGGAATATTAAGGAATCGTTAAGAAACCTTAAAATCGCGGAGTAGGTTTTCGCGGCCTTAAAAAACCACGTTTGTGACACATTTTGCGGCCTCGATCGTCAAGGTTTTCCTGCTCCGTTTATTCCTTAGTGGAACTTGGGCTCTTTGCGAACCGTGTAAAAATCGTTCGCAATTGGCACCGTCGGTCGGTTAACTTTGCAGTGTTGGAATATCAAAAATCGAGACAATCCATGATTCACTTAATGACTCGGCACCGAATCCAGTTAGCGGCTTTCGCCATTTGCGCTTTTGCTTGTTTATGGAGCACGAAATCCGCCGTCGCTGGTGGCGGGCCAGAGAACGTTTTGGTGGTCGTGAACAATGATTCTGACTCATCCAAGCTGATCGCAAATCATTACATCTCTCTAAGAGGAATACCGGACCAAAACGTCATCTACCTGAGCGGCATTCCGTTTAAGGAAGCGATTAACTTCGATGATTTCGAGACAAAAATTCTGCGGCCGGTTCTGGCGGCGATTGAGGATCGAAACATCAACGGCAGCATTGACTACATCGTCTACTCGTCGGATTTCCCAACGACTGTTCGAATTGGAGATATTCTTACGCAGTTCCTAGATAAAGCGGCAGCCAATGGAGTGAAGAACGTTGACAAGCGACTGTTCAAACCAGAAGCTTCGATTTCATCGTTGACTTATCTGGCCGGACATTGCATCCACTTGCCGTACCAAGTGATGGATCTGCGCGTCAATCGCTACTACCGAATTCCAACTTCGCGGATGCTACAATTTCCGTTCGTTGGGCCCAAGCAGAAAGAGTTTGAGCGTTCGATCGCCGCGATCACGAAACGAAACAACGATCCACTCTTTGAGAAAGCAATTGATTCGTTGGAAAGGATGGCAAAAGAGAATCCTGGACAGACGGCAGTGTTGTATTGGTTGGCCAAGTTTTCTGCAAAACAGAATGATCCCGTGGCGGCGACCCGCTGGATGACGCGAGCGATCGGAATGGGTTGGGCCGACCGCAATGGCGCCGCGACCGATCCCGATTTTTCACGCATTCGCGACAAAACATTTCAGGGCTTGGTGAGTCGTATGTCCAACGACGGTCGACCCGACACAGCATCGCGTGGCTTTCGACAACTCTATCAATGGGCACCCAACGGGATGCTCAACATGTCGGTGGGGCAGGGTGATCGGTACTTTCTTTCGACCGTGCTGGCGGTGACCCGCAATGATGGCAACAGCGAAGCCGAAGCAGTTCGGCAACTTCAACGCTCCATTAAAGCTGACTTCACACGTCCGACAGGAACGTTCTACTTCACAACGACATCGGACGTCCGCACGAAAACACGGAAGCCTAAGTTTCAGCAGGCCGCCAATATGTTGCAGGATTTGGGATATCGGGCAGAGATCATCAAGACGGCGATGCCGAAAAACAAATACGATGTGCTTGGGTTGACGTCAGGTACTGCAAAGTTCGATTTTGGTGAATCCGGCAGTTCGATTGTTCCGGGCGCTATTTGTGAAAACTTGACCAGCTTCGGCGGCAGGCTTGGTCAGGTTGGCGGGCAAACGAAGCTAAATGAGTTCTTACGCTATGGAGCAGCAGGATCCAGCGGCACCGTTACTGAGCCCTACACGATTCCGCAAAAGTTCCCGAACCCGATGATCCACGTGCATTACGCGCGAGGCTGTTCGTTGGCAGAGTCGTTCTACCAATCGATTAATGGTCCGTTTCAAACGCTTATCGTTGGCGATGCATTGTGCCAGCCGTTTGCTAGGCCACCGCAAGTGAAGGTTGGAGGATTCGCGCCAATGGATACCGTTTCGGGCGTCAAGCGCATCACTTTTGATAAGGAGAATTCTCCGGTTCG
>CAZORS010000274.1:0-6025 GCA_964582025.1 uncultured Pirellulaceae bacterium | reverse complement strand
GGGAGGCACCATTTCGCGGGACACGCCTAAAGGCGTTAACTACGAACATCATGCAGTCGATGGCGTTACTCTCGCACAGCCACCGCTTCACGCAAGAATTCTTGTACCAGTCGCTGGACATTTTCCAGCGGGATCGCATAAGTCGCGGCTCGACCGTTTCGAGCGATGTTGATGCCGATAACCTTTCCGTCCAAATCAACGACGGGCCCACCGCACTGCTCGGGAAACAACGGAGCATCGTGTTGGAATACAACTGGGAAATTATCTGCTCGGCGGCTGGGGATTGCACCAAGGCGACTCATCATCTTGTAGCGTTTCGCTCGATCCCCCGAGATGTCAAACGAATCGAGAATCGCTTTCGTTTTGTTGGCCACTCCGTTGCGGAGGAATTCAATTCGAATGGTGTCTCCCGGAGCATTTTTTCGAATCGCGTTGACCAGTTGGCTAACGTTTCGAATTGGGTCACTATCAATAGAGGTAATGACATCGCCGTTGATCAATCCGGCTTCATAAGCTGCCGTGTTTGGAAGGATTTCCGAAACCATCACGCCACCGGGAGCTTCGTCAGGATCCACACCCAAACGGGCTTGCTTGCCAGTTTTTGTCGTTCGAGGAGCAACGCTATACGTGCCCATTGAATACACTTTTCCGTTCGGTGCCGGCAGCAAAATAAATTGCCCGACCGACGTTTCGTTTGAGTTACTCCAAGCGATCGACTGAAGTGGCGATTCAACTTTGAGGATCGCAATGTCGTTGTCCTCGTTCTCAAATACGATTTTCGCTTCATAATCTTTGGCGTCGCTAGTGACGACCGTAAGATACTTTCGCTGGTTGACTTCCGACGCCTTGGTAACGATGTAGCCGTTTTCATCAACGACGGTTCCAAGAGCGATTTGACGATTGTCGCTCATGATCGCCACGACGCTTGGTATCAACGGTGTCACGATGGAATCGAAGCCAGCAAGGTGTTGTAATTCCTGTCTCTCAAACGGCAGAATTTTGCGATTGCGGATGCTCGGCAATTCGAATTTTAGTGCGATGTTGCCACCGCCTTCTTTTACGTCGATGCGATCAAGTCCTTCGAAGGGATTGATTGGGTCGTCGCGAAAACGCAAAAACTCTTCAGCCGTAAACTCAACGGTAGCCGTTTCGTTCTCAATTGCCTCTTCGAACTTGGCCCGCAAATCGTCATCGAGGTCATCGAGCATTCCCTCAAACATGTCTTGCACGTCGCGAGGAAGCTGAGCTTTCGCTTGTTGTGCCGGCAGTGCAAGCAGTAACATTGCGAGGAGAATAAATCCGCAAATCAGATGTTTCATGTTCATCTTTCCAGTTCCATAGGTCACGTTTCGCATCCTGCTACCCTTGTTACTTGAGGCGTATATCGAAGACAAGAATCTGGCCATCACGATCAATTTTCATCATGACCACGTCGCCAGATATTTTCTTCTTGATCATCCGAATCAGTTGTCTGCCACTTTCAATTCTTACGCCGTCAAACTCATGAACGATGTCGCCAGATTTGATTCCCATATCAAACGCCGGCGAGTTCTTCGTTACCGAATTGACGCGGCCTGTTTTTAGGTCAACTCGAATGCCCATCTTCGGCGGCTTTGACCCATCGTTTTCGCCGGCCAACGTCGGCAGTTGCCCCCATTGCTCCCCACGCTTCATGCGATCGTAGTCTCTGCCAAAAATCTCTGTCATCACATGACGATTTTCGGCTACCGAATCGCCAATCGAGCTATGGATTCCAACGAGCTTTCCATCAAGGTCGAAAAGTGGTCCGCCCGAGTCGCCTCCAATCAGCACCGCGTCTGTCACCAATTGATGGTCGTTGCGTCCGAGTACTCGGCCTGTCCGCACTGGAGGGTTGCGTCCGAGTTCGAAACCGCCCGAGTGCCCCATGGAAACAACCCAATCGCCATCTCGGAGCGAGCTTGATTCGCCGATCTTGACGAACGGCCACGGTCCCGGATCGATGATTTGAACCATTCCCGAGTCGACATCAAGATTTTTTCCCAAGGGCTTGGCTCTCGCGACTCGCCCGTCGGGAAAGAAAATTTTGTATTCGCCCTGCCCGACCATTACGTGTCCGGCGGTCAACACGAGCCCATCTTCGGTGACGATCACACCACTGCCAGCACCGATGCCGTCGGAGATCGAAACACAAGCGTCCATGTTCGCAGTAGCGACCTGTTTGACTTTGGCTTCGACTTCACGAATCTTGGTGATCGAAGCGGAGTCCTGTTGAGCAGGCGTTGCCGTCGGGATTGCGAAATGAAGCAAGACGACGCTTAGAAAACAAGCGCTCACGACCAAGAGTTTCAGTCGTGTCACGCGTTCGTTGAGAACATCCATTCCGAGATTCCTTTCGCGGGCAGATGAGGATTGCAAAAGCTGACTATCTCTTTGCATTATTAATTGAGATCGGATTTTTGTTTCCAGTACCTTAACGCCCATCAGTTTAACACGAAACATCACAATGCAGGTCGCGCGAAGTTTACGGATTGGGTAACGTTCGATGGCAGACACCGAGAAATGAGTAAGTTACATTGGGGATGCAAGCATATAAAATCAGTTGCTCGCCAATCAAATGTCTACCCCATCATATCTCTTCTTTTTGGGAATGTTGAAATGTCGAAGCCATCATTGAGTTCTACGGGACTGAGTCGTCGAAAGTTCGTTGCCATTGGGTCGACGGCGATGATTGCCGGGGCGGCTTTGCCCGCGTTCGGTGCTCCGGCGATTCGAACTTCCAAAACGTTCGGATCTGCAAACGAAACGGTGATCGGTGAAGGTGACTATCAATACAAAACAGACCATCAGTTTTGTAAACTGCCGGACAAATACAAATGGCAGACGACTCACAATGTCGCGGTCGATTCCCAGAACAATCTGTATGTGATTCACGAAGGCTGGGGAAAACTGAAAGATCATCCGTCGATTTTCGTTTTCGATCCATCTGGAAAATTCATTCGTGCTTTTGGGTCGCAGTTCCAAGGCGGTGGCCACGGAATTGAAGTTCGCACTGAAGGCAGCGAAGAGTTTCTCTACGTAGCTGCGTATCAAGGCGTTAAGTCATTCGCAAAGATGACGCTCGCCGGTGACATCATTTGGTACAAAAAAGCGCCGGTCGAATCTGGAGTTTACAAAGAGAATGAAGAGCTCACGACTGAAGCTGGTTGGGATCGAAAGAGTTTCCTGCCGACGAATTTTACCTTCCTAGACAACGGTGGGTTTCTGTTAGCAGACGGCTACGGAAGTTACTTCATTCATGAGTTCGACAAGGACGCGAAATGGGTTCGCTGTTTTGGCGGGCCTGGCAAAGAGGATGGTCAGTTCCATCTTTCACATGGCTTGTGGGTGGATCGCCGCGTGGGAAAGACGCCTTCGATCTACGTTACCGATCGCAGTCGCAACAAGGTTCAGATTCTCGATATGGACGGTAAGCATCTCGAAACGTTACCGGGATTTGGCAAGCCAGCGAACTTTGATACTTACGGCGATATGATGTTGGTGCCAGAACTTTTGGGATTGGTAACGATCCTTGACAAAGAAAATAAACCGCTCGCCAAGTTAGGCGACGGTCGTCCTCAGTTGGACAAGATTGAGAAGCTTCGCGAGAAACCAGATCAGTGGACCGATGGTCAGTTCGTGCATCCTCACGACGCGTGCTTTGATAGAGAGGGCAACATCTTCGTTGCCGAATGGGTCGCGACGGGACGTGTCACGAAGTTGACTAAGGTGTAGGCTCGGAACGGTATTGCAGTTTGCCTGCAATACAAAACCGAAGGGCAAGTGAGTGGTCTGCCCCGAGACTGCATCACGAAAGGCATCGCTGTAACGATAGGCTGTATTTCGCGCGGAACGAACCACTCGCTTGCGCTTCGGGCTTGTATTGGGTAAAGGCATGATGTCGTGAAAAACCATTGTTTTTGTTGTTTCAAAGCCAGAATCCTGCAGAAGTGTGCAGCTTCAAAACTTGCGCTTCGGGCTTGTATTCAAAAGTGCTCAACCGACCAAAATCTGAGCCAAGAATGGAGCAAGCTCACTATTATTGGCACCGAACCACCGAAAACTTTCGGAAATAGCCAGTTCTGCAAAATCCGACGTTGAAGGATTGGCTGCTCTTGTGCGAAAATAGAGCCGGCGTTGAAACGTCAACCAAACAACCGCGAACGACCTCGAACTATATATGTCCATTTTGCAACCGCCCGAGCCAACGCCAAAAAGATCGATCCCAGAAGGCACATGGAAACAGTGTCCCGGCTGTAAGGAAGCGATCCCGGCAACCAAAATCGAAAAGCAACTTCGTGTCTGCCATCTTTGCGGCCATCACATGTACGTTTCTGCGCGGCAACGAACCGAGCAGATCCTCGATAGTGGTACGTTCGAAGAATGGGACGCGGATTTGATCTCCGGCGATCCGCTTGAATTCGCTGACAAAAGCCGGACTTACGTCGAACGCGTCAAAGCGGAGCAGAAGAAGACTGGGCTGTCAGATGCGGCACTCACTGGAACCGGAATGATTCGGGCACGTCGCGTCGCGATTGGAATCACCGATTCGCAATTCATTATGGGTTCGATGGGATCTGTTGTCGGGGAACGGTTGACTCGTTTGGCCGAAAGAGCCACTGAACAGGGTTTGCCGTTGATTATCGTCAGCGGTTCAGGCGGTGGAGCACGGATGCATGAAGGTATTTTTTCCCTCATGCAGATGGCAAAAATTTCCGCCGCTTTGGCTCGTTACGACGATGCGGGTGGATTGTTCATTTCCGTTTTGACGAACCCAACTATGGGCGGCGTTGCGGCCAGCTTTGCTTCCTTGGGAGATGTTGTGATCGCGGAACCCAAAGCACTGATTGGTTTTGCGGGACCGAGAACGATCAAAGCTACGATTCGCGTTGAGCTTCCTTCTGGCTTTCAGACGAGTGAGTTTTTGTTGGAACACGGTTTCATTGACCGAATTGTCTCGCGCGACAAACTTAAATCCGAAATTGCACGCACGATCGACTATTGCGGCAAGTAACGCAGTCACGTTGTTGCAGTCTGGCAACAGAATGCAGTCCTTGCTTATAATTGGCTCACCAACCCTTTCGGCCGAAACGACGACTTGCCAATGAGCCTGTTTAACAAACTCTTCAAGAAAAACGACGGTGACGGCAAGAAGAAAAAGAAGGCTGGTCCGTTAGATGTTTCTTCACGGTTTCAGCTCGATCGTCACGCGTTCACTGGAACGATGTCCAAGTTTCACGTCGCCAAGGAGATCGCAACAGGAGACTTTTTCGGAATCAAGTTTCTTGACGCGGAGAAAACTGCTTACTTCAACGCTCGATTCAAGGGGCTCGATAAGCCAAAGGAAGCTGAAATTGCGATGCGGATCAAGCATCCAAAAATTGTCGAGACTCACGAGTTCGGTGTCACGACGGCAGGCGTTGAGTACATTTTGATGGAATACATTCACGGTCCCGGGCTCGACCAGGCGATCCGTGCCAAGGATCCCAAGCTGTTGCCGAACCGACTAACGTTGATTCGCGAAATGGCGGAGACGATTCAAGCGGTACACGATCAGGGCTTCATTCATCGCGATATCTGCCCGCGAAACTTTATCTGTTACGAACCGCTCGATCACTTGAAGATGATTGACTTTGGTTTGACGGTTCCCGATGAGGCTCCCTACCGAATGCCCGGAAATCGTACGGGAACTCCGCAGTACATGGCTCCCGAAATTGTGCGACGTCGATCAACGGATCAACGAGTCGATATTTTTGCGTTCGGCGTTACGATCTATCGATTGCTAACATTTGAGCACCCTTGGGGTTCGACTGATACAACGGGGACGGCGGCGCTGATTCACGATACGCAAGAGGTGATTCCGATCACGAATCATCGACCTCACTTGCATCCGAAACTGGTCAAGGCAATTCATAAATGCCTTGAAGTCGATCCCGGGAATCGCATGGAAAGCTGTAAGCGTTTTCTAAATTCGATTCGCAGCCTTGAGCACGAAGAAGCTGCCTAA
>CAZORS010000273.1:0-6033 GCA_964582025.1 uncultured Pirellulaceae bacterium | reverse complement strand
AGGCTGGAAGCCTATGCCACCAACTTAACGACAGCATCGCTTCGCGATCTTGCGACCAGTCGTGCTCATCGGCAACGCCTCAATCTCTTTTGCCGTCGCCCATCGAAGCGAGGAGTCTTTCGCAGTTTTCAAACGCCCACTAGGGTCGTTGCCGATGAACACGTCCAGCGTGATTCGAAATCGAGTTACCGCATGTTTGAGTCTTACTTCAGCAGCTTGAATCGAAACAGAAAGACCGCACAGAGATTTGATCTTTTCTTGCAACTGTTCACCGGCTTCACCATCATCAAACTTGAACCGTGGGAAATCCCACAACCCAGTCCACCTTTCGTCGGTACCACACTGCCGTACAAGGTATGGCGTCTGTCCCTTCTTTTTCGTCCGTTTCGCAATCAACACAACTGCTTCGTGAATGCTCTCATACTTCATCTTTTTTGAGCTGGCGGGTATCTGGTCCTGCAAGCCAGCCACAAACGTTGGGCAAAATTTGATGATCGGACACTGCGAACATTTGGGGGACGTTGGTGTGCAAATTTCGCTGCCAAGTTCCATCAATGCCTGATTAAAATCGCCAGCTCGTTTCCTCGGTAGTAATGACTCAGAAAACTGCCACAGTACTTTTTGACTGGCTGAAATCTTGGGATCCTCCGCCATTTGCATCAGTCGAGCAAACAATCGAATCGTATTGCCCTCGAGAATCGGAAGAGGTTGATCAAGTGAAATCGACAGGATCGCTCCAGCCGTATATCGTCCAATTCCCGGAAGCGCCAACACTTCCTCAAACGTTTCCGGGAACTTACCGCGATGATTCTCCACGACCATTTGAGCCGCCGCATGCAGCTGCCGTGCTCTCCGGTAGTAACCCAGTCCTTCCCAAAGTTTCAGGACTTCACTTTGATCCGCAGCAGCAAGTTTCTTCACCGTGGGAAACCGTTTCATGAACCGCTTGTAGTAAGCAATCACCGTCGCAACCTGCGTCTGTTGCAACATGATTTCGCTGACCCAAATCCGGTACGGCGTCCGATTTTTTCGCCATGGTAATTCGCGCTGATTCGCGTCGAACC
Source organism: uncultured Pirellulaceae bacterium (assembly GCA_964582025.1). GTDB lineage: Bacteria > Planctomycetota > Planctomycetia > Pirellulales > Pirellulaceae > Mariniblastus. The sequence continues at coordinate 4,969 of CAZORS010000273.1, read as the reverse complement.
ATTTTAGTAACGCGCGACGAAACTTGGTTTTCTCAGCGGCGTTCGAATCGAGTAGCGAAATTGGCGAGTTACTTTTCAAATTAGCTTCGGATCGACTGGCAGTTTTTTGGAATTTAGACGCTTGGTGATTCACAGTCTAACTCAATCGCGAGGCAGATTGCGACGCTACACTCAGACACTTCATCGAACTGAATCGATCCGGAAAAACGACCTTTTTAAGCGGTGGTTGATTTCTCGAAGATACAATTGGGACTAAGGCGTTTTTGAATGTCCGGCAGCGGGGGACTGCGCACCAGTTGTAGAAAACGAGACCACGAATCACTCCGTTCACTTGGGCTCTTGGAGATGAATCGCTAAACTTGATCTCGACGCGTCTTCATATTCTGATGGTTTCGATATGCTAACAAAGACTAACTCTTTTCAAACTCCCCTCTGCCTGTGCCTGTGGAGCATTTGTATCTGCATGATGCTTTTGACGGCGGGTTGCAGTGGCGAGAAGAAAAAGGTTTCAGTCAACGATTTTTCATCGTTGAACATCAACAATGATATCGCGAACAAGTTTGACGTAATTCCACCAGAATTCGAATCGGTGTCTCCGTTTCTTTTTCGCCAGCCCATCGAAGCCACAGCCGCTGCGGAATCCGAAACTCTTTTCACGAAGGTTGCCGATTCGGGTATCAAGTTCAAAAACACCCACGATCGCGTCAACTCCAACCTGTATCTTGAAACTGGATCCGGCGTCGCAATTGGAGATTTCGACAACGATGGACTCAAAGATATTTATTTGACCGGCGCAAACATCGACAACCGCCTCTTTCGGAATGTTGGCGGTTTCAAGTTCGAAGATGTCACCGATGCCGCAGGAGTCGACGGACGCATTAACGGTGCAAACGTTCAGTCTGCAGGCGCGTCGTTCGCCGACATTGATAACGATGGCGACCTTGATCTGTACGTCTGCAACATGGGCGCCCGCAACCTGCTGTACATCAACCAAAACGACGGAACTTTTCTCGAGCAGGCAAACTCTCGAAGCGCTTCGTATCTGGGGGCGAGCAAACAGGCAAGTTTTTGCGATTACGATCGTGATGGCGATCTGGATTTCTATCTCGTTACTTACCAAGATGAGATTTTCAAAGAACCAGTCGTACGAATGCCCGATGGAAAACTGGCTCTTAAAGAAGGGGCTGAACCGTACGCGCAAATCATCAACGAGCACAAGGAGAAGGCTGGTGAACTGGATCTGTTTTTTCGCAATGAGGGAGACGGAACGTTCAAGAACATTCGCGATGAAGTTGGCATCAACGGCTACGATGCAAATCTGGCTTGCGTCTGGATCGACTACGATGATGACGGGTGGCAAGATCTGTATGTTGGAAGTGATTTCAAACAGGCTGATCACCTCTATAAAAACAACCGAGATGGAACGTTCACCGATGTGCTTGGAGATGCCGTCAGGCGAACGTCGTGGTTCTCGATGGGCATGGATGCGGGCGACTTAAATAACGATGGTTTGCTGGACTTGATCGTCGGTGACATGGCCGACCCCGATCATTACGGCCAGAAACTTAACATGGGAGACATGTCCGTCAGCGGATGGTTTTTGACTTGGGGACATCCTCGGCAGTTCATGCAGAACTGCGTTTTCATCAATGCAGGAAACGGTAGGCTGATGGAGCACGCCGCAATTACCGGACTCGCGAAAACCGATTGGACATGGAGCATTCGAACCGTTGACTTGGACAACGATGGCATGCTGGACGTCTTTTTCACCAACGGGCACGCACGCGACAACATGAATGCGGACCTGCCCGCCAAACTGAAAGAACTCAGCGCTCAAGGGAGGGAAAAGGTGCATGAGTTTGCGATGCAAATGCCGAGACGAAAAGATACCAATATGGTGTTTCGCAACGAAGGCAATTTGAAATTTGCGTCCAAAGGTTCGGAGTGGGGACTCGACCACACAGGGGTCAGCCATGCCGCGTCGTTTGCGGATCTCGATGGCGACGGAGACCTTGATGCGATCGTAAACAACTACTACGAAAACGCTTTGGTCTACCGAAACGAATCCAATGCTGGTGGACGGTTGTTGATACAGCTCAGATGCCAAGACAATAACCATTTCGGAATCGGTTCCAAAATCGAAGTTTGGCAAGGTGATCAATATCAGCGTCGCGACTTGATCCCTGGGCGTGGCTACCTAGGCTCGGATCCAATGGAAATTCACTTTGGTGTGAATCCGGATGCAAAGATCGATCGTCTGAAGATCACTTGGCCGGACGCGACAACACAAGAGTACACCAACCTAGAAACCAATTTTGTTTACCGAGTTATCGAATCGTCGGAGCGAACTTCCGCACCGTCCGCCGAAGTCACTGAGCCGATGTTCGCCAGTCTTAACGATGCGATGGGGGTCGACGTTCAACACACCGAAAACGAATACAACGATTTCGAGCGAGAACCATTGTTGCCCTATCAACTTTCGCGTCTCGGCGGCAGCGTTGCGACCGGTGATGTCAATGGAGATGGCTTCCCTGATGCATTTTGCGGTGGTGCAGCCGGACAACCAGGAACACTCTTGATCAACCAGAACGGCAGTTCTTTCCATTCGTCCCCCGGACCATGGGAGTTGCATGCATCCAGCGAAGATATGGGGCTGCTGTTTTTTGACGCCGACCAAGACGGTGATCTTGATCTCTACGTCGTCAGCGGTGGTAATGAATTTGAAATTGATGCTGAAGCGTATCGCGACCGACTCTATCTCAATGATGGATCTGGAAACTTCGATTATTCAACGGACGCTTTACCAGCACTGTTCGACAGCGGAAGTTGTGTTGCTGCCGCAGACTTCGATCGTGATGGCGATCTTGATCTGTTTGTTGGGTCGCGAAGCATTCCCGGCCAGTATCCACTCACGCCTGTCAGTCGTCTGCTGATCAATGACGGTGGAACTTTCAGCGAAGCATCGGACGATACTGCTTCAGGATTGGCAACCAAAGGCATGGTTAATTCCGCAATCTGGAGTGACTTCGATGGAGATGGCTGGACGGATTTAATCGTGGCAATTGAATGGGGGCCGGTTGCATTTTTCAAAAATCGCGAAGGCAAGCTGTTCGATGTTACCGCTGACACAGGAGTCGACAGTAATCTCGGGTGGTGGCACGGAATTGCTGCTGGTGACTTGGACGCAGATGGTGACATCGACTACGTTGTCACCAATCAAGGCACCAACACGAAGTACCATACGTCCGCGGACCATCCACATCGACTTTATTACGAAGACTTCGATGGTAGCGGTACGTTGGATCTCGTTGAAGCAGAATACGAAGGCGAAACAGAGTATCCAGTTCGCGGCAGAAGTTGCTCGTCTCGATGCATGCCGTTTATCGCAGAAAAGTTTGGCACGTTCCACGATTTCTCGAAGGCTTCGCTTTCTGACATCTACGAAATCGACAAAGACAAGAAGCGTTTTCACGAAGTCACGATGCTGGAATCCGTCATACTTTGGAACGACGGCCAAGGATTTTTCGACGCCGAACCGCTCGGCTATCTGGCTCAGTCGAGTCCAGCTTTTGGTGTCGCTATTGCGGACCTCGATGGCGATTCCAACTTGGACATTCTCCTCGCGAACAATTTCTTCGGCTCGCAACCAGAAACGAACTACATGGATGGTGGCCTTTGCCTATTGGCGCTTGGAAATGGCGACAAGACGTTTGATGAAGTGTGGCCCGCTAAAAGTGGGCTGTCGATCAGCGGCGATTCAAACGGGCTGGTGATCGCAGATTTTAATCACGATGGACAGATGGACGCGATGATTGCTGTGAACAATGAGCCTCTAGAGATCCTTGGTAATCAAACCGGTACGAAGCCCGGAGTCGTGATTGAATTGATCGGTTCCACTGGAAATCGGTTTGCCGTTGGAGCTCAGTTGTCTGTGGAATTAGATACAGAAAAACAAGTGTTCGAATTGTCCGCCGGCGGCAGCTATCTCTCGTCGTCGGTCACTAACGAAGTCTCCCTTGGGGCAGCACAGGTTGGTCGACTGAAAAAAATTACTGTTCGCTGGCCAGACGGAACATCCACAGTCAAAGAACCCAATGACATTCAAGACGGCAAGTTGCGGATTGAATACGAAGCTCCCTAGTGCCTTGTTCCAATTCAATTTTGGAATGAGCCGTTTTGGCGTTAGACACGGTTGCGTCGTAAAATCCGGGGCTGGCGTCCATACGGCTCACAGAAAGAACCCGTACATGGTTTTTACTTAAGCCGCTTTCTACTAGGCCGCCTTCTTCTCCAGTGGCTGGAGCGTCGCCGGATGCACGCCAGCCATTCTTGCCAACTCCTGTCGAATCGCCGTGTTCAACATTCGGTGAACCTTGAATACAACGTCCGTCGCGGGAGCACCATCAACGACTCGATGGTCGAATGTCAACAGCACTCGACTGATTCCCTTCCGAGGCATCGGATCGACTCCGATCGTCGTCGTGTTGGGCCCAAGATGCATACTGCCGTACATCCCACGATGACCTGAAATGCTCATTCCGAACGTTCCCATGTGAAACGCTCGTTTGATCGGCCATACATTGAACAGCGTCCACCAAGCAAACCATCGCAATATCGATGGGCATTTTGCAAACGTGATTTGATGTTTGAATTGCTTAATCTCTTCGACGGGAGCTTTGCGAAAAAAATCGTATTGCTCTTGCAAGTCAACTAAGGTGTGATTGTTCGGCTCGTTGAATCGCGCGAACAGAAGTCGTTCTTCGCCTTTGTACTTTCGAGCCATCGTCATCATGGCGACACTTTGATGGTGCTCGTAGAGATGCCCCCAAGGAAACGAAACGTAGCCCTGACGAAGCATCGGTTCTTGCTCCGCAACGGCCGCGTAGGCCTTCATGACCAAAACGTTCCAGCTGATCTTGGGCCTGGCCATACGACGCAGTTTTGCAACTTCCTCCAACTCCCAATCGCC
>CAZORS010000272.1:0-6039 GCA_964582025.1 uncultured Pirellulaceae bacterium | reverse complement strand
TTGGCGTTGTCGCTACTGACCGGGAAAGCATTTCGCATTTTCAATTTGCGAGCCGGTCGAAAAAAGCCCGGATTGAAACGTCAACATTTGACGGCGGTGAACGCCGCCCGTGACGTCGGCAACGCGTCCGTCTCTGGCGCTGAATTGAACTCGCAAGAGATCGTCTTTGAACCCGGCGAAACCAAGTCCGGAAACTACCATTTCGAGATCTCGACCGCGGGCAGCATCACTTTAGTTCTGCAGACAGTCTTGCCGGCGCTCATGTTGGCCGATTCACCATCGCGACTCAAACTTTCTGGTGGCACACACAACATGATGGCTCCGCCGTTTGACTTTTTAGAGCGCTGCTTTGTTCCGCTGTTGAATCAGATGGGACCGACGGTTGAATTGAAACTGAACAGCTACGGCTTTTATCCAGCTGGAGGAGGTGAGTTCGATGCCACGATAACGCCAGTCGATCGAGCGCAACTGCGGGGACTGAACATCATTGACCGAGGCAAATTATTGCAGCGGCAAGTCCGTGGAATCGTCTCTGCGTTGCCAGTCAATATCGCGGAGCGTGAAACGTCACGTGCCGTGCGTAAACTTAACTGGGATCGCACAATCGTCGACAATATCGAAGCGCTAAACCCAAAAGGGCCCGGAAACATTTTGTTTGCCGAACTCGAATTCGAAAACGTGACGGCGATGTTTTCCGGTTTCGGACAAGTAGGAACAACAGCCGAGAAAGTGGCTGACGGAGTGGTTCGTGATGTTAAGAAATATCTGAAAACTAAAGCGCCCATTGGGCCGCACTTGGCGGATCAACTGATGTTGCCAATGGCAATTGCAGCAAATTTCTCAGAAGTCAGCAGCAAGTTTCGAACAAGCTCGCCAACGCAGCACACAAGAACTCATGCGGATATCATTCGGACGTTTTTGAATGTTGAAGTTGGATTTGAAGAGCAGGGCGATGGAACGGTGATCGTCGATATCGCGCCATAGCGCTTTTAAAAACTCTGCCCTTGCCTTTGGGTGGCTTCCCATTGCCAAGTTTCAACATCCGCGCCCTCCCCGTCGCTTAGGCTCCGACCCTCCCAAGGGGAGGGTGATGTTGGACGGAGGGTGATGTTGACGAGCCTAGCTCTTCTTTTCGAGCATCGTCATGTAGTCAGCGGTGATCTCAAGAACCTCATCGAGGTAGTAATCTCGCTTGATTTCCTTGTTTCCAGTCACCTGATCTTCGATCGCTTTTTCGTCTTCCTTTTCCGCACGCAATTCGCGACTGCGAGCAAGGAACTCTTCCTCGTTAAGCGAGACGGTCTTCAGGTTCTTCTGTCGAACGTACTCTTCGATACGGCGAATTCGTTTGGCGAACTTCTCAGATTCTTTGACACGCTTCGCCGAACGAATCTGTAATGCTTCCTTCACATCATCGGAAGCCCAGCCGTAACCGACATATTGAGCTGCTGAAATACGATCGAATTCAACTGGATACTCAAGATCCGATTCACCAACGGGCATTTTGTCAGTCACCGATGGAATCACGAGGTCAGAGAGGACTCCACGCTTCTGCGTGCTGTCACCGTTAGGGCGATAGAACTGCGAACGTGTGATCTTCAGAGCGCCGAACTGGTTGGGAGCATTCCGCAATCGGGGATAGAAGACGTCGCTGAGATTCAACAATGTCTGAACGGTCCCTTTGCCGTGGGTTGTTGTGTCGCCAACGATGATGCCGCGACTGTAATCCTGCAACGCACCGGCCAAAATCTCGCTGGCACTGGCACTGAATTTACTGGTCAAAACAACGACAGGCTTATCCCATGTCGCACCACGATTTCGATCGTCCAGCTTAATGACTTGATTGGTAGCGTCTTTGATCTGAACTACTGGCCCAGCGTCAATGAAAAGGCCGGTGCAATCGATGGCTTCCTGCAAGCTTCCGCCACCGTTTTTCCGCAAATCAAGGACAACGCCATCAACGTTCTCGCCATTGAAACGTTCCAGAATCTTTTTCACATCGGTTGTTGTACTGCGACCACCGGGACGTCCCGACATGTCAGCATAGAAACTTGGTAGCTCGATGATGCCGATTTTTCGCGGACTGCCATCGGCATTGGATCCTTGCTCGAACACTTTGCCCTGAGCAGCACTATCCTCCAGCTTGATTTTTTCGCGAACGATTTCAACCGTTCGAATGTCGCCGCCATCGTCTGATTGCACATTCAACCGTACAACAGTTCCAGCTTTACCGCGAATCATTCCGACGACTTTATCCAGCTTCATCGAATTGATGTCGATGAACTCGGTTCCATTTTTCGCAGCCAATTGTGGATCGACTCGACTGCCACTTTCATCGCCCTGTCCAACTTCCATGATCACATCGTCAATGGAAATTCCACCCTGAGTATCGCAAGCACCTCCGGGAACGATACTTCGAATGACCGTGTAGCCTTCGTCGTTGCCCGACAGAGTCGCACCGATACCTTCAAGTTGAAGTGAAAGTGAAATCTCAAAGTTTTCGTAAGAGCGTTTCGACATGTAGGAAGTGTGCGGATCAAAAGAATTCGTTACCGCAGTGACGTACATTTCGATAATGTCTTCGGTGTCCGTTTGATGCATCCGTCGAGCAAACGAAGCGTATCGCTTTTTCAACTTCTCCACGGGAGAGATTTCTTTCTTCTTGCTCTTGGTTTCTTTCCCGTCTTCCTTGTCCAATTCTTCATCGCCGCGGAAAACGAGCAAGTTGTATTTGATTCTTTTTCGCCAAACGTCTTTGGCTTCCTCTTCTGTCTTTGCGTAAGTTGCGACATCTGGATCGGTGACCATTTCTTCCTTGATCGTGAAGTCGTGTTCACTACCGGCGAGTTCGATCGCAAGCTCCGAACGCTGGTCAACGCGATCGAGGAATCGCTTGTAGACGTTGATACCGAAATCGAAATTGCCGTCTTTCACATTGGCCGAAATTGAGAGCCGATCTTTCATGAACTCATCGATGTCGCTTTGCAAGAAATACGACTTAGTCGGATCGAGCATTTTCAAATACAGCTCAAATGCACGTTCTGAAATTTCTACATCGAGTTCGCGACGCGACAGATGACTCTGCGACATCAGTTGTGCAACGATCTTGCCGACGCGACGCTGGCTGCGGGAAGGAGCCGTGATCGTATCGTCCGCTTGAATGGCTGGAACGGCAAAAATCGCCACCAAGACTAATGTCAAAATTTGTGCTACGCAGCGACGAGGGCGGAGTTTCGTTTGTACAGTCATGAAGGACCTTGCGAATGATGTTGTCAAAGTAGTGGATTCGGGGGCACTATTTTAAACCCGTTTCAGGCTAAAAAGTTCCCGAATCAATTTTTCTGGGCCGATATCGAAACCGAAGACAATTGGCTATAATTTAAAGAATATTAGAGTTTCGGAATTCTCGCGACAATAGCGATCCAGAATCGCGAGATGATCTTTCCGTCTATTGTTCGATAATCCTTACGGAAGTCGTGCCAGTCGTGCCAGCGTTTTTAATGATGAATTCGGGCTCCAATTCCGGAGCCAGATTTGAGCTAGTTCCGACCGAAGACAATTTCTTGGGCCGAGATTGGGAATGTAGAGTCGTTCTCAACGATCCACAATGCTCGCGTAGACACGCACGGATTTACGCCAATGAAGATGGTTGGTGGATTGAAGATAACGGCAGCAGCAACGGGACTTATGTGAACGGGCAGACAGTTCGCGAAGCCCGACTGGATGAAGGCAACCTAATTCGCGTCGGTGGCAGTGCTTTCACCTTCACCGAATCGGCTGAGAAAAAACCCGCGGAAGCTGAAAGTAAAACTGGCGAGATGCGCGGCCCAGCGGCGCAGACAGTTATTCTCGACGAGTCGCACGACCCGATGGACACGGGTCAGTACACACTGGACTTTCTTCGAGGACACGACTGGGGCCAAGACTTTTTCTTTCTGTTCCAACTAAGCGTGAAACTTCTTGGGCTCGATGATCCGGATTCGGTGATTCAAGCAAGCATGAAGCGACTTTGTGAACGAACGGACGCTTCTGCGGCTGGCTTTCTCTGGACTTCAGACGGTGGCGGACTCAAACCGAAAGTCGTCTTTCCCAAAGAGCTCGCCAATGAACTGACGCTCGATCCGGAACTTACTCGGCGAGTTGTTGCTCAAGGGCACGCGATTCGCGTTGAACACGATACAACTGGTAAGGACGATTTCGCAGACAGCATTTGCGTACCGCTGAATTCCGGCGGGAAGATCAAAGGTGCGATTCACCTTTATCGAAAAGGGACGCGCTTTCACGATTCGCATTTCAACCTTGCCTGTGCGATTGCAAACATCATGGTGCGATCCCTTGACCGCGCCGACCGACACTCTGTCCTAGCAGCGGACCACTCAAGACTGAAAGAGAAGTCGGCAACTTTCGATGAGCTCTTGGGCGAAAGCCCGAAGATGCTTGAACTGAAATCGAAGATCAGTCGAGTCGCGAAAGCTTCCGGCTCGGTTCTCGTTCGTGGTGAAAGCGGAGCTGGTAAGGAGCTTGTCGCAAGAGCTCTGCATCAAGCAAGCCCGCGTGCAGACCGACCGATGCTGAGCGTCAACTGTGCGGCGATTCCACGTGATTTAATGGAGAGCCAACTTTTTGGACACAAGAAAGGTTCGTTCACCAGTGCCGATCGCGATCACAGCGGTTGGTTCGAGCAAGCCGATCGCGGGACGCTATTCCTCGACGAAATCGGAGAGCTGACTCTCGAAGGTCAAGCCAAACTTTTGAGAACCCTTGAGGGGCATCCTTTTTTGCCCGTCGGCGGAACGGAAGAAGTCTCTGTTGACGTTCGCGTCATTTGCGCGACCAATCGTGACTTGAAAGAGTTCGTCGCAGAGAAAAAGTTCCGTGAAGACTTATTCTATCGCCTGAGCGTGTATGAACTTTACATTCCGCCGCTTCGAGATCGCGAGGCGGACATTGAAATGTTGATGAACCATTTCATGGATCACTTTAAGACGCAGCACGGAAAACATGACCTGACTCTTTCGCGCGAGTCCAAAGCCCGATTGATTGGCTACCAATGGCCCGGAAATGTTCGACAGCTTCGCAACGTGATCGACAGTGCAATCGTGATGGCCGAAACCAACGAAATCGCAGCAGATGAACTTGGGATTCGTGACGCGACCGATGGAGATTTTGAGACGCTTCGAATTGATCACTGGGAACGAAAGCTAATCGTTGATGCTTTAAAGCGAACGTCAAACAACGTCCCTAACGCTGCCGAATTGCTGGGCATCAGTAGAGCGACTTTGTATCGTAAAATTGAACAGTATGGCGTTGTGCGAAAGTAGCGTGGTTGTGGCTTCCAGCCGCAATCATTTGCTTCTGATCACACAAATAGCCAAAATCTCGAACACGAACCATTCATTTTGTTCTCTGTGAACCCTGCGGCTCCGCGTTTCAAAATCCGTCATGCAAAGATTTAAAACACGGAGACACGGAGAACACAGAGGGAAGCCACAACCATGACCCGTCTATAGACACAAATGGCTCGCAAAAACCCACGTCGAAATATCTCTCGCGTCGAACACGCCAACCGCCGCGGCAAGTCCAACGGCTGGATGGTTCGGATGCAGCGGAAGTACGAAAAAGTTAGTCGCTTCTTTTCCGATTCAGTCTACGGCGGTAATCGCGGTGCTCTTCAAGCCGCCAAAGAATTCCGCGACGACCTAGAAAGTGACTCGGAGAAACTGTCGACCGAAGAACGCAGTGAGTTGCCGTCGACTCGAAACAAAAGCGGCGTTGTCGGAGTTCGATTGCATCGCCAGAAAGATGTGCGGGGCAAGTACGAATACCAATATTGGTATTGGGTCGCTCAATGGATCGACGGTCGCGGCCGACGGCGAACTCGATCTTTCTCAATTCACACACACGGCGATGACAAGGCTTACAGCTTGGCCTGCAAGGCTCGCCGCGAAGGCGTCGCGAGTGCTCACCGGTAGCGGTGGCAATATGACGTGGCTTTGCATGCGGCTTTTCGCGGCAGTATCATGACATCTCAAACTATTC
>CAZORS010000271.1:0-6256 GCA_964582025.1 uncultured Pirellulaceae bacterium | reverse complement strand
CAAACAGACGATCATCGCCGGCATGATCCAAATGAACGGGCCGGTTGAATCGCAATTTCGGAAACGCGTTCTCGAGCCCCACACCCAACTGTTGTTCAACATTGTCGCCCGAGACATCGGCTACATCTTGCAAAGCATCCGCCGTCGAAGTGCCGCTCAAAACCAATGCGCAAATAAAAAGTAGCCAGTGCCGAACCATCGATACGTTCCCAAAATCATTCGTAAATCTGAAGTGTTATCTTAGCTCGAATGTCGTGGGCAAGAAATACTCAAACCTGCCGTGCTAATACAAGCCCGAAGCGCGCGTCGGGCTTGTATTTCAGATGACGAACCCCCACATAGGTGGATCGAACACCGAAGTAGCAAGACTATTCAAAGTCCTGCGTTTCGAGCCAATTCATGCGGAATCGCAACAGGTCAAAAATGTCGATAATGCCGTCGCCATTTGAGTCGTATCCTTTTTCGAAGTCCGCGTCGCCCGTTTGACTCTGCCAGGCATTTCGGAAGCCAAGCAAGTCAAAAACGTTCACAACCCGATCACCGGTTACGTCGCCGAAAAGCCTGAAGAAATTATCTGCTTCGGTGTCACCAAACACTGCGTTGCCTCCCGCAACTCCATCACCGTCTGCGTCAAAATCCAGTCCGCTGATCGTTTGGATCTGATCGCCGAAAGTCGTCAGCTGGTAGTTGCCATCTGCCAACGATCCGGAAGATTCCACGAACGAACCAGAAAAGGTAAGCGTCACGACAGAATTTCCGCTGCTGTTGTCGATGGTCGGTGTCACGTTCACGACGCCGCCACCGGACCCACGCTTGACCAACTCAAAAGGAGTCTCGCCGAGAGTAACGATTCCATCAAACTCAACCACAAGGTTGTCCACGATCGAACGCTGATCCGAACCGTTGCCAATCACCAAAGTGCCCGAGTCAGCTTGGTCGACGACGGCAACCGTCAACTCTTTCTGGAAAATGTTTCCACCGTCGTTGACTTCAACGCGAACCGAATAGCTCGACTGAGTTTCGAAGTCGATCGCCGTGCCTTGCTTGATTCGCAGGCTGTCGCCGACAATCTCAAACGTTGCGTTATCCGCATCGCCAGCTCCAGAAACTAGGCTATAGGTAAACGAATTCGAATCGCTGTCCGTTGCTGAAAGCAATCCAACTTCGACAGCGCTGGCAGTGGTGTCAACATTTTCGGCGACTTCATTGCTGGAGAGCAAAATATCGGTTGGAGCCACACTTAAAATCTCTGAAATTGCCAGCCCGCCGATAGAGACGTCCGATGTTCCTGTAATCGGGTCGATGGTGATTGTGATTTCACCATTGTCATCAGCGCCGACTACCAAAGCGTAGTCGCTTAAGGCTTGACCGCTGTCGCCAAGCTGATCGTTAACGAACAGCTGACTTAGAGCAAACTCCTGATCGAAAGAAGTCGTCGTGTCGCCCTCAACGGTCACCGTTTGCTCGATCGTTTCGAATAAACCCTCAAGAGCAAACACATAGATCTCGTATTCCAACTCTGGATTCAAATCTGACCAAACAAATTCAATCGGTATTGCACGTGTAAAGATTTGGCCATCGAGACCTGCCAGATCGATATTGTGCTGCGGAATCGTCGAAGCAATCGGCGTCGCCTCAAACTCCTCCCAGGCGCCAGACCCGAGGCTAATGCTCAAATCGAATTCCGTTGCGCTACCCAGCTCGCTAACTAGATTTTCAAACGTACCGTTGGGGCCAGCATTGATTTCTGTCCAGTTCGTTGGAGCACTGCCCGCTGCAACATCAAAGTCGACTCCAACAAGAATCGGGAAAATTTCATCATCATCGACAACGGTCACGACGACATCAGAAATTGGCGTCGAGGTCGGATAGTCCGCCGAGTCATTCGTTGCGGTGATTTGGTGAGTGATCGTGCTGCTATGAGTGCCTTCTTCCACCGCGTCGTCGATGGCTCGAACAAAAATCTCTACCGGAGTCGTATCCGAAACCCCAAACGAAACAGTGGCCGAATAGTTTGTTCCGTCTAGGCTCAATTCCGATTGCGCATCAGCGGCAGCTTCCAATGTCACGGTTCCTGCCGGAGCGGTTCCAAGTGCGATCTCGTAAGAGTCAGTCACTCCATTTTCCGCAACCGAAGTCACGCCGCCAGACTGGCTTACCAATACGCCAGGTCCCACGTTGACGATTTCAATATTGTCATTGTTGATGTCAAAGAAGATATTGCCCGCGCCTTTAACTTTAATGCGGCCATTGGTCGTCAGAATGTTGGGAACAGAAATGTCGTGCGACCCGTCATTGGGAACGCCAGCCGCCAAAACGGTGTCATACGTCACGCCACCGTCGGTGGACAGAAAGATATCAACGTTGGCTGTGTTGATTCCGTTGGCAGTTGTTCCGGCAACGTTCCAGAAAATCGTTTGCTGGCTTCCGCCGTTCCACTGAGTCGCACTGTTTTGAGACGTGATTTCAAACGTCGCACCGGTTGTGTTCACTTCCACGGTAATGTCATCGCTAACGACGCCTCCACCACCCGAAGCATTGTCACGCGCGACCACGCGGAAGTTCAACGTCCGGTCAGTCGTTGGCAAAGTTTCACCAATGGAAGTTGTCCCGTTGAGCAAATCCTGCGTCCGCGGGAAAGATCTCGTTGGGTCCGTCGTTGGATCCCATGTTCTGAAAAGAGGACTCGATCCGTTGTCGCCCGCACTCACATCCTGCTGCGGTCCAAGGTCACGTTGCTCCCAACTGTAAGTCAGCACGTCGCCGGAATCTGCATCGGCTCCAACGGCAGTCAACTCAAACGGAGTTCCAGCCGGAATCACATAGTTGGCCCCGGCGTCAACCGTTGGGATGCTGTTGCCTGTTCCAGTGATCGTTGCGGATGAGTTTCCGACTCCGCTGGTCACGTAAGCTCGAATCTCATCGATACTCAATGAGTGGAACATGGCATCACTGTTCGGCTGCAAGTTATCGTTGCCACAGATCCCGGCGTAAGCTTGAATCGATGTTCCACTGCCAGGCTCGAAGGCCGTCGATCCGTTTCGGTTTCCACCAGCGCAGTTTCCACTGTCTCCATTGAAAGTGTGGTTGCCGGCGAATTGATGTCCTATTTCATGTGACACATAATCCACATCGAACGGATCATTGATGGGAGCCGTCTGCCCCGTGACACCTCGAGCCTTGCTTCCCGTGCGGCCCACGACTCCCAATCCTGCGACTCCTCCGCCGCCAGTGCTGAAGACATGGCCAATGTCGTAGTTGGCATTGCCGATAACGCTGTCGATATTGGCTTGGTTTTCGCCAAGCATCGCAAAGCCATCATTGTTGGTGTACGGATCGGCGTTCGCGTTGGTGTAGATAAGCTGATCGTTGTTTCCGACCAGCACCATTCGAATCCCAAGATCGTTTTCGTAGATTCCGTTGACTCGATTCATCGTCGTGACAATCGCCGACATTCCATCAGCAACCGTTCCGCCGTGGAACGAAGTGTACTCACCGGTTGCGGCAACGGCTAACTGATAAGTGCGAAGCTCTGTTCCAAACGGAGGAGCAAATCGCGAGCCACCCGAGTCCAAGTCTGTCGCCGAATCCCTAGAAGCGACTTCCACGTCACCAGCATCGCCTTGCTGCAACAACTTTGCTGTGCACATCGGACAGGTACATGGCTTTCCATCTTCATGCTCGTGAAGCTTGTAGTCTTCATAGTCAGCAAGATCACCATTTGCGTCGATGCCATGTTCTAAGAGATGGCTTTTATCAACTCCAACTTCCTCAAATTGTGAATCCGGCTGCCGCAACGCATCGTGAGAATAATAGCTGGCGTAGATTTCAGTTTCCTGGTGGATCCACGGATCAATGTAGTAGTCACCGTTGTCGGGCGCCAAAACCTGTGCATGAAATCCGTGCACCGTGAAGTCCAGCCGAATTGTGGAAGCCGGATTTTCTATTCCCTGTCCGCGATACGTTTTAATGTTAGAGAACCTAGCGGCCAGTTCCGGTTCGAGGATTGAAGATTCAACAATGGCGAAGCTTTCGAATCTTCCATCTGGATTTGGAATCACCAACGTGACCGAATCGTCTATCGTTGCAGGATCGATCTCCAGAGGCGCGTCGTCCAGCACACTCGAAATTCTCTTTTCATCCAAATTGAAAAGCGACAACTCTGTTGCGCGAATATGAATCTGGTCGACAGGTGCCGTGACCGTTTCTTCAGGAATTTCAGTCCACAACAAAGAAGATGCAAAGCAAACATCCCCTGCGAGCAAATTTTTTGGTTCCAGTCGCTGGTAAGAATTGGCCAGATCGCGACGAGCTTGCGTACGAGACTTCATGGTGGTTCTGCCTTATTAAGTTCTCAGGAGGAACTGCAGTTTCCTTTAAGACAGTCGACAGATCAAGTTGAAACAGATTGGATGCCGGATTCACTTACACTCACCAGTGATCAATTGTGGCTTGATGTCAAAATTGCCAGCGAAAGCCGAAGGGCGGAGTTTGCCTGCCAACTCTCGGTTGGCTAAACTGCCGTCACTGATCACGCTTCTTTCTTTGAGGAACTTTCTATGTCCACCACGACCGAATCACCTCTTTTGGCGTCCGTTGAATCTTTCCTGAGCACACCGCGCAAACTGTTGATCGATGGTCAATGGGTTGCTTCCAAAAGCGGGAAGACGTTCGACGTCTTCAATCCGGCAACTGATCAGGTCGTCACTCAAGTTGCCGAAGGCGATGCAGCCGATGTTGAACTCGCTGTTGCGGCGGCGCGAAAGGCATTCGATGAAGGTCCGTGGTCTCGCATGACTGCGTCGCAGCGAAGTCGCCTAATCTGGAAGATTGGCGATCTGATCGAAGCTAATGCCGATGAGCTCGCCCAAATGGAGACGCTCGACAACGGCAAACCGTTTGGCGTCGCAAAAGCCGCCGACGTCGCTCTGGCAGCAGACATGTTTCGCTACATGGCAGGTTGGGCCACGAAAATTGAAGGCAACACAATCCCGCTCAACGTGCCCTACATGCCCGGTGCTGACTTCCATGCGTTTACGTTGAAGGAACCCGTCGGCGTGGTTGGCCAAATCATTCCATGGAACTTTCCTTTGTTGATGGCGGCGTGGAAACTTGGTCCCGCACTGGCCACGGGTTGCACCGTCGTCCTCAAGCCAGCGGAACAAACGCCACTTTCGGCCATCCGTTTGGGCGAACTTATTCAGGAGGCCGGAATTCCAAATGGTGTGGTGAACATCATCACCGGTTTCGGCGAAACGGCAGGCGCAGCAATCGCGGCACACGATCAAGTCGACAAAGTTGCGTTTACGGGCTCCACCGAAGTTGGAAAACTGATCATTCAGGCCGCCGCAGGAAACTTGAAGAAGGTAACCCTCGAACTGGGCGGCAAAAGCCCGAACGTCGTCTACGACGATGCCGACTTGGAAACCGCCATCGCAGGAGCCGCCGATGCGATCTTCTTCAATCAAGGACAAGTTTGCAGTGCGGGTTCCAGACTGTTCGTGCAACAGGGCATCTACGATGAAGTCGTCGCTGGCGTCAGCGAAATCGCAAGCAACATGAAAGTCGGCGACGGTTTTGATGCGGCCACGCAAATGGGACCGCTTGTTTCGCGTGAACAATTCGACCGCGTAACTGGTTACTTGAAAGCCGGCCTCGAATCCGGTGCCGAAGCATCTGCAGGCGGTTCGGCTCTCGATCGCGATGGCTACTTTGTTCAGCCAACGGTGCTCAAGAATGCCACGTCAGAAATGTCGGTCGTCCAGGAAGAAATCTTTGGTCCTGTCGTGGCTGCGATGCCATTCAAGAACGATCAGGAAATAGTGGGCCAGGCAAACGACACGAGCTACGGCCTTGCCGCAGGAATTTGGACGCGTGACATTTCGAAAGCTCACAAGTTGGCCAAGTCCGTCAAAGCGGGAACGGTTTGGGTGAACTGCTACAGCGTTTTCGATGCCGCGCTGCCGTTTGGAGGCTACAAGCAATCGGGGTGGGGTCGCGAAATGGGACATGCCGCTTTGGAGAACTATTTGCAAACCAAATCAGTCTGCATCAATCTGTAAGTCCTCGCCAGCTCAAATGACAACTACCTCCGAAAGCCTTCTTTTTCGACTTCAGGATCAGGCAACTCCTGACAATGATGCGTGGCATCAGTTCGTTCGCATTTACACACCGCTGATTTTTTTCTGGGCTCGGAAAACAGGGATGGCTCAATCGGATGCTTCCGATCTGGTGCAGGATGTTCTGACGCTGGTCT
>CAZORS010000270.1:0-6281 GCA_964582025.1 uncultured Pirellulaceae bacterium | reverse complement strand
GAGATCACATGAGCCGCGGTCAAAATGTATCCATCGCTGGTTATTACAACACCGCTGCCTTGCCCCAGCCCAGACCGAATATTGACAACGGCTGGTTCAACGCGTTCGTAGAGACTCGCGACGTGGGCTTGCATCGCTTTAAGTTGCTCGATCGAGTTGGGTGCAATGCCCTCGCCAAGAAACTCAAGATCGATGAGTTCGGATTTGTCGACCAACCGAGCAAGTATTTCGTCGCCTTCGTCCACCTCGCCAAGGATCGAATCTTCATCAAGCGAAAATTCATTATCAACTGTCGCCTCTTCGGTCGAATCCGGTTCTTGTTGCGCGAAGATTAGTGGCGAGAAGGTTGCAGAGAATAACAATGCTGAACAGCAGAGAAATGCAGCCTGAAGACGTTTACGGTGTGTCATCCAAATTCCGAGGTTAATCAAACAACCTAGTGGTTCACTATTTACAGTTTATCATGAGAACACGATAAAGCTGAGGTCCTCAAATGTAGGTCGCGGTTGAGGCTTGGCAGCTCCGCAGACCGAAAAATAGAGACCTAAAACACAAACAAACCTTACAACTGATGCAATTCGATTGGAAAAACCCGTGAAAAGACTGGTTATTGGCTGTGGTTTCTTGGGTTTGCCGCTGGCTCTTCGTTGGCAAAACCAAGGGGATTCGGTTTTCGCCACCACACGAAACGAACAGCGTTCACTCGAATTTTCTGATATTGGACTCCACCCTTTGATACTGGACACCACTGATCCAGTCTCCCTAGAGCAACTTCAGCAGCAGTCGTTTGACACCGTTGTTGTCGCCGTCGGAATGGACAGAAGCCGCTACGATAGCGTTCACCATGTTTACGTTGGCGGATTGGAAAACGTTCTCAAAAATCTCAGCGAAGACATCGGGCAGCTGATTTACGTGAGCTCAACAGGTGTTTATGGAGACTTTGGAGGTGAGTGGGTCGATGAGTCTTCGCCGACTGATCCACAGCGTGATGGTGGAAAAGCATGCCTTGAAGCGGAACAGCTTTTACAGTCCAGTCGCTTTTCAGATCGAGCCACCGTTTTGAGAATGTCGGGGCTGTATGGCAACGAGCGAGTGCCGACCAAGTCTGCGGTGGAATCGAAACAGTGGAACAAACTTTCTGCGACGGGCTACTTAAATCTAATTCACGTCGATGATGCGGTGAGTGCGGTTTGCATCGCAGCGGATCAAAACTTGGTTGACGAAACGTTTTTGGTTTCAGATTCGAATCCAACTTTGCGGCGAGAGTACTATCAGTTCCTCGCCGACAAGTTTGAGCTTGGCCCAATCCCTTGGGCGAACGTCGCTCCCGATCCGAATTCTCGTGGCTCAAGCAGCAAGCGAATCAGTAACCGAAAGTTCCTTGAGCAAACTGGGCTCGAGTTGAAGCATCCCGATTTTCGCAGCGGGTTATCAGACACAATTTAGGCTCAGAAAACCGAGCTCAATGTCGCTTCAATGTCGCTCAGTTCTCCGAACTGATACCGCGGCGAGGCAACCGAACCGCCAATAAACCGCCCGCTTTCGGTTCGGAGAACCGAGCGACATTGAGTTCCAAGAACGCCGTCACATTGCCAGCACTTCGCGCCTCAAAGTCGACGCAGCCAAACTGCTCGGCTCCTGTTTCGTGCTGATTCCCTCTGTTCTTCAGATTGTGCCGGCATTGATGCATATTCTGTTAAATGCAATTACGCCAGCGCGCCGAAGAGAAGTCTTGAGTGGAACGATCCCGATTTCGTTCCAATATCAGGACCCAGTTTCAGGCGGCATAGCCGTCCCAACGGAGGAATTCTCCATGATTCGACGAATTTGCGTTGTTGCCGTATGCGCTATCGCGCTAACGCTGGTCACAAGTCAAACCAGCCAGGCACAGGAAAAAGGTTATGGAGCCAGTTGGGGATCCCGGCAAACTTCACAGAACCTTAGCCGTTTCTATCACTACCCGTACGTTACGTACCCCCAAAACTACTGGGGTAACGAGTACTACCGAAGTGCGGACAATATGTACCACCGGTATCCACCAGAAATGCGGATCCCCGTCTACAACAAGCAGTGGCACAATTACTACCCAAAGCCACGTCGTTACCACTGGGGACACCAGTTCATCACGGACGTATTTTAAGCGACCGATTGTTGCGACAACCAACAGAATAAGCTTCGCTTGAAGCCCAAAAACGCCCTGTTCTCCTTCAGGGCGTTTTTTTGTGAAGCTCACTACAAATCCGTTTCGATGGGCATTTTTTCTTAAACCCATTAAATCTTTGTACATATTTTCCAGCTGCTAGTATTGACCTTCGCAAGGCATGGGTGATACTAATCGAGTCGGGCCGCCAGGAATTTCCTATATTCTGGTTACAATGCTAAGCAGCAAGTTGAAAACTTGGTTTTTTCTGAGCTACCTAGTTCTTCTTTTGAACTTTGGGCCTTCGCTGCATCACGCCTCAATCTTTGGCCTTCACGGCCATCACGCTGACAGAGGGGATTCGTCGGTTGAGTCTCCTTGCTGTTGCCAAGGTCATTCTTTCCAGACGCGAACGACTCCACACTCCGTTGATCCATTGGGAAGTTTCGGCATCCCTGATCATGACTGTGCGTTTTGCAAATTCTTCGATGAGTACAACGTTGTTTTAGGCTCCTTTGAGAGCGAACTCATTGAGTCTCCGTTTTCTCTGTTCATTTCTGAACTACCGAACAGAGCGACTGCTGAGCTCGTTCCAAGCATTGCCCGCGGTCCGCCAATTTCGTAGCAGATGACTTAGCCTCTGAACTCCAACGTTGTTACAGCGATAGCCTTAACGCGTCTCAGGCTTTGTCTTTCGCACATCCGATGCATCAAATGAAGCAACATTCTGCTCACGCTCGCCACAGTGAAAGGTGTCGACCGAGCAATTGTTGGTACGAGTGTGAGTCGTGCCACAAGTATTGGCTGTTGCTTAGCTTGATTTCCTGATTGAGGCATCTTGTCTCTGCAGTGCATCGTTTTCGAAACGCCGTCGCGGGTACCTGCGACGTTCAGGCGGCCCGACAACCGTGGAACTAACAGATTACCCCCGGCGGTCTTTTTTGAGAGCACGTACTGTGTCTCAGAAAAGCCGTCAAACCTTCGCTCGTGATCAAACAATTTTGCGAATCGAAGAACCATCCTTCAAACCTTTCAAACTCTAGGAAAACAAATGTCACAGCCTCATCAAAAAAGACGCGGATTCACGCTAGTCGAGCTACTGGTTGTGATCGCCATCATTGGAATTCTGATCGGCATGTTGTTGCCTGCCGTACAGCAGGTTCGTGCCGCTGCTAGGCGAACTCAATGCGCAAACAAGATGAGGCAGATTGGGCTTGCCGTTCACAACTATGAATCAGCTCTTGGAATGTTTCCAGTAAACCAAGTTGGACCCGGTGCTTCCGATGGATCTGGTGGTTTTGGTTCGGGCTATTACAGCTGGTTAGTGCCGCTGTTACCCCATTTGGAACAAAACAATCTTCATCAGATGTTTAACTTGAAAATCAGCAACGGTGACGGGAATGACTTTCGCATGAGCGACACTCACCCCAATGCAATTGCCGCGGCGACTCCCGTTGATGTCTTTCTGTGCCCCTCAGATTCACCTGGCACCGACAACACAATTTTTGGTACTGCCAACCCGGCTTCGAGCAATTACGTCGGCAACTCAGGCTGGCCTTCTTACGCAACCGGATTCGACGGTGAACGAAGTGCCCCCGGACTTTTCAACGGAGCCATTCCGCTAATTAATCCAGCCAACAAAGTTTCTTGGCATGGCAGTTCCCGTAGTGGTTTTGCTCAGCTCACTGATGGAACTTCCAACACAGCATTGATCTCAGAGCGTCTCATCCAAACCGGCACCTCCGGGGATGCAGTTAGCAACGGAGATGAAAGACTGCGTTCCCGACACGTGCTTGAGCGATTTCAGCCACTTGCTTCCATCGACGACCAGATAACAACTTCTCACACACACGTCTTCCAATCTGCATTCATTGGGCGATCTTGGAGTTCCGGCTATGCATTGTCGGCTCCAATTTACCTTCACGTGAAGACGCCCAACACACTCATTGGCCACTACGACACCAGCGTGACTGAAGGTGACTTCGTCATGACACCCAGCAGTCGACACCCGCAGGGCGTGAACGTCGTGCGAGCTGACTGCTCCACGGCATTCGTCAACGACAACATTAGCAGAGACGTTTGGTGGGCACTGGGGTCCTGCAACGATGGACGTACTGTCGATTTTTAAAAACCAATTTGCCACGTCGTCATGATCGGCACGCTGTCGATCATTAACGACTCACTTTTATTGAACAACATGTTTATCGAACAACCTGTTTAACCTTTTGAATTTTGGAGATTTTATTGTGACTAAAACTTTGTGTACCTTGCTGTTGGTCGGGACACTGTCGTCTGTGTCATTCGCACAACACTCAGACATTGAATTTGGGTACGACGATCATACAAACCCGACTGCGATCGAGATCGAGCAGCCGAATGTGTCGTCGGAAGGATTCCAGTTTTTCGAATCTGAATTTGAGCGAGCAACGACGTCAGATCCTTGGGAAACTGATGAGCCTGGCTTTGAGACCATCGACGAGATGGGAGAACTGTTCAGGTTCAACCCGGGAGACAACATTTGGATTTCCGTTCTGAACGCTGGCGACGACTCGATTTCGGATTTGGGAGTCGGCTACGTCAACTACTTCAACCCAGGCACAGGCGTTTTGGAAGCCTCTGGCGAAATTACTGTGGGCGAAGACCTTACTTCTGCAACCGCTGATCTGGTGCTTAACGGCGCCAGCATCACCAGCGGCGACAACCCTCAACTGCTCGGCATCGGCGACACCATCGCCAGCGGCGATCCAGGCGGAATCCACGAGCACGTTGGATTTGAACTGACTGGTGATACGGTTGGCGCTTATGGATTGTTGCTGCAGGTTCAAGCCGACTTCGCTGGAACCAGTGCCGACATCGATTTGGTTTCGGATCCGTTTTGGGTCATCATCAACCGTGGCCTAGATGAAGCAGTATTCGAGGACGATGCTCTTGGAGCATTTGGCATCGTCGAAGCCGTTCCAGAGCCTGCATCTGCGGTACTTCTTACTGGCGTTTTTGGTGCGATGTTCATTCGTCGTCGACGCCAAAGCTAGTCATGATGCCTTGTTGGCATGAAGAGCTAAAACTAATCAACTCTGTCGAATTCGGCAGAGTTGATTTTTTTGTTTACAGTAGACGCTGATACTGAATTTGTTTTGGCTGGTTGTTCCTGATGATACGCCTCATTTTTGTCGCCCTCGCCTTCATCAGCGGATCGGTCGCTCTTTCGCACGAGCTACTCTGGACACGGCGACTAATCGATCTACTCGGTGCCAGCGATTGGGTAACCGGAAGAGTTCTTGGGCTGTTCTTCTTGGGTCTAGCCATTGGAGGTTGGCTCGCGGCGAACTGGACCGAACGCGAAATGAACGTCGCTCGTCGGCTCGGCGTCATGGAATTGTCGATCGCCTTGCTTTCGCTGCCTGCCATGTTTCTTCCCCTTTGGGCCGATTGGATCATCGCCTCCGCAGGAGCAGACTTCCTCGTTTCGTGGCCGGGAAAACTGCTTAAATTATGTCTGTCCGCGTTGGTGGTGTTGCCTCCAGCGATCGCCATGGGCACGACGATGCCACTGTTTATTCGTGCTTCGACAGTTCTGGGCGGAAAAGTCGAAGGCTCTGGAATCCTGATCTATTCAGTCAATATGCTGGGAGGCGTTTTTGGACTTTGGTTGGCATCGACGCAACTGCTCGACTTTTTTGGTGTGCAGGGAACGATGCTGGTTGCCGCAGCAGGGAACTGCTTGATTGCGGTTGCGGTGTTTGGGCTCGCGAAGTCCGTTCGAGAAGTCGGAATCCAAGCTGATGAATCAGAATTGGTTGAAGACAAAAACGACTCTCAGAATGCTTGGACGCTAGGACGTAAAGGAGTATTCGTTCTTGCGTTTCTATCCGGTGCATTTGTTCTGGCTTTGGAAGTACTGGTTCTGCGACTGCTCGCATTGGTCGCCCCATCTTCTTTCCACACCACCAGCGCGTTGCTGGCCAACGTGATTCTGTTTCTGTCGATGGGCGCGTTTGGTGTTGCAATTTTTAACCGATTCAAAATTTCCAGTCTCTGGCAATTGATCGCTGGCTTCTCCGGAGCTGCATTTTTTTGCGGACTCTGCCCATTGATTTTGTATCAATACACCAACAAGCTTGTTTCGGTGCGCTACCTAGTC
>CAZORS010000269.1:0-6288 GCA_964582025.1 uncultured Pirellulaceae bacterium | reverse complement strand
CTTGCGCTTCGGGCTTGTAATTGTGAGAACTGAAAGTCGTCCTAGCAGCATCCGCCGCTGGAATCGTCGGGACTACAGCAGCTCGATCCAATTTGAATCGTCTCCACATATCCCGCGCCTTTGGTTTCCTTCGGGTCGCGAATCCGGATCGAATTGCAATCGAACAACTTTGCATCAGAAGTCACTTCGGCGTGCGGATCGACAAACTCAAACATCTCTCGGTAGGGAGCTCGCTTGAGCAAGTTGTAAGTCTTCTCGCAAACGGCGTAGCGGAATCCTCGTTCCATCGCATGTCCGTCATCGTTGACCACTGATTTGAAAGGGCCTTTGTAGATCACGGCTTGATTCTTCTCGATGCAAGGGCCTTCTTTGCCTTTGTAAGCACACACGGTCATTGATCGAAATTCGATTCCTTGAACGGTTTGCCACGGCTCCTTGTCCAGCTTCAAAATTTCGACTCCGTGGAAGCCCGCGTCTTCGAAAGCTTGCAAGAACGCGTCCTCGCGGAACGCACCCGAAATACAACCGCTCCACAATTCTTCATCCTTTTGCATGCCTTCAGGGACGTCTTCGTCGCAAACGATGTCGCTGATCACGGCACGGCCACCGTCATTTAGCACGCGATAGATTTCAGAGAACATTTGCTTTCGTGCATCGTTGCCAACGAGATTCAACACACAGTTGGAGACGACCACATCGATACTGTCCGACTTGATCAACGACTCTGCTTCGCGGAGTTGCTGCGTTTTCTCCTCGAGTGCCAGAAATCCATTCGCATCGTCGACCGGCTGATCTTTGAGCCACGTTTCCAGCTGCTCCAAATCCAAAGCCAAGTCTTGAATGCGACCTTTGCGGAATTCGACATTGGAATAGCCAGTCCGCTCAGCCACGATCGGTTCGTTGCGATTGGCGACTTCCAACATCGCATCCGTCATGTCGACGCCGATGACTTTACCTTTGCTGCCAACAACTTGGGAAGCGATAAAGCAGATTTTTCCAGTACCCGAACCAAGGTCCAGAACCGTTTCACCTTCGTTGACATACTTCGACGGATCGCCACAGCCGTAGTCACGCTCGATAACTTCGGCAGGAATGATCTCCAGATACTTTTGGTCGTAATCAACAGGGCAACAAAGTGCGGCTTCCTGTTGTTGGGCTCCAGCGGCGTAACGTTCACGGACGGAAGATTCTTGCATGGCTTTTCGACTTTCGACGACTTTCATTCAGTGTTTCAGGAATCCAGATTTTGATTGCGCGGCCCGCCAATGTACAGGCGTGTTAGGTGCCACACACTCTACGATTTTGCTATCGCGAGACAACAGTTCGCCTTTCGGATACCATATTCGCCACGGATCATCCATGAAAATTTAGGCAACCGAATGAAAATCATCTCAATCCAATTCATCATTTTTCTGATTCTTGCATACTTTATCGTGGGACAAAATCCTTCGCTTGCTGTCGCCCAGTCCGAACCATCAAAGCAATGGTCTACTTGGAGAGGTCCGAACAACAATGGCATTGTCGATGGCCAGAAGGCCGTCACGAATTGGAGCGAATCAAAAAACGTTCTCTGGTTTTCAGAAATTCCTGGCCGAGGACACTCGACTCCGATCATCGTCGACGACCGCATCTTCCTAACTACTTCAGATGCCGGCGCGGAAACTCAATCAGTGCTGTGCTATCAGCGCGATGGTGGAAAGCTGCTGTGGAACAAAGTTGTCAACAAAGGAAACTTCAATCCGAAAATTTACCCAAAGAACACGCATGCGTCGCCGACCGTTGCCTGCGACGGTCAGAGAGTTTTTGCACTGTTCAACAATACTGGACAGAATCAACTTACCGCTTTGGACATGGACGGCGAAATCTTATGGCAGCGACATGTTGCGAAATTCGAAACGAAATACCCCTTTGGTTCTGGCTCCACCCCGATCCTGCACAACGGATTGCTCTATGTTCCCAACGAAACCAATGCAGAATGTGCCATTATCGTTGTTGATCCTTCGACCGGAAAAGAAGTCCGGCGCATCGACCGAGGCGGCAAGTTTTCAAGCTATTCAACACCCGTCGTCGCCGAAGTTGCCGGGAGGACTCAACTGCTGATCAGTGGCGGTTCGAAAGTCAACGGATACGATCCTGAATCGGGCGATGAACTTTGGAGCGTTCCGTCGAAATGGCAAGTCAGCTGTGGAACGATGGTTTGGGATGGCGACATGGTATACGCCAGCGGAGGATTTCCCGCTCAGCAAACACTGGCCATCAACGCGAAAACGGGAGAACTCGTCTGGGACAAGCCTGTGAAATTCTACGAGCAATCCATGCTGGTTGACGATGGACGGCTTTATGGATTGAGCGACAAAGGCGTTGTCTATTGTTGGGACGCGAAAACGGGGGAAGAACATTTCAAGCAACGTTTTGAGTTTCCGGTAAGTGCATCTCCTGTCCTTGTCGATGGGAACATTTACTTCACTTCCGAAAAAGGAAATACGTTGGTGATTAAGGCCGGCACGGACGAATTCGTAAAAGTCGCCAAGAACAAACTTGGTAATTCTTCCTTCGCATCGTTTGCGGTCGTCGACAACAAAATCTACGCTCGCGTTGGATTCGGTCGCGGAAACGAATTGCAAGAGTATCTTTATTGCTTGGGCACGGAATAGGGCGAAGGTTCGCTGTGATTCGAAAAATTCAGAACGACGCAAGCGATCTCGAATCGATTCGGAAACTCTTTTCTGAGTATCAAGACTTCATCGACATTTCACTTTGCTTTCAATCGTTCGAAGAAGAACTCGATTCACTGCCAG
Organism: uncultured Pirellulaceae bacterium; assembly: GCA_964582025.1. Classification (GTDB taxonomy): domain Bacteria; phylum Planctomycetota; class Planctomycetia; order Pirellulales; family Pirellulaceae; genus Mariniblastus. The sequence continues at coordinate 3,490 of CAZORS010000269.1, read as the reverse complement.
GGAAGTACTCCTCTGAGCATGGCGGATGCCTGTATCTTGCCGAGCACAACAACCAGCCAGCTGGTTGCGTCGCGTTCTACAAAATCGCTGACACGACATGCGAGCTCAAACGACTATTCGTTCGGCCCGAATTTCACAAATTGGGACTCGGCCGCAAGCTGATGGAAACCGCGATCCACGATGCTACTGATGGCGGTTACCAAACGATGATTTTGGATACGCTGCGGCGACTCGAAAGTGCAGGGCAGCTTTACAGGCGATTGGGCTTCGTCGAAATAGAACCGTACAACGTGAATCCACACGCCGATGTGGCGTACTTTTCAAAATCGCTGGTTTAATGTGGCACGGTGGTCTCCACCGTGGATCTGCGGCAAACGGTGGAGACCACCGTTCCACGTTTCGCGCTCAATCAGATTTTCGAGTCTTCATTGAACGGATTGCATTTAAATCGGCGTTGGTGACAGCACTCAAACCTCCTAAACTGCAGCCAAAGGTCGCACCCCCAGCCGAGACAACACGTGTCCGTCGCCAACTCAAAATCTGAACTCGGTCGCAAGAAACGCCTGTCACGCGCCGAGCGAAAACGAAAGCGTCGTGAAGTCACTCAAAGTCAGTGGGCTCGCGAAATGGATACGATTGAGTCCGACGTATTGTTGGATGATCGTATCGCCGCCTTCGAACAACACGGCGATTTCTCGATGGCTTGGTCGACCGTCGTTCAACCGTTGCTGTCTCACTTCGGCGACCAAGAAGGCTTCATCGCGTTTCGAACTCGCTGGAATCAAACGATTGCTCTCGGAGATCCAGTTTGCCATGCGGATCGGATCAGTTCGTTGCTGGGAGACTTTATCGCTCAGCATCGCCGACCGTCCTTCGTTCAGATATCTCGCGCGACAGCCGATGTCCTCGCCAAGCACGACTATCGAATTAACGAAATCGGCTTGGACACCACCATCGATCTGTCCGCATACGATTTCAAAGGCAAGCAAAAAGAATGGTTACGATATGCGGACAACTGGACCAAACGACGCGGCTTTGCCGTTCGCGAATGTACCTTCGCGGAAGTAAGCGACACCGATGTGGAGGCCGTATCTGAAGCGTGGCGAAAGACGCGAACTGTCAAACGCAAGGAAGTGCGATTCCTGAATCGTCCGATCGTGCTCGAAGACGAACCAAACGTGCGAAAGTTCTTCCTGTATGATCCCGACGGAAAGATTATCGCTTTCGTTTTTCTGGATCCGTTATTCGCCGACGGCAAAATCAGCGGCTACGTGACTTCCATTAAACGCCGCATGCCGGACGCTCCAATTTATAGCGAGCAAGCGATCATGAAGTCGATCATCGAGAAACTCCAAAGCGAAGGCATTGGGAAACTGAAGCTGGGGCTTTCACCTTGCGCGTGGATTGAACCAAGCGGCTTTTCTGAAAGCAGTTGGCTACGTTGGATGTTCCAGCGAAGCTTCCAGTCACCGATGGTCAATCGTCGGGCCTACAACATGCTGGGACACGCAAACTACAAGCGTCGCTTTCGTGGCACCGAAGAAAAAGTCTACCTCGCATCCCCATCCGGATTCCACCCTCGGCGCATCCCCGCATTGATCGCCTTATGCGGCATCGCTTAGGCGTCACGGAAAATCCAGAAAAAAACACCCGACGAAGTCGCGTCGTTTAACGCATTCATCGGGTGTATTATCGGCTTGTTCGACGTTTGTTTATCCAAAGATTCTTGGAGCGCTAACTTGATCATGAATCTGGTTGCAGACGTTCGGATCAAGCTTCAATGATTGAGCAAGCTCGCCGAGATACTTCGCTTCATTCTGCGTATCGAGTTCGATCGAAGTCAGAGAAAGGAAATAAACCTGTTGCTCAAGTCCATTGGGAACGCTTCTCGCAAATCCGGCAACATCCAATGGAGCCGCAAATTCCTGACGAAGGAACTCAACCTCTGCTTCTGACACTTCTTCGCCAAGTTTACTCACGATGTTGTCTTGCTCTGTCTGGTCGATGCGACCATCAGATTTTGCGGCGTTAACCATCGCTCGAATCAGCACAGTTGCCTGATCGTTAGCAGCTGCTTTTTGTTCGGGTGGAACTTCAGGTGCTTTGCCGCCACCGCCGAGCACTGCGCCCAGAAGGTCGCTAATTCCACCGCCACCTGATTGGGCTGGAGCTCCCCCGCCGCCACCGAGCAGGCCGCCAAGAAGTCCGCCAATTCCACCGCCAGAAGCGGCTTGCTGTCCGCCACCACCGCCAAGCACGCTGCCAAGAACACTACCGAGGCCACCGCCTCCAGTTGATCCTCCGCCACCGCCCAGCAGGCCGCCAAGAAGCTTTCCGCCAAGACCCGAAGAAAGTGACTTGTTACCTAAAAGTCCGCTGAGAAGTCTGATTGCATCCATTGATTACTCTTTCATAAATTCACGATACCAACCCCCAAATGGAGCTGATGACGCCTTGAGTCTAGCGCATTGACCGGATTCGTTCCATAAGCTCGCGCTTTTATCTCATATCCTTCGGGGAAAATGCAGTTCTTTGCAAATCAGACACTTGATTAAGACTTTTTGAGAACCACTGTCGCCAAAATTGCTGCGACAACTAACAATGGGATTTCGCAACTTTATTTTGCCTCAAATAACGACGCACCAATGAATTTTGATTCAATTCTCAATCTTGCACGCGAGATCGATCCTGATCTCGGAATCGCCATCGAAGCCGCCGCTGCTGCGGGCCAAATCATCTGTGATGGCTCCGGAAAAATGCACGATGTTGAATTGAAAGGCGTTGGAGACTTGGTATCCAAAGTCGATCAAGATGCGGACGTCGCGATCGCAAAAGTGCTGAAACAACATTCCGACCTTGCCATTCTCTCAGAGGAGTCATCTCCTACGATCGGCGAGGGAGTTTCTGATTTTTGGATCGTCGATCCGCTTGATGCAACCAGCGCATTTCTGACGCAAGCTGGCCCACAGTATCCTTCCGTGCTGATCAATCGACAGCAAGGCGCAACGACGACCAGCAGCGTCGTGTACTTTCCGTTGACCGGCGAGTGGTTCTACGCCGCCAAAGGTCGCGGAGCTTGGAAAGACGGCAAGCGGCTGATTGTTAGCGACGAGCCGATGACGTTGCTCGAATCGTGGGTGGAGATGAACCAGTATGCCGACAATTCGTTGGAGACCGAGTTATTCTCCAGCATGCGTCAGCGTTTGCGTTCAAAGTACGGAGCTCGACTGGTAACCACCAATCCACCACACTCGGGCGTGGCCGTTCGAATCGCCGAGTCAATTTCGTCGTTGTCGGTTGCCATTCATGACAACGCAGAAGCACATGTGAAACAGGCCGCTTGGGACATTGCCGCGCCGCGGTTGGTGCTTCAGGAAGCAGGTGGCGTGTTCGTGAATTTCAGTGGCGAAGAATTGGATCTGTTCAAGGCCGAGCCATTTGTCGTCGCGCGGACGGAAAGTTTGGCACGTGAAGTGATCGAGCTGTTTGA
>CAZORS010000268.1:0-6372 GCA_964582025.1 uncultured Pirellulaceae bacterium | reverse complement strand
ACCGGACTTGCGAAGCTGGAACTCGTTTTCGAATCATTCCACGTAACATGAGAATCGGTCACGTCTTTCTTGCCGCCAGAGCGAACCGCGACGCTACCGCCACCGCTGCGACCACCAACAGAAGCGTAGATCACGCCATCGTTAACCATCGGGCTCGTGTAAAATCCAGTTTGCTCACCGCCAACACCAGATGCAACCCAAACCAGCTTCCCAGTTTTTGGATTCAGGGCCCACAACTCGTCTGGCACACCAATCACGATGTCCTGCCGGCCACCTTCCACATCAACTACGGTCGGAGTCGACCACGTATTATCAAGAGCATCCGATTCGCAAACCCAACGTTGCTCACCGGTCTTCTTGTCCAAACCGTACACGGAGCGACTTTCAGCAAGTGCCGGAACAATCACAAGGTCATCACAAACGACAGGGCTGGCAGCGGAGCCCCATCTCTTTGAATCCGACCCTTCACCGACTTTCTTATTCCAAAGTTCCTTACCGTCGAGGTCGTAAGCGTAGATGCCGCTCTTGCCAAGGAAGACGAAAAGGTTTTCGCCGTCGCAAACGGGAGTGTGCGAAGCGTATCCATGAGCCGTCACTCCGATTCCACTAAAGTCATCCTCTTCTTCGGTGACAGGAATGGTTTTCGACCACAGTTCCTTACCGCTCTCCTGATCGATGCAAACAACGTGGCGTGCAAGATCTTCCTTGTTACCGATGTTTTGACGACTCTCGCCATAGCCCGAATAACAAGTCAGAAAAACCTTGCCGCCCACGACGACAGGCGAAGAGCAACCCGCACCCGGAAGTTCTGTTTTCCAGCGGATGTTTTTATCCGGGCTCCATTCGGTTGCAACGCTGCTTTCGGCAACGCCACTTCCACCGGCTCCGCGGAATCGAGGCCAATCGTCTTGCGCGTCAGCGCTAAGGCAAAAAACGGCTACTGTAAAAAGGGATGCGACACAAAGGCAGCATCGAAATTTGTTTTTCATATGAAAGTCCTGAAATGTGTTGAAAGGCGAGCTGGAGTTGTCTAGTTGTCATCGAAAGCGGGACGATTCTCTTTTGACTTCGGACCACCTCCGCCGCCACGGCCACCGCGACCACCGCCGCCGCTCATCCAACCCTTAACCATTGTTTCAATTTCTTCTTTGTCCAAAAAGCCATCTTTGTTTGCATCACCAGTGTCGAAGGCTCGAGCCATTCGATCGCCGCCCTCTTCTTTGGACAGCTTTCCATCTTTGTCAGTGTCGCGTTCCATGAATCGATCGACCATCGCACTCGTGTCACCACCAAAGCCGCCACGCCCGCCGCCTGGGCCACCACGCTGACCGCCGCGCGGTGATGCTAATTCAGATGCTTCGAGAACTCCATCTTCGTTCTTGTCCAGCGTCTTGAGCGCCGCTACAGCATTTTTGATTTCTTCGACGGAAAGTTTTCCATCTTTGTCTGCGTCGAGTGCCGTCATCAACGGAGACACAGGACGCTGACCTCCTCGGCCACCCGGTCCGCCGCCTCGACCACCGCGACCGCCACGCTCACCTCGTTCGCCGCCACCGCGACGAGCACCTTCCTGCTGGCCGCCCTCGCCGCCGGGTCGCTGAGCGATCGCGAGAGAAGACATGGAAACTGTGGCGAGAATAGCAAATGTCAAAATGAATTTGTGCATTGCGATGACCTTTCAATATGTGTGGGAAGAGCTGCGGCAGATGGTGCCATTTGTCACGTTTCTAACACATCTGGATGTCGGGTGTGTCGGAGAATCGAGAGGGTTTCTTTTTTATGTCGCCAAAACCCGCAAGTATGGCTTTTGCGTCTCGAAATGTGCGGCAACCAGCGCATAAAGAAAACGCTGCCTTTCGTATGAAAGACAACGCTCTTGTTCCCTGGCACTGAGGCAGCTAGTGCTGCCTCAGTGCACAGTAAGCTCAGCCGTGAGCACTCGTTGAAACGGTTGACCCAGAAACCTTATGTCTCAACAAGCAATAGGCTCTTCCCCAAGGGGAGGGTGTGTGAGGATCCCGCAATCCCATACACTGCAGCCGAGCTTCAAAGTATTGTTCGTATTGGACTCGTTCGAAAATTTTTCGTCCAAGTTCGACGCAACGTATAGAGACTCAGAGCCAAGTATCCAAGGCCGATTTGGAAAGAATATCGTTGCTGTTGATTCGCTAGCGAAGAATAGGAAGACTGCGAAAAACACGCAGTGAATAGAGGTGACTTATCGCGGAAAATCGTGGTCATTTGAGCCCAAACAAGTCATGGCTCACGAGGGAATTCCGGTCGAATCTCGAACCACGACTTTGGTTTTTAGTTGGGGCAGCTTGTAGTTTTCATCCGAAATCATGTGCAACATTGCATCCGCCGCAGCGACACCCATCTCTTGAGCTGGCTGCTGCATGGTCGTCAGAGGAGGTGTGAAGAAGGCCGATTCGGCCTGATCATCGAACCCAATAATCGAAACTTCTTTGGGGACTTCAATTCCTCGCCGGTAAAGAGACAGTCTGGCACCGTAGGCTGTCATATCGTTCGCCGCAAAAACGGCCGAGAATTCGATACCTTTTTCCAACAAATTCTCAATCGCTTCCACACCCGATTCTCCGTCGAATGAACCTTCGCAAATCAAAGCCTCATCGACATCGATTTCGGCTTCCTTGAGCGCGCGAATGTAGCCGGCCTTGCGGCGAAAGGCATCTTGATGATCCTTGATCCCGGCGATGTGTGCGATACGTCGATGACCAAGGTCGATCAAGTGCTTTGTGGCGTCATAGCCTGCCTGTTCGTTGTCAAGAAACAAGCATTTATTTTCCCACCCATCGATCTCGCGACCGACCAAGAAAATCGGAATACGATTCATCAAAGGGGCGAGATCTTGCTCAGTTAGTCGACTGCCGACAATGATCAGGCCGTCAACCATCCGGCCCAGCAACGTTTCAGCGGCAACGATTCCGGCTTCAGCTTTCCATCGGCCGTCCGCAAAAATTGGCGAGTATTCCGACGTTGTGAGTCGAGAAAGTATTCCTTGAGAAATCGCATCATAAAAAGGAGAACCAATGTTCTGCGTCACGACGCCGATCGTGCGAGACTGACCGCTGGCCAGCCCACGCGCAAAGATGTTCGGCGCAAAATTTAGCTCTTTCATCGCTTGCAGCACTGCCTCCCGCTTCTCTTCGTGCACGGGAGTTGTGTTGTTGATCACACGCGAAACGGTGCTCTTGGAGACATTGGCTCGTTCCGCAATGTCAGTGATTGTAATGGTTTTCTTGTTCAAGGCTTTGGCGAGATTTCTGTTCCGAAAATGATTTAGAAGCCCAATGTAACGGCAATCACGCTATTGAGACACTTGGCGTGAGCACAGCAAACGTAGGAAATTCGCAAATTGATTGACTCGACAGGCACGGTGTGTGGCCCGGTGTCTAAATTCAATCAGTCATTTTTAGCTTCCCAAATTGCGAAAATCACGTATTGTTGAATGTGAAACCGCTTGCAAGAAATTCTGCCAAAGTCACGCACGCTCGCTCTGGTTTCTCTCCTTCCTGCCACCGAATGGGCCGTCCAATGATCCTATCAATTGTCCGACTGACTGCCGCAACCTTGGCCTGCATCATTTTTTGCAACGCGACAACGTTGGATGCGCAGCAACCGCCAGAGCGTTCCGGATATGACGTCGCTTGGTTTGATAATTTCGATTCGAATTCACTCGATTCAACAATTTGGACTGCAGGAAATACGAATTCGCCAACGAACTTTTCGCAGCAAGATTACTTGCCCGGACAAGTTTCCGTTTCCGGAGGAAGCTTGCGAATTCTAAGCGAGAACATTGGGTCTCGCGGCTTGCCGTATCGCAGTGGTCTCGTCGAAACCAAAGCCTATCAAAAGTACGGTCGCTGGGATATCAGAGCCAAGCTTCCAACATCCAAAGGCATGTGGCCCGCGATCTGGCTACTGTCGGATACGGCGGCAGCACCTTGGCCAAGCGAAGGCGAAATCGACATCATGGAAAATCGTGGTGATCAGCCGAACCTCACCAGCAGCGCTTTCCATTACGGGGTCAACGGCGGAGGCAATTTTGAGCACAATTTTGTATTCAATGAACAGACATCGGTTCAAGACAGTTCACTCGTCGACTATCACGACAGTTTCCATACCTACTCAGTCGAATGGGATCCCACGCAAATCAGATTTTACGTTGATGATGTTCATCATTACACCGTCCGCGATTCCGATGTCGACGGATTTCTATCCAACGACGTCGGCGAAATGCGGCTGATTTTGAACACCGCCATCGGAGGAACATTTCTGGACAATCCCGACGGCTCCACGGTCTGGCCGCAGGAATTCGAGATTGACTACGTGCATGCGTACACCAAATCTTCAACGCCACCGGTTTTGACATTTGAGAACGGCGGCTTCGAAGACAGTGGAGGTTCGATTGCTCATTGGACAAAGTTCGGCGCGAGCCAAATCAACAACGTTAGCAGCGGGAATGAGTTCATTGACGAAGGTGCCGAAGCACTGAAACTATTCGGTCAATTCAATGGAACAACAAACTACTCTGGCATTGAACAGGGAATTTCTGTCACCGGCGGCGACGAGATCATTGCCTCCGCAAGATCACTGATCAGTTCGGCGGATTCGATTTCTGGATCGGATAATGTGGTCTTCTTCAAAATTGATTACTACAACACACGCTATGGACTGTTCGGAACCAGCGAATATATTTCATCTGATTCAATCATAATCGCAGAAAGTGCGACGCAGAACGATGCATGGTTGGACAACGAGATCATGTCGGTCGCGCCCGCAGGAGCTGTTGAAGCCCGTTTGGCAATCGTGTTTGAGCAGAAAGATAATGCTGGCGGAGCTGTCTATGTCGACGACGTTCAGCTCTCGATCGCTGCTGCTCCAGTAGTCGCCAACGTCGAGCTAAACATCGGCGAACCGCAACGTTCGACGGTCGAGTCGATTTCCATTTTCTTCGATGGAGAGGTGGTCCTTGAAGAGGGAGCCGTTACCGTTGTACAGCGTAGTACTCAAACGGCAGAGACTTTCGAAACCGTTGCAACTACCGTGTCGCATGAGTTCGTCAACAATCAAACGATGGCGACGATTCAGTTTACATCTCATGTGCGCAATTCTAACAACGCATTGGTTGACGGAAACTATCAAGTAACGCTGACCGGAAACCTTGTCACGCGAGGCGGAATCCCGATGGGCCAGGACTTCGTCTTCGGCGATACCGAAGCCGACGCGTTCTACACGCTCTACGGCGACTCCGACGGAAATCGAAGCGTCAACATCTTTGACTTGCTCACATTCCGCCAAAGTTACCTCACCACTGTTGGATCTCCGGACTATGAATACTCACTAGACTTCGGCGCTGACGGCTCGATCAACGTTTTTGATTTGCTCGCCTATCGGCAGCGATATCTGACGTCGCTGCCATTCGTGTTTGGAGGTTCATCTTCTGCGCGACTAAGCGGAGAGTCCACCACTGAGACTAAAACCGTGGGCGCCGGTAAACGCAGCCTTGGTCGGAAATAGGTATCGCAAACATTTGTTTGAGATTTGCGGTTCCCTACACTTGGCACCATGCCAAGAATAGCGATCTCCACTTCCTGATTGTTCTCTTCTGCAAATGAACCGTATTTCAACATCTCGAGGCCGCTTTGCGGAATTCGTCGACAAATTCCGTAAAGGCGAATTCAAGCAGAAGAACAAGAACGACGAAAAGGAGTCCGATGAGGATCAGTCCAACTCTGATGATCCGGCTGCCAAAAAAGAAAAGAAGCAAAAGCGTCGCGGCTATCTGAAGCAATACATTCGCCAACTTTGGCCGCATTGGAGAATGGTGGCTTTGCTGATCGGTTTGGCCGTCACCGTTGCGGTGCTGGAGATCGCGTCGCCGCTATTCGGTCGCTACATCATCGACAAGATTTTGCTGGCCGACCGACCTAACGTCGATAAATTCTGGGCACTGAATATCGTTGGCGGAATGTTTCTGGTCGTGGTGATCGCAACGCGAGCTTGCGGCATGACGCGAGCCTGGTTTCAACGATTGTTAAATGTCCGGGTCATTTTGACGCTGCGTCGGGCACTTTTTGAACGATTACTGAAGCTGCCGTTGGATCAGCTGTCGGATATGAAAGTCGGCGGCATCATTTCACGTCTAACCGACGACATCAACAAGACGACGGGCCTCATGCAAATGGCGGTCGTTTCTCCGGGAGTCGCCATTTTGCGGTTGCTGCTGGCGATGGGGATTCTGATTTTCATCAACTGGAAATTGGCCATTGCTGCACTGGGAATCATTCCGCCGATCATGTTACTAAGCATGATTGCGATTCGCCGTATCCGTCCCGTGTATCGAGCGAT
>CAZORS010000267.1:0-6396 GCA_964582025.1 uncultured Pirellulaceae bacterium | reverse complement strand
AACCTGCGACAAATGGATTAACAGTCCATTGCTCTACCAACTGAGCTACAGGGGAATGCTTGTGGAATGAGCAATTTCTCGCTCAATCAGACGCGACAGTGTAGGTCAAGATTTTGCACCAGGCAAGACCGGATTTCTCGCTTTTGAAAGGCCGTCAAACACCGTCTTGACTTGTATTCTGAGGGCTTTGCGGTGAAATGGTTCGCTTAACAACCGCGATTGAGCCGAACCGCGAAATAACCGGGCCCGCGAGCTGTTGTGACCGTCGGTTCAGGGATTGCCAAGAACGAGTCGATTCCCTCCAATCCCAATCCCAACCACCAACAGAAATCATCCGCTGAACGCTCCAGACACAAAAACAACAACTCCCAATCTTAAGCTGGGGCTGGCGACGGCGATCGGAGCCCAAGTTCTCTGGGGCGTCTTTCCGGCATACATCAAGCTGTTCCAAGGCGTAATCCATCCGCTGGACTTGGTCGCGCATCGGGCTGTTTGGTCTTTCACGACACTTGTCCTTTGGTTGGTTGTGACATCAGCCGCTCGTCCCGCGATTGGTTCAAGCACGCTACTTCAGCGGCTTTTCGGTGATTCAAAAACGATCCGAACGGCGATCTTCGCAACGGTCATGATTGGGATCAATTGGCTTACGTTTGTTTGGGCAGTCAGCAATGACCATGCGCTTGATGCGAGCTTGGGCTACTACATTTGTCCGCAGCTGGTTGTGCTGTTGGGTGTGGTGTTTCTGCGGGAGCGTCTGACGAATCTTCAATGGACGGCTGTTGTGCTGGCGACGATTGGCGTTTCGATCATGACGTTTTCCGCGCAAAGCGAAATTTGGATTGGATTGTTGGTTGCCGTTGCGTTCGCTTTATACGCGCTAATCAAGAAGAAGACAGAGCTGTCTGCGGTCGAAGGGCTAACGATGGAAACCGGGTTTATGTTTTTGCCCGCGATCGCGTTTCTTCTTTGGAGATTCGCAATCGATGGAGGGACCATTATTCCGGACTCGATCTTGTTGACGTTGGCGTTGTTGTGCAGCGGAGTGTTAACAATCGCGCCATTGATTCTGTATGCGATCTCCGTCAAGCACATCAAACTTTCGACGGTAGGATTGCTTCAGTTTGTCGGGCCGACGATACAATTCATTCTTGGTGTCTTCGCCTTTGCGGAACCTGTCGATGCGACTCGATTCTACGGCTTCGTATTTGTTTGGCTTGGAGTCAGCGTTTATCTGTTTGCCCTTCATCGCCGCTCGCGATTGCCATCAACGCAATAGACGAGGCTTTCCGCGAGCCCATTTGAATTGCGTTTTAGCGAGATTTTTAGGCGCAGTGGCAATTTTTCCAAGATTGCTTCGCCTTCAACGAAAACAGGGCGAATAAACAACATGTCTTGGAGTTGCGATGAAAAACGATTTGATGAAACCGTCGATTTTGGAAAAGCCTTACAAAGCGATCAATGGATGGGGCGTTCTCGCTGGATCACTTGGGCTGATGGCACTGTCGGTCATTATGTTCATCGCAGGTGTCAGCGCGGAGAGCGGACTGCTGGTCATTCCCGCGATTGTTCTTTTCGGTGCAGCGTTCTTGATCGGTTGTGGGCTGGTCGCGATCCAGCCCAACAGCGCAAGGGTGCTGTTACTTTTCGGCGACTATAAGGGAACGATCAAGGAATCTGGTTTTTACTGGGTTAATCCGTTTTTCAACAAGAAGAAGATCTCGCTACGGATAAGGAACTTCGAAACCGGTTCGATCTTCACCCCTGAAAAGAAAGACGCTGCAGGCACGGTCGTCGCGCAGAAATCGCGAACTTCCGGCCGTCCTTCGAAAGTAAACGATCGCGATGGCAACCCAATCGATATTTCGGCGATTGTGGTTTGGAAAGTAGTCGATACTGCGGAAGCGTTGTTCGAAGTCGATGACTTCGAGGACTTCGTTCGAGTACAAAGCGAGGCGGCTCTGCGAGTTTTGGCAACACGACACCCTTACGACAGCGAGGATCACGAGGTCTCGTTGCGAGGCAGCACGACCGAGGTCTCCGAGCAACTGGAGCACGATATCCAAGAGCGTTTGCATCGTGCGGGCGTGCAAGTCATCGAAGCTCGAATCAGTCATTTGGCTTACTCGCAGGAGATCGCCGCGGCGATGCTTCAGCGTCAACAGGCTTCGGCAGTCGTTGCGGCTCGAAGCAAAATCGTTGAAGGTGCCGTTGGCATGGTGAAGATGGCACTGGATCAGTTGTCAGGCGAGAACATTGTCGAACTGGATGAAAAGAGCCGAGCACAGATGGTGTCCAACTTGCTGGTCGTTCTGTGTGGCGATCGACATGTTCAACCGGTTGTTAGTGCTGGCGAAAACTAGCGGTAGTCATTGGATAGCCTCAACATCCGCGCCCTCCCCGTCGCTTAGGCTCCGACCCTCCCAGAGGGAGGGTGATGTTAATTTTTGAGCCGTTTTGGCACTAGCCACGGTTGAATTGCCAATAACCGGGGCTAGCGCCCAAGACGGCTCACTTGATTTCGGCTTGATGCAACTTCGGGTTATGATTTGCGAAACCAAACGCAATTTTCCCGAAACCAGCATGGCCAAAAAGAAACCCAAATTCTACGTCGTCTGGGAAGGCCACGCGCCTGGCGTCTACAAGACTTGGCCCGAATGCCAAAATCAGATCGCGGGTTTTTCAGGATCAAAATACAAATCGTTTCCAACTTTGGCCGCTGCCGAAAAAGCGTACACCGAGCCCGTCGACGAACATTGGGGCAAGTCGGATGGAACAAAGAAGCCAAAAACGAAAACGCCAAAGCGAACGCTGGATGAACTCAAGGAAATGGGCGTTGACCTCAAAGCGTTGGCGGTCGATGCCGCCTGCAAGGGCAACCCGGGACCGCTTGAGTATCAGGGCGTTGAAATCGAAAGCAACGTGAACCTCTTTCACCAAGGCCCCTTTCCTGACGGAACAGTCAACATTGGTGAATTCCTAGCGATTGTACATGCGTTGGCGTTGCTTAAACATGGAGGTCACACCGATCGGGTGATCTACTCCGATTCACGGATCGGGATGAGCTGGGTCAAGGGCAAGAAATGTAAAACGAAGCTGACGCAAACGGTTGCCAATAAGCAGCTGTTTCAAATTATTGCCCGAGCCGAGAAGTGGCTGAAAGAAAACCCGGTTGAGAATCCGATCCGAAAGTGGGAAACGAAACTCTGGGGAGAGATCCCGGCGGACTTTGGAAGGAAGTAGTTCCACGTTAGTCGGACTTGGGTTCGTAAGATTCGAAAATCTTCTGCACGTCGGCTTCGGTAAAATCTCCCGGCTTTCGGATACTGACTGCCAACGCGGAGAATTCTTTTTCATCATCCGGAATGGTTGTCACGGAATACCGTACTACCTCGAAGTCTCCCTGTTTGGCGTGCAGCGTTGTTCGCGTGACTTCTCGTTCCTTTCCCGCAAAAATCCAAGACAGCCTATCGCTTCGTCTCGAAGACTCATCAACTTCAATGCGGCCATGAAAATCCATGCTCACCAACTTCCCTCGCTCGATTTCGGAGAACTGTGCACCCACAACTCCCTTAACCAATCGAACTCGGCCATTGGCTGAATCGAGCTTCGAACTGTCTCGCCAATCGACTCGCTCAACTTGATTCGCAATGCGTTTGGCCTCCACGGCATGAAAGCCCTCGGGAATGTCGATTGTTCCAATGTTTGCAAGAATCTCCTGAATACGTTCTGGCTCCTTCGTTTCTTCGACCAGAAACATAAAGATGAGTGAAAATGCACCGATCATCGCGACGATACCCGAGCCGATAAACCCAAACAGTAAGCCCAAGCAGATGCCAACGATCGCGGCTTTTCGATCGTTCTTTTGGCTACGAACAAAACGCATCTGTAGCAAACTGCGAACGCCGTACCAAATCGCGGGGATACCGGTCAGGCACAACAGGACGATTGACGTTAAGCCTAGCCAGAAACTTCTCCACGCGAATCGATTTGCCTGATTGGACGATTTCGTTTGCGGAATCGAAACATGACCGCACGACGCACAGCGAATCGGATTGGGTGTCTTGAAGACGTCCGTTAGCAGAATGGATTCACAATTTGAGCAGTTCATTATTTTCTCATCAACGAAGTACCACAAAGCAAATCAGCGACGCCACGATCTGGCTTTGCAAGATTGAACAACGTCACCGCCAACATCGTCAACGTGACCACCATCCAAACTAATGACATGACTAAAACTTCCGTTGGAAATTCGCCGGGCGGCAGATTGACCGATGCGGCCAAAAGTCCAAGGATCGAAGTCACGAATAGGACTGGAAGAATCCAGCTTACTAAACATCGCATGCCCAATCGAAAACCCGATGCTTCCAGAACTTTGTCGCGTTTTCGAGCCGTGATTCCAAGGAACCAGAAAGTTGGGCTTTCGAAAAAGAATCCCGTCATAAAAGCGGCCAACAAGGCAACAAGAATAAAGGTCCCGCAGATAGCAGTAACGCCCACGCTGAACTGAGCCATGCAAAGCCAAAGCCATGCTTGTCCCAACAAAAACAGAATCGACAACTCAACTGTCAGCGAAGCGCAAATGACACCAACGCGATCGATCCATGTCCAGCTCGACGGATGATCTACCATGTCATCCAGCGTGTCAGCAATCTGATCCATAGAAATTTGGTCTGGTACTTTCCATTGCTCGTAAAGTTCAATGATGCTCTCGGGTACAGGATGATTGTCGATAATCTTCCGAACAATTCCCGTAAAAACTTCACGCGCCGGCTTACTCGTTCCGCTGTTGTTTTCCACCGAAATTTCAACCAGCTTCAAGCGGCCACTTCGGTCAAGCCAAACATTGTCCTCAGTGAGATTCTCTGGCAATGAATTTTCGTGATTCGATCGACCCAGTTCCGCGGCAAGCTCACGAAGCAGAGGGCGAAAAACTGTCCACGAAATCGGATCCGATGATTCAACATATCGGGCAAGCGGCATGCCTTCGGTGCACTCGGCGATGAAATAGTTCAGAGGCGGATCACAAGAGTCATCTTTCCGCGAAGCAATGATTCGCTGTCGCGTCGGACGAATCGTAGCGCGAGAAAGTGGCGGCGCTGGATCTTTCGATTCGTAAATCCAGACTTTTCGATCCAACTCCGGATCTTCTCCAACGAGGACTCGTTCACTGGAATTTTCGCAGCTGCCAAACTGTCCTAGGGTACGAAAAGGCTCGATCTTTTTGGTGATTGAATCCGCATCATCGATTGTCAGCGGCGTCGTCACGGCAACGTCTTTTGGAATGTTGGAATCCAGCGAACTGGAAAGCCGCACAACGCGTGTTCCAGTCAACAAGTCGTGAACGCCACGATAACCGTTGGCAGCTCGCGCTGTCAGCATCAACAGCAGACAGGGAATCCACGCAAGCATCGAAAACAATTGGACCAAACCGATGCTGAGAAGATGTTGCACATCCATTGAACCGCTGTTGGGTGCACTCAGCCAAATCATCGAAATTGTCAACACAAGCGTCCGTACACCTGGAATCAAAAACGGCCTGACGACGGCCTGCCAAAGTCTGGGCGAATCATTCTGTTCATTGGTAACTCGCATTTTGAACAACCATTTTCCGATGGTCGTCCCGCTAACGTACTCTTGGATCGCGAACCAACCAAGCATCGCAATGAAATTGGTGATCAAAATCATCTGATTGACGCTGTCTGGATCAATCATGACCGCCAAAGGGCTAACGACCATTGAGATTCCAAATCCAACGAATCCGAAAAGGAACATGTCGATGAAGAAGGCCGCCATCCGTTGTCCATTGTCTGGCGCAACGGCTCCTAGTGACGAGAACGGAAGCAGAGCAACGCGGATCTCTTCGAGGCTACTGGGGCGCCGGGCCGGATCCTTTTCTAGCATCGCCGCAACCAGGGAGGCAAGTTTTTCAGGAATGTGTTCAGAGATCGATTTGATGTTAGGAGCCTGTTCCGCCGCGATCCCGGAAATCACTTGCGCCGCGTCGCCAACAAAAGGTGCTCGACCAGTCAAAAGATAAAATAGAGTCCCGCCTACCGCATAGATGTCAGTTCTGGCGTCGACATGTCCGGCACGCAGTTGTTCTGGCGCAGCAAACTGAGGCGTACCGACGAAGGTTCCTGTTTGAGTCAGCGCTACGTCGCCAAAAAAGTTTTTCGCCAAACCGAAGTCACCGACTTTAGCGCGACCGTCATCGTCCACAAAACAATTCGATGGTTTGAAGTCACGATGTACGATCCCGACTTGGTGTGCCACAGCCAGACCATCGATCGCCTCAATCATGAAGTCCACTGCTCGTGCAACTTCGAGTGGACCTTCTTCTTCGATGACATCTTTCAGCGTGCCGCCGTTCATCAACTCCATGGCGATGAAGAATTG
>CAZORS010000266.1:0-6471 GCA_964582025.1 uncultured Pirellulaceae bacterium | reverse complement strand
TGAATCATTCCCTGTTTGGCAAACTCGTTCGTTGGATCAAGCCGCAGTGCTTCGCGAAATCCTTCCTGAGCTTCTTTATGGTTTCCATTGTTGAGCAACGCCCAAGCATGCGTCGCATGAGAATACGAATCGTCCGGGTTTCGAGACAATGCTTCCTTGGAGGTCGCCACTGCGACATCCGTTCGACCAAGCCGCTCCAGCGCCAACGATCTGAGGCTCTGACAAGTCGGCTGATCCGGATCGATCTCCAAACCTTGTTTCGCGTAAGCAAGTGATGCCTCCCAGTCCTTTTGCGCGTATTTCAACTGAGCCAACAGCGCGTAAATATCATCGTCGTAGGGATCGAGTCGCAATGCTTCTTGCGCCGCGTCCTCTGCTTCGTCATATCGGTTTCGTATCAGAAAAACAGACGCCAACATTAGGTGACATCTCGGATTGTCCGGCTGAAGTGCAATCGCTTGCTGAGTCGAATCGGTCGCTTCGCGATATCGCTTGGTGTGCTTGTAGCAAATCGAGATCAGCAGATGAGCAATCGCATCTTGCGGATTTTTAGCCAAAATCGAACCGAGTTCCTGTTCAGCAATGTCGAACCGGTTCTGGTTGATTAAGAGTTGTGCTCGTTGGTGTAGAGGATCCATGGATTCTTGTTTTTCATGACGTGGGGCAGGTTTTCAACCTGCCATTTCGCATTTGTACTCAATCTACTTCTTGATTTTCAAATACTTCAAAATGTCATCATACGTTCCACCCTGGTTCGAGTAGACCGCATGATTCCGCGCTGTTGCAAACCACTCGCGAGTCGTCGCGGTCGCACGTTTGGCGGTCGCGATTAAATCCTTCGTCGAAATCGGAGAAGGCCGCCCGGACTTGATGGCATCCTGGAGTTTTCCTTCCACCGTGCGATCAACAATCGCTTTCAAATCCGCCCCGGAAAAGTCAGCCAGCTTAGCGGCAACTTTCCCCAGATCCAATTTCTCTTCCTGCGGCTTACCGGCCAGATGCATTCCCAAAATCTCCGCTCGAGCAGCACCATCCGGCGGAGGAACAAAGATCACCTGATCGAATCGGCCCGGTCGACGAAACGCCGTATCGATATGCCAAGGAGCATTCGTTGCTCCGATCACAAGAACACCATCGTTTGATTTCTCGACCCCATCCATCTCAGAGAGAAACTGGTTAATCAAATGTCGCCCCGCACTCTGCCGCATGTCAGAACGACTTGCACCAAGGGCATCAACTTCATCGAAAAACAAAACGCAGGGCGTGTTGGCCCGAGCCCGATCAAAGATCTCGCTGAGGTTTCGCTCGCTGTTGCCGATCCACATGTCCAGCACGTCGCTGATGCCGACTGAGATAAAAGTTGCTTTGACTTCTCCAGCGGTCGCGCGAGCCAAATGCGTTTTGCCACAACCGGGAGCCCCGTAGAGCAAAATCCCGCCGCCGACTTTCTTGCCGTAAGCCGCGTACATCTCCGCATGTTCAAGCGGATAGATGATCTTCAGGCGAATGTCTTCCTTGACCGACTCCATCCCGCCAACGTCGGCGAAACCGATCTTCGGCCTTTCGACATTGGTATCGAGCGAGTCCATGTCTGGCTCAACGAAGCCAGCTCGAATCTTTCCGTCAACGACTTCTTCGCTTTCGCTGCTCCAGTCTCCGACGCCCAACAAACTGGCAAAGTCTGAGTCCGCACAATCCTCGTCGCGATCGATCGCGTCTTTGTAGCGTGCAACGGCAGACGAAACATCCCCATCACGGTAGAGCAGCTTCGCGTGCAGCACCATCGCCTTAGGGAACATGCGCTTTTGCGATTCGAGCGTTTCCAAAATCGACATCGCGTGCGAGTTTTTGGACTGCAAGTAATAGCAACGTGCCAGACCAAGTTGCAACGTTTCGCTGGCCGGCAACTGTCGCAGAGCTTCACGGTATTCATTTTCGGCGTCTTCGTACTTACCGTTTTCCATCAGGACATTGCAGAGATGTGAAATCAGATCCACATTCCCAGGTGCAAGTTTGACGGCTTGGCGAATCGCTTCGATCGCCGGATCAATGTCGCTCATAGTTTCTGAATTATCCGGTACGGGTGGATGGACATAGTTGCGGCTTCCAGCCGCAGCAAGCTCAGGTATGGTTGCTACGGCTGGAAGCCACAACCACGTACGCTCAAGTCTACTCAATGATCCGCTTCTGTGCCTGATCTTGATTGCCATTCGATGGTCGCCAATAGACCAACCAAAATCAGGGTCGCTCCTACCAACGTCGTTGTCGCCGGAAACTGATAGTCCGCCGCCGTTCGCCAAGCGACAAACACCCACAACGGAACAAGAACTGGCTCTAGCAAACTCAAACCGCTGGCTTCGTGGCTGGAAATAGACTTCAGCCCATAGGCGAACAACACGTACGGTAAACCCATTTGAAAGATTCCAAACATCGACAGATAAATCCATTGCGATCCCGCAGGCCAAGTCGCTTCGTTGCTGATCACGCTAGGTGAAAACAGCAACACGGTCACGGCGTGATTCAAAAACACCAGCCACGCCGCGTCAATGTCTCGCAGCCCGCGCATGCAAACGATGACTCCGGCGAAAAATATCCCGGAGGCCAAACCGAATTGCACGCCCTTAAATGAAGCGCCCGCAAGCTCCGCGAAGAGGATGATCGAAACGCCCGCAGCGGCGAATCCAAGCAGAATCCAGTTTTTGCGTTTTGGTTTCTCTTTCCAAAACAGCCACGACATCAGAAACACCCACGCCGGCGCGGTGTACTGTAGCCAGATAGCAAGCGACGCCTCGCAATACACCATGGCACTCAGGTAAGTCCAATTCATCAACGCAAAAGTCGCTACCATCGGCACCAACCGCCTCGTCCATTGAACTTTGCGAACAAAGAGCACCAATACCGTCGCCGCAAAGAAGGCTCGCCAAAACGCAAGCGAGACACCTCTGGATTCAATCGGCCAATCCGCAAAGATCGGAGCTTTCGCGAAAAAGCCACTTGTGCTCCAGAGCACTGCTGCGGCGATGACCAGCAGCCGTCCTTTCCATGGAGTATTGTTTTCTTTTGATTCCACGGACGCCTATTTCTTTGGGCGACTCATGACAATAAAGGCAACGACCGCCAGAACCGCAGCAGCGATAGACAGCATATTGGTTGTTTCCGGGCTTTGCCCCAGATCAAGAGCCTTCATGCCAAATGCAGCAAACGCAGCAATTCCAACCGCCGTTAAAGCTTCACCAGCAATGACACCGGATGCAAACAGCACTCCCCGGTGCAGCGTTGACTCGTGTTCTTCTTCCGGTTTGCCACGAGTGTAAAACCATGCAATGAGTCCACCGATCAAGATCGGAGTTGCCAACCCGAACGGCAGATACATTCCTACCGCAATCGGCATCAGGTAAGCACGGAATTTTGCTCCACTACGCTTAAGGTACTCGTCGATACCCAAAATCGCGACGCCCAGAATCGCTCCATAAATCACCATATCCCACGGAATATTACCGTCGCCGAAAAAGCCTTCAGCAAGACTGGCAAACAGGCCTGCCTGCGGAGCTGGAAGTTCGCGGCCGCCGATGCCTAATCCGTCAGCTGTGTTTTCGTGAAGCAGCGTCAGGATCGGAGCCATCACAAATGCGGCGACGAAGACGCCCAGAATCTGCATAATCTGTTGGCGAAACGGAGACGCTCCGACGATGGATCCTGTCTTAAGGTCGTTGCAAACATCGCCACTGGTACACGCGATGCAGCATACAATGGCGGCAATCCCCAAGGTGGCAACCATGCCTTCGGTGCCAGAATAGTTGAACAGCCACAGCATCGCGCCGGCAACCAAAACCGCCGTTATCGTCATTCCAGATACCGGGCTGTTGGAGTTACCAACAAGTCCAACGATGTAGCTGGCGACTGCTGTGAAAAAGAAACCCATCACAAGCATGACGATCGTCGACAGAGTTGTGATTCCTGCGTTGCTGGTAAACCAGTAGTTGACCATTGCCAGCAAGCCAACACAGAGCAGTCCCAAAGCAAAAATGACAAGCGTGGGAATGTCGCGCGATTCATCGTTCTTGTCTGCAGCACCGCCGGATGTCATATGCTTGATCGCAGCCATCAATCCATGCCGCACCGAAATAAGTGATGCGAATCCACCAACAACCATAGCGCCGACACCAAAGTAGCGAATTTTTGCATTCCAAATTCCATACGCTTGATCGACCGCGCTTTTGGCTAGTTCAGGGTCTTCCAATCCAATTAGTTCTGGCTTGCCTCCACCGATCAGTGGGATCGCGATCAGCCATGCAATGGCACCACCAATGAAAATCAAAACCGCAACGTTGAGGCGCACGATCAATCCAACGGCGACCAACATCGGAGACAGGTCGCCTCCAAAGTAAAATATTCTTGATCCGGAAATGGATGCTGTTTCGAGGCTACTGCTCAGCAAAGCCAGAAATCCGCCGACGAACTTGAACAGTCCACCGAGAATTCCCCCAGCGATCAAGCTCTGAGCCGCACCATCGTCGGCTCCATCTTCTCCAGCCTGCAACACTGCCGCACAAGCGATGCCTTCGGGATACTTCAATTCGTCATTGTCGACAACGAAAACTTTTCGCATTGGAATCATGAACAGGATCCCGAGCAGTCCTCCCGTGAAAGCAACTATCGTGATCGTCCAGAAATCGAAACTCTCCCAATACCCAATCAAAATCATCGCCGGCATCGTGAAGATGATTCCCGCCGCAAGCGATTCGCCCGCCGAAGCACAGGTCTGAACTTGGTTGGCTTCGAGGATGGATGAGTTCTTAAACAGCAATCGAAACAGCAGCATCGCCATCACGGCCGCCGGAATCGAAGCCGAAACGGTCATTCCGGCTTTGAGCCCAACGTAGACATTGGCAGCTCCCATCACGACCGAAAGGATCAAGCCGAGAATGATGACTCGCAACGTGATCTCTGGGCGTGCACCGCTTTTGCTAATTGGGCCTGGCGATGAAAATGGATTGTCGTTGCTCATGGGTACCATTTCAGTTCGAAGTTTAGACTCAGACAGGATAATCGAAGGCTCGCATTGGCGACATACGCGAGCCAGCTTTTAGCGAACCTGAACCTGGCAAACTTGTCCGTCCAGTTCTATTCCCTTCTCAAACCAAATAGCCGGAAAGTCATCGCAATGGTTCGCTCGATTGCTAGTGCCTATCGAGATGCTTACGGCGGACTTCCGAAAGAAGTTTGGATCCTTTCGCTGGCGTTGTTTGTTAACCGCTGCGGGGCAATGGTTCTGGCGTTCATGACGCTGTATCTGACCAATGAGCTTGGTTTCACGATGTTCGAATCGGGAACCATTTTCAGTTTTTGGGGCCTCGGTTCGATGACGGGGTCGTGGCTGGGCGGAAAATTGGTCAAGCCACTGGGAGCGATTCGAACACAAATTCTCGGACTGCTGCTCGCCGTTCCGTGTTTCCTTTTGGTTCCACTGTTTAGTTCGTGGTGGGGCGTGGCGCTGATTGTCTATCTGTTCAGCGTAACTTCGGAATCCGTGCGACCAGCCAATGGTGTTGCCGTCGCCCAGTTTACCGAAACGGAATTGCATACTCGGGCATTCGGATTGCAACGCATGGCTGTCAATCTTGGGTTTTCCATTGGCCCAGCAGTTGGTGGAGTCCTCGCAAACATTGACTACGTTTGGCTATTCGTTGCCGACGGAATTACGACTGGCTTCGGAGCAATTATCCTGCTGTGGCATTTTGGCTTTCGAAAGTACGCGAAAAATCAGGACGCGGCCGCGAAACAAAAACTCGCAGAAGAAAACGTTGTTCGGGGTTCACCACTAAAGGACTTTCGGTTTGTGCTGTTCTTGTCGCTGATGTTGGCAGTGAGCCTCGTCTTCTTTCAGTTTCACGCAACGTATCCGAAGTACCTTGAAGATCACTATCTTCTTTCAAAGCCGATGATTGGTTTGATGTTCAGTGTAAACACACTGATCATTGTCGTCTTCGAAATGCTGTTGCTAAATTGGGTCCGCCGGTTTTCACTGCTGCGAACGATAGGTTGGGGAAGCTTCTTGGCGTGCGCCGGATTTGGTTTATTGCCATTTGGTTCGGCGTTCTGGTTTTGCGCCATCTCAATGACGGTGATCACTTTCGGCGAAATGTTCATGTTCCCGCTGGGATCAGGCTTCGTCGCCAAACGATCCATCGGCCGTGATCAAGGCATGTACATGAGTTGGTACTCCATGATGTACTCGACCGCTGGAATGCTTGCGCCGATCATTGGGACCGCAGTGTACCAATACAATTCGCATTTACTCTGGTACGTGAGTTGGGCGATTGGAGTTTGCGTGCTTGCGGGATTTTATGCACTGAACAGATACAATGCCGTAACCGACTGACGCCGTCAGTCGAAACGTCGCGGAACCTAACGACTCAGGGCCTGAGGCGACTACGGAAAACTGCCTCAGAGCCTGAGGCGGCTACGGAA